>DAMCRY010000153.1:0-8797 GCA_032115075.1 Massilia sp.
TGTCCGCGATCTTGCGCGAGGAAGCGTCGATCGCAGACATCTTGTCGACCACCTGCGCCACCACGTCGCCGCCCTGGGCCGCGATGGCGGAGGCATTGCCGGCCAGTTCGCTGGCCGCGCTGGCGCGGTCGGCATTCTCGCGCACCATGCCGGTCAGCTGCGCCATCGAGGCGACGGTATCCTGGATCGACGCCGCCTGGGCGACGGTCCGCTCGGCCAGCGCCGCGCTCCCGGCCGCGATCTGGCTGGATGCCGCGCCGGTCGTCCGCACCGTCTCCTGGACGCTCGACATCGCGTTCTCCAGCGTGGCCACCACCTCGCGCAAGGCACGGCCGCTGCGGCTGGCGGCGGGCAGGGTGTGGGTACGCAGGTCGATGCGGCCGTCGGCCACGGCCATCGTCGCGACACTCACGCTCAACTCGGCCGACTGCAGCGCATCACGGTGCAGGACGCGGGCGAGGTAGCACAGTACCGCCGTTTCTGCCACCACATAGCCCGCGTGCACAAGTACGATCGCCAAGCTCGGCTCGGTCAGGCATCGCACACCGAAACCGAGTTCCTGCAAGTAGTTGAACGAAAAATGGTGCAAGGCTGCGGTGGCCGCCGCCGCGACGATGACGGACCAGTCGCGATAGCAAAGCAGGACGGCCAGCAGGACGAAGATGCCGAAATGCAGTTCGGCGCGTCCCGCCGCCTGGTGGATGTGCAGGGCGCACAGGATCATCAGCGCGATCGCGACCACCAGGCGCGACGCACGGGTGCCGCCGTGGAAGAAGACCAGCGCGGTAGGCAGCACGGCGACGGGAAGTCCGACCAGCCAGGCCCAGCGCCACGTGTCATGCATGCCGGCCAGTGCAAAGGCAAGCATCAGCATGCCCCAAAGCAGGCCACACATCAGCCGGTCGGCCCGGCGATGGCTTGTTTTCAATGCCAGTTCCACACCCGCATGCTGCATGTCTTCCCCCTGTCATTACAAAGTCGGTAGATGACATTTAATCAGATTCGTCAATTTCCGAAAAGAAAAATTAGTTTATTTGACGAAATATTGTGAAGGACGTGATTTTGCTGCAACAAGGCACCGGCGAGGCTGGTCGCGATGAGGCATGCATTCCTGCGTGGAACGACGAGATGAGGGGAGAAAAGCAGAACGACAACAGGAGAGAAGAAGGAGGCGAGCCTGATCTGCGGCACTTGCGGTGAACGGCTTTGGCTGCTTCGTTCCCGACCTGACCAGGTAAACCATGCCACAATGCGCAGGGGCCCGCCAGTCCACATTATACCCGACCCCACCGGTTTTGGGGCCGGATCTTGCGCAGCCTAGGCGCGATCCTTCAGCAGCGCCAGCAAGGCGCGCGCGCCCTCTTCCGACGAGGCCGGATTCTGCCCGGTGACGAGCAGGCCATCGGTCAGGACATAGGGTCGCCAGTCATCCGTTTTGCTGTACTGCCCACCGTTTTTCACCAGCATGTCCTCGACCAGGAAAGGCACGACCCCGGTGAGGCCGACCGCCTCCTCCTCGGTGTTGGCGAAACCGGTCACGCGCTTTCCCTTGACCAGCAAATCGCCGTCCACGCCCTTGACGCGCGCCAGCACGCCAGGGGCGTGGCACACGGCCGCCACCGGTTTGCCGGCGGCGATCATGGCCTCGATCAGGCGGATCGAATCGGCATCCTCGGCCAGGTCCCACAGCGGTCCGTGGCCGCCGGGATAGAAGACGGCGTCGAAGGCGTCGGCGCTCACGCCGGCGAGCCTGACGGTATTCGCCAGCGCCTCCTGCGCGCGCGGATCGGCGCGAAAGCGCCGGGTCGCCTCGGTCTGGGCGTCGGGCTCGTCGCTCTTCGGGTCGAGCGGCGGCTGCCCGCCCTGCGGCGAAGCCAGGGTGACGGTGGCGCCGGCGTCCAGGAACACATAATAAGGAGCGGCAAACTCTTCCAGCCAGAAGCCGGTCTTCTTGCCGGTGTCGCCGAGGCGGTCGTGCGAGGTCAGCACCATCAGGATGTTCATGCGGAACCCTCCAATGCGTGTGGTCGAGGGCGCAGTCTACCCGCGCCCTCGAGCACACGACGCACGATCCGCATGCGATCCCTGCGTTACAGCCCGAGCTGCCCCCAGATGTCGTCCACGCGCGCCTTCACTTCCGGCGTCATCGCGATCGGCGTGCCCCACTCGCGGTTGGTCTCGCCCGGCCACTTGTTGGTGGCGTCGATGCCCATCTTGCTGCCGAGGCCGCTGATCGGCGAGGCGAAGTCGAGGTAGTCGATCGGGGTGTTGTCGACCATGACCGTGTCGCGGGTCGGGTCGACCCGGGTGGTGATCGCCCAGATGACTTCCTTCCAGTCGCGCACGTCCACGTCCTCGTCCACCACCACGATGAACTTGGTATACATGAACTGGCGCAGGAAACTCCAGACCCCGAACATCACGCGCTTGGCGTGGCCCGCGTACTGCTTCTTCATCTGCACCACCGCCATCCGGTAGCTGCAGCCTTCCGGCGGCAGGTAGAAGTCCGTGATCTCGCTGAACTGCTTCTGCAGCAGCGGGATGAAGACCTCGTTCAGGGCCACGCCCAGCACGGCCGGCTCGTCGGGCGGTTTGCCGGTGTAGGTCGAGTGGTAGACCGGGTCGCGGCGCATGGTGATGCGGTCGACCGTGAACACCGGGAAGCTGTCCTGCTCATTGTAATAACCGGTGTGGTCGCCATAAGGACCTTCGAGCGCATGCTCGAAGCCGGACGGGTGATTCGCATCCGGATAGATATGCCCTTCCAGCACGATCTCGGCGGATGCCGGGACGCGCAGCTCGCTGCCGATGGCCTTGGTGAGCGCGGTGCGCTGGCCGCGCAGCAGGCCGGCGAACTGGTATTCGGACAGGCTGTCCGGCACCGGGGTGACGGCGCCCAGGATGGTGGCCGGGTCGGCGCCCAGCGCCACCGCCACCGGGTAGGGCTTGCCCGGGTTGGCCAGCGCGTGCTCGCGGAAGTCGAGGGCGCCGCCGCGGTGCGCCAGCCAGCGCATGATCACCTTGTTCGGGCCCAGCACCTGCTGGCGGTAGATGCCCAGGTTCTGGCGCTTCTTGTGCGGGCCCTTGGTGATCACCAGGCCCCAGGTGATCAGGGGCGCGATGTCGCCCGGCCAGCAGTGCTGGATCGGCAGGCGGCCCAGGTCGACGTCCTGCCCTTCCCACACGATTTCCTGGCAGGGCGCGCCGCGCACTTCCTTCGGCGCCATGTCCCATACCGCCTTGACGAGGGAACCCAGGCCCATGATGTCCTTGAAGCCCTTGGGCGGCTCCGGCTCCTTGAGGCGCGCCAGCACGTGGCCGATACGGCGCAGCTCGCTCACGCTTTCCGCGCCCATGCCCAGCGCCACCCGGCGCGGGGTGCCGAACAGGTTGCCCAGCACCGGGATGGTATGCGGAGCGCCGCCCGGGCCGACCGGCTTCGCGAATAGCAGCGCGGGGCCTCCGGCGCGCAGGGTGCGGTCGCAGATCTCCGTCATCTCGAGGTGGGGCGACACCGGTACGCCAACGTGCTTGAGCTCGCCCATCCGTTCGAGCTGAGCCATAAAGTCCCGCAAATCTGAATATTTCATCAAGTTTTGATCGTTATCTCGACCGTATAAGGTTGTTGAAGGCACCATGCCAACTAGTTGATTTGTTGAGCTTTTCCAAAATTTCAGAAAAGAAATCAGAACTAAAAGTAATAAGAACGGATCGTGCTAGGATTGACTTGGTATAAAGGAGCCACTAGAATCCGTCCTACTTGATGAGGCAGGCAAGTCGTTTCGACATGATTTTAGCTGTTCTCATGCATTCACGGGGTCGGGGCCCCACATGACATTTTGAGGAGTGTTTTCACAGGGCGTCTGCCCTACCCCCCGAGACAGTTGTTGAGCCACTGGTTCCACCCGCCTGGGTTTCTAAGCAGCCAGCTGTAGCAAGGCAATGACGGCGTTAGTCGGCCGCGACGCGGCGACCTACGATATTTCTGATGCACGGCAAGCAGTCCGACACCGCGTTTACACGCTGTGACAGGAGCTCTTTTTTGCCGCGACAAGGGGAATTCGATGATCAATCGTTTCATCACGAGCGCAAGGCTCGTGCAATCCATGGCCAGCCAGCCAGTCACATGGTCTTCCATTGGCAAAGCGGCACGCGGTATCGCAAACACCGCACGCAACACCCTGACCGTTTTCGGTCTTTCCGCAGTCGCCATGCTCGCACTGCTCTACACCAACGAAGACGTCGCCAAGCGCGTCTCGGACGTGCTGGATCCCCAGCCCGAAGTCGTCGCCACGGCGATCGCCCCGGCGGCGCCGGCGCCCGCGGTCACACCCGTTGCCTTTACCGAGGCGGTGGAGACGCCGCACAGCGACAGCCACCACCTGGGCACCAGCAAGCAGCAGCAATGGGTGACTTCCTGGCTGAGCAAACGCTACCGCGTCGCCAGCGACGCCGCCAACATGCTGGTCTCGACCGCCTACATGACGGCGCACGAGGTCAAGCTCGACCCGCTCCTGATCCTGGCCGTGATGGCGATCGAATCGGGTCTGAATCCCTTCGCGGAAAGCCCGATGGGCGCGAAGGGTTTGATGCAGGTCATGGCCAAGGTCCACCATGACAAGTTCGAACAGGTCGGCGGCCAGCAGGCCGCCCTGAATCCGGTCGCCAACATCAAGGTCGGCGCCCTGATCCTGAAGGACTACGTCAAGCGCACCGGCTCGGTCGAAGGCGGCCTCAAGACCTACGTCGGCGCGGCCGACATGGAAACCGATTCCGGCTACGGCAACAAGGTCCTGGCCGAGTACAAGCGCCTGAAGCAGGTGGCGCGCGGCCAGAAGGTGCCGACCTTCACCCCGCCGACCCCGGCTCCGGTCGTGGTCAAGCAGGCTCCGGCCGCCAAGCCGGTGGAAACCCCGGCGCCGGCTCCCACCGCCGACGGCCACAATGCGGAAGCACTGGCGACCCTGTAAGCCATGCGGAAAACACTCCTCGCTGCCACCGCATGACGGTGGCTTTTTTTTGCGCCCGCGCATGCGGCGCAGCGCGCTTGACCGCGAAGGCTGCGCTGGCTAGAGTCGGGCGATGGACAAGAACGCATCCTCCCTGCTCCGCTGCGCCATCGAGACAGCCGATCCGGCCGGCGCGGAGGCGCGCGCCTGCCTGGCACAGTATTTCGCAGAGTTGCAGCGGCGTTTCGACACCGGCTTCGATCCGGCGGCCAGCGTCTCGGCCAATCCGGAGGAACTGGTGCCGCCGTCCGGCTGGTTCCTGATCGCGCGCCTCGACGGCGCGGCGGTGGGATGCGGGGCGCTCAAGGTGCAGGCGCACGGCGCCGGGGAACTCAAGCGCATGTGGGTGGCGCCGGCGCTGCGCGGCATGGGAATCGCGCCGCGACTGCTGGCGGCGCTCGAGGCGCAGGCGCGTGCCGCGGGCCTGGCGGTGCTGCGGCTGGATACGAGCCGCCACCTGCCGGAGGCGAAAGCGCTTTACCTGCGCCATGGCTATGTCGAAATTCCGGCGTATAACGACAATCCGTATGCGGATCACTGGTTCGAGAAGCAACTGCCGCAAAGTCGGCTTTCGTAGGTGGGCGGCTCTAGCGGCAGATGATCGGCCCGCGTACCGAATGCCGCCCACGCGTTCACATTTCTTGTGCGAAAAGTGAACGGCTGTGCATTTGGCGCTCGAACGCGTGGGCGGCGCCAGCGACGCAGGCGAATCGCATCGCCAGATGGAGCCGCCCACCCTACGAACCCCGGCCGACAATGAAAAAAGCCACCGGGGCAGCGCCGCGGTGGCTTCTCTTCTATATATAGATGCGGTGCGGATCAGCGCTTCGCGTCCGCCCCCACCTCGTCCGGGCGCAGCGAACCGGCCAGCTTGTCCAGCACGCCGTTCACGTACTTGTGGCCGTCGATGCCGCCGAAGGACTTGGTCAGCTCGACCGCTTCGTTGATCACGACGCGGTAGGGGATTTCCGGGTGGTTCTTCAGCTCGTAGGCGCCCAGCAGCAGCACGCCGTGCTCGATCGGCGACAGCTCGGCGACGTTGCGGTCGATCAGCGGGGCGATCGCTTCGCGCAGCTCGACCGAGGTGGCGATGGCGCCGTTCAGCAGTTCGCTGAAGAACTCGCCGTCGGCCTTGTCGAAGCCGTGCGCGCCGCGGATGTTGGTGACGACGGTGCGGGCCGGTTCGTTATTGAGCAGCCATTGGTACAGGCCCTGCAGCGCGAACTCGCGGGCGCGGTGGCGCGGCGTGCGGTTCTTGCTCGGGTTGGCGTGCGTGGTCTTGTCGGTCATATGGTTTCCTTTACTGCTTATTCTTCTTCAGCCTGCAGCTCTTCCAGCGCGAACAGCAGGTTCGACATCTCGACCGCCACGCGCGCGGCGTCCGCGCCCTTCTCCGCCATGCGGACCTCGGCCTGCTCGTCGTTCTCGGTGGTCAGGATCGCGTTGGCGATCGGCATGCCGTAGTCCAGGCCGATGCGGGTGATGCCGGCGCCGGATTCGTTCGAGACCAGTTCGAAGTGGTAGGTCTCGCCGCGGATCACCGCGCCCAGCGCGACCAGGGCGTCGAACTGCTGGGTCTCGGCCATCTTCTGCAGCGCCAGCGGCACTTCCAGCGCGCCCGGCACGGTCACGTGGAGGATGTCCTCGTCGGCCACGCCCAGGCGCTTGAGTTCCGCCAGGCAGGACGACAGCAGGCCGTGGCCGATGTCGGCGTTGAAGCGGGCCTGCACGATCCCGATGCGCAGGCCTTCGCCCGCCAGATTGCTTTCAAAAGTTGGTACCGTCATGGCTGGCCTCTTCTTTGTATGTATCTATATAGTAGTGTGATTCGGTTCGGGGACGCGCCCCGTTCTTCAGGCGGTCGGCTGCGGCACGTAGCCCGTCACTTCCAGGTCGAAGCCGGTCATCGACGGCATCTTGCGCGGGTTGGCGAGCAGCTGCATCTTGCCCACGCCGAGGTTGCGCAGGATCTGGGCGCCGATGCCGTAGGTGCGCAGGTCCATCGAGGCGGCGCGGCTGCTGCGCGGGCCGGTGTCGCGCGGGGCGAACTGGGCGAACAGCTGGTCGGCGGTCTCGCCGGCATTGAGCAGCACGATCACGCCGTTGTCGGCGGCCTGGATCGCCTTCATGGCCGAGGCCAGGTCCCAGGAGTGGGTGCTGGCGCAGTTGCCCAGCACGTCGAGCAGGGACACCGGCTGGTGCACGCGCACCAGGGCTTCCTTGCCCGGCGCAGGTTCGCCATGCACCAGGGCCAGGTGGGCCGAACCGCTCGGCTTGTCGCGGTACGCGACCAGGCGGAATTCGCCGTGCACCGTGTGCAGCTGGCGTTCGGCCACGCGCTCGACCAGGCTTTCGTTCTGGCTGCGGTAGTGGATCAGGTCGGCGATGGTGCCGATCTTGAGGTTATGCTCTTTCGCGAACTCGATCAGGTCCGGCAGGCGCGCCATGGTGCCGTCTTCCTTGATGATCTCGCAGATCACCGAGGCCGGGGTCAGGCCGGCCATGGCGGTCAGGTCGCAGCCGGCCTCGGTATGGCCGGCGCGCATCAGGACGCCGCCGTTCTGGGCGCGCAGCGGGAAGATGTGGCCAGGCTGCACCAGGTCGTCCGGGGTCGTGCCCTTGTTCACCGCCACCTGGATGGTGCGGGCGCGGTCGGCCGCCGAGATCCCGGTGGTCACGCCTTCGGCCGCCTCGATCGAGACCGTGAAGTTGGTGCCGAAGGAGGTGCCGTTCTTCGAGGTCATCATCGGCAGCGCCAGCTGGTCGCAGCGCTCTTCGGTGAGCGTCAGGCAGACCAGGCCGCGCGCGTGGCGGATCATGAAATTGATCGCTTCCGGCGTGACGAAATCAGCGGCAAGCACCAGGTCGCCTTCGTTCTCGCGGTCTTCCTCGTCGACGAGAATGACCATGCGCCCTGCGCGCAGTTCGGCAACGATTTCCTCGGTGCTGGAAATAGACATACGAATTCCTTGGATTTTGCGTAATCCGTTATTCTAAAGGATTTACCGCCCTCCCAGCGGAAGCCGATGCATTCCTTTCCATGCACGGCGCCGCAATCGCGTCAATCGCAGCGATGCAAGTTGCATATAGGCAACATGCAACAATTCGCGTATATTTGTCCACACATAATTGCTAAGCTTTGTTTCCCGCACGCAATGAATTGGCGTGCTGACGCACGACTCGATTATGATAAAGACATCGCAGACCGCGATGACGCCGGCGCCTGTGCCCGGCGCATCGCGGCCATTTTTCGGAGTTGCCATGGCGGTAGTTCCATGTATCTGCGGCCACTCCGCATTCTTCCCGGGAAGGCGGCACTGATGGCCACGATCCTGATCGTCGACGATCGGCCGAGCAACCGCGCCTTCCTGAGCGCGCTGCTCGGCTATACAGGCCACCGCCTGCTGGAAGCGGAGGATGGCGCCCAGGCGCTGGCGCTGGTGCGCGCCGAGCGTCCGGAGCTGGTCATCACCGACATCCTGATGCCGGTGATGGACGGCTACGAGCTGGTCCAGCAACTGCGCAACGATGCCGCGCTGCGCGATACCCGCGTGGTCTTCTTCTCGGCCGTCTACGCCGAGCGCGAGACCCAGGCGATGGCGGCGCGCTGCGGCGTCGCCACCGTGCTGCCCAAGCCCTCCGACGCCAGCCAGATCCTCGAAGCCGTCAACGCCGAGCTGGGCCTGGCCGAAGGCGCCGTCCAGCCGCCGGTGCCGAGCGCGCCGTCCGAGCGCGAGCGCGAACGCGCCCTACCCTTCGACCTGAGCGCGCGCCTGGCCGAACTCGAG
>DAMCRY010000154.1:0-8793 GCA_032115075.1 Massilia sp.
GCTGCCGCTGCAGGGGTAGCCGCAGGCGCAGCCGCCGTTGCGGTGTCGGGCGCCGCCGCTGCGGGCGCCGCCGGCGCAGGCGCGGCCGGTTCCTTGAACGAGGCGCCGCTCTTGTTGGCGAGATAGACCACGGCGCGCTCGACTTCGAGGTTGTCCAGGTCCGGGTTGCCGCCCTTGGCCGGCATCGCGCGGATGCCTTCGATGGCGTGCTTGACCAGGGTATCGTAGCCCTGCTTCAGGCGGGCGCCCCAGGCGGCGTTGTCGCCCAGCTTCGGCGCGCCGGCGGCGCCCGAGTCGTGGCAGGCGGCGCACACGGCCGTATACACGGCGTTGCCGGCCTGCAGGACTTTCGGTGCGTTGGCATCGACCAGGGTGAAGCCTTCCTCGGCGACCGGGCGCAGGCGCGCCGCGATCGCTTCGGCGCTCTGGCTGTTGGTGCCGGCGCCCTCGAGGCGGTCGTTGGTGGCGAAGATCACGAGCAGGATGATGCCGATGACGATGACCAGGAAGAACCCTGTGACGGCAGCAACGAGTTGCTTTGGAGTTCTGATCAGGGATTGGTGTTCGTTATGTGCGTCGCTCATGATTTCCTTAATTCGATTAAAAAAACCTGCCACCCCGGCGCTTGCGATCAGATGCTTTTTTGCAAATGCCGTCAAACGGCCGATTATAGTCGTAAAGCTGCTCTAGTGTAACGAAATTCATCCACGGCAAGAGCATGCCCATGGACGGCGCTGACGAAAGACTGTATCCTTCGCATCACTTTCTGTCCCTCCAACGCGGCTGTAGCTCAGTGGATAGAGTATTGGCCTCCGAAGCCAAGGGTCGTGGGTTCGATCCCCGCCAGCCGCGCCATCCCTTCCTTTCCTTTCTTCCGTTAGCTCTTCAGCAAAGCGCTCGCTCGCCTGTTGCACTTCCATTAAGCAATATTCATTAGCTAAATGCTATCAAATTGGCGCGCACGATTCGTGCCTTCTTGGAACTTGTGTTTCAGAAAATGCTAATATCGCATCACCAATACGGATGAGTTCGTAACATTTGTACGCTCGTTGTGTACCGTTTACGCCTCAGTCCGCAAACGCATGACACGCGTGCGTCATGTCAATCAGCTATCATTTCAGCTGACGTGTTGTTACCGTTAAATAAATTTAGTGGTGAAGTTGAGCGTACTTATGCTTCCATGCTAAACTGAAAGTTAGCATAATTGCAAAATTCAATTCTGGAACGGAATGTGATAATGAAAGCAGATGAGGTCGTTGCGGTAGTCGGGCTGGGTTATGTGGGTCTGCCCCTCGCTGTGGAGTTTGGCAAGAAGGGCCGCACCATCGGTTTCGACCTGTCCAGCGCCAAGATCGAGAACTATAAACAGTGCGTGGACCCGACCGGCGAAGTCGCATCGAGCGAGCTGCGTGCCGCACGCCACCTCGACGTCACCACCGACCCGTCCATGCTGGCGCAGGCCGACTACATCGTGGTCGCCGTGCCGACCCCGGTCGACATCGCCCACAACCCGGATTTCGCCCCGCTGATCGGCGCCAGCACCTCGGTCGGCAAGCACATGAAGCGCGGCGCCATCGTCGTCTACGAATCCACCGTCTACCCCGGCGCCACCGAGGAAATCTGCATCCCGATCCTGGAGCGCGAGTCGGGCCTGAAGTGGAAGGAAGACTTCCACGTCGGCTTCTCGCCGGAACGCATCAACCCGGGCGACAAGGAACACACCCTGACGACCATCCTCAAGGTGGTCTCCGGCGACGACGACGACTCGCTCGACCGCATCGCCAAACTGTACGAATCGGTGGTCACCGCCGGCGTCTACCGCGCCTCCAGCATCAAGGTGGCCGAGGCCGCGAAAGTCATCGAGAACACCCAGCGCGACCTGAACATCGCCCTGATGAACGAACTGGCGATCATCTTCGACAAGATCGGCATCGATACGCTGGAAGTGCTGAAGGCGGCCGGCACCAAATGGAACTTCCTGCCGTTCCGCCCGGGCCTGGTGGGCGGCCACTGCATCGGCGTCGATCCCTATTACCTGACCCACAAGGCCGAGATGATCGGCTACCACCCGCAGGTGATCCTGGCGGGCCGCCGCATCAACGACGGCATGGCCAAGTTCGTGGCCGAGAAGACCGTCAAGTCGATGATCTCCTCGGGCTTCCACGTCAAGGGCTCGAAGGTCAACGTGATCGGCCTGACCTTCAAGGAAAACTGCCCCGATCTGCGCAATTCGAAGGTCGCCGACATCGTCCACGAACTGCAATCCTACGGTGTCGACGTGCACGTGTTCGACCCGGTGGCCGACGGCGAGGAAGCGCAGCACGAATACGGCATCAAGCTGGAGAGCTGGGCTACCCTGCCGAAGGCCGACGCTGTCATCGTCGCCGTGCCGCACAAGGAAGTGCTGGCGCTGTCGCTGCCGGACTTCCAGTCCAAGCTCAACGACGGCGGCTGCTTCATCGACGTGAAGTCGCAGTTCGATCCGAAGGCGCTGCAGGAAGCCGGCTACTGCGTCTGGCGCCTGTAACACCGCATCAAGCCATGCACCCGGCCGCGGCGCGTCACGCGCGGCGGCACCGCCGGCCCCGGCCGGCGACACCGAGAAAGCGTTCGAAAGTGAATAAGTTCCAAGAAGTCCAGCAACACCTGACCCAGCACCGCTATCACTGGCTCGTTACCGGTGCGGCCGGCTTCATCGGTTCGAACCTGGTCGAGGCACTGCTGAAACTGGGCCAGCAGGTCACCGGCCTGGACAACTTCGCCACCGGCCACCGCCACAACCTGGACCTGGTGCGCGAAGCCGTCGGCGCCGAGGCCTGGCCGCGCTTCACCTTCATCGAAGGCGACATCCGCACGCTGGACGACTGCGCGCGCGCCTGCGCCGGCGTGGATTTCGTCCTGCACCAGGCGGCCCTGGGTTCGGTGTCGCGCTCGATCGACGATCCGATCACCAGCAACGAAGTCAACGTCACCGGTTTCCTGAACATGCTGGTCGCCGCCCGCGACGCGAAGGTCAAGCGTTTCGTCTACGCCGCCTCCAGTTCCACCTATGGCGACCACCCGGACCTGCCGAAGGTCGAGGACCGCATCGGCAATCCGCTGTCGCCCTACGCGGTGACCAAATACGTCAACGAGCTGTATGCCAACGTGTTCGGCCGTACCTACGGCATGGAGTCGATCGGCCTGCGCTACTTCAACGTGTTCGGCCCGCGCCAGGACCCGAACGGCGCCTATGCCGCCGTGATCCCGCAGTGGGTGGCGGCGCTGATCCGCAACCAGGAACTGCGCATCAACGGCGACGGCGAGACCAGCCGCGACTTCTGCTACATCGACAACGTGGTGCAGGTGAACCTGCTGGCCGCGCTGGCGCCGGGGGAAGCGGCGAACCAGGTCTACAACGTGGCGGTCAACGACCGCACCAGCTTGAACCAGCTGTACGGCAAGATGCGCGAGCTGCTGCTGCCCTCGTTCCCGCACCTGGAGGCGCACCAGCCGCAGTATGTCGATTTCCGCCGCGGGGACGTGCGTCACTCGCAGGCGGACATCTCAAAGGCCGCCGGTCTGCTGGGCTACCAGCCCACGCACCGCATCGGCGAAGGCCTGCAACAGGCGATG
Source organism: Massilia sp. (assembly GCA_032115075.1). Lineage (GTDB taxonomy): Bacteria > Pseudomonadota > Gammaproteobacteria > Burkholderiales > Burkholderiaceae_D > Telluria. The sequence goes on from DAMCRY010000154.1 coordinate 3,616, forward strand.
GCGTGGTACGTGCAGCACCTCGCGCCGTCGCAGGACGCCCAGGTACCAGCAAACAAGTAATAAGAAATCGGGGAGGCTACCGTGTTCAGGATCTCTAACCACTACGTATCGAAGATCGTCTTTCTGCTGCTGTTCGTCGAGGTGCTGGTGCTGCTGGGCGCGGCCTACGCCGGCGTCGCGGTGCGCATGCTCGACTTCGGCGACCCGGCCGACACCGCCCATCTGGAGCACTTCTTCACCTCGGCGGTCGCGTTCACGGTCGCGATCATCTTCAGCATGAGCGCGATGGGGATGTACCAGCTCGACTTCGACGAAGGACTGCGCCATCCCTTCTTCATGAAGCTGATGCCGTCCTTCCTGATGGGCTTCGCGATCCTGGCCCTGCTGTTCTACATGGCGCCGGAGCTGTCCTTCGGGCGCGGCGCGATGGCGCTGACCTTCGCGCTGGCCGCCGCCGGCATCTTCCTGGCGCGCATGGTGTTCTTCAAGTCCTCGGAAGCGCGCTTCCTGCAGTCGCGCATCATGTTCCTCGGCGGCGGTCCGCTGGCCAAGGAATGCAGCGACCTGGCGGCGCGCCAGTCGAACTACCACCGCTACGACATCGCCGGCTTCATCCCGACCTCGGGCGAGGAACTGTGCGTGCCGTCGTCCAACGTGCTGAAGGTGCGCGACGGCGATTCGCTGGTCTCGCTGGCGCGCCAGTACAACGTGTCCGAGATCGTGGTGTCGGTGCAGAACCGCCGCGGCGGCTTCCCGATCAAGGAACTCCTCGACTGCAAGCTGCAGGGCATCCGGGTCACCGACGCCGCCACCTTCTTCGAGCGCGAGACCTGCCAGATCCGCGTCGATTCGCTGCAGCCGTCCTGGCTGGTGTTCGGCGGCGGATTCGACCAGAGTTTCGTGCGCACCTTCATGAAGCGCACCTTCGACCTGGTGTGCAGCACCCTGATCCTGGCGCTGACCTTCCCGCTGATGCTGCTGGCGGCCCTGCTGGTCAAGATGGAAGACCGCGGCCCGGTGTTCTATTCGCAGGAACGGGTCGGCAAGGACGGCAAGACCTTCTTCGTGCATAAATTCCGCAGCATGCGCGTCGACGCCGAGAAGGCCGGCAAGCCGCAGTGGGCCGCGCAGAACGACCCGCGCGTGACGCGCTTCGGCAACTTCATGCGCAAGACCCGCATCGACGAGCTGCCCCAGATCCTCAACGTGTTCAAGGGCGAGATGTCGTTCGTCGGCCCGCGCCCGGAGCGTCCGTATTTCGTCGAGCAGCTGATCGAAGTGGTCCCGTATTACAATGTGCGCCACAGCGTCAAGCCGGGCATCACCGGCTGGGCCCAGGTGCGCTACGGCTACGGCTCCTCGGCCGAGGACGCGCTGCAAAAGCTGCAGTACGACCTGTACTACGTGAAGAACAACAGCCTGTTCCTGGACGTGCTCATCCTGATCAACACGCTCAAGGTCGTGCTGTTCCGCAGCGGCCGTTGAGCGTCCGCGCGCCCGGCGGTGCGAGCCGCCGGGCATCGTTCCATCCACCGCCGATCTGCCCACAGCCCGCGCCGCCACCATCGACCCCATGGATGTTTCCCTGACCAGCATCGCGGCCTACAGCTACGCGCTGGTAGCCGCCTGCTTCCTTGTGCTGGGCGCGCCGCTCGCGGTGCGCCAGCGGCGCCGCCACGACGTCGCGCTCGGCCTGGCCTGCCTGTCCAGCGTCCTGTGGGGCCTGGCGCTGGCCTGGGACGCCGGCTCGGGCCGCATGTGGTCGCCCCTGTCCGACAGCGCCGAGCTGCTGCGCAACGCCGCCTGGTCGGTGTTCCTGCTGGTCCTGCGCGGCCACTTCACCGACCCGGCCAGCCGCATGCCGCTGCGCCTGCAGCCGGTGCTGGTGCTGGGCGCGGTGGCCTACCTCGTCTGCCTGGTCGCGGCCCTCGGCGGCTACTGGAGCCTGTCGTTGGTCGAGCGCTCCAGCGCGGTCCCGATCGCGGCGCGGGTCGCGATGGCGGTGTCGGGCATGCTGCTGGTCGAGCACGTGTACCGCGCCCGCACCCTGCACGAGCGCTGGGCAGTGAAGTTCGCCTGCCTCGGCATCGGCGCGATGTTCGCCTACGACTTCTACCTGTACAGCCACACGCTGCTGTTCCGTAACGTCGACACCGACATCTGGGCCGCGCGCGGCATCGTCAACGCGCTCACCGTGCCGCTGATCGCCGTGTCGCTGGGCCGCAGCAAGCTGTGGTCCTCGCCGCTGGCGGTGTCGCGCCGCGCGATGTTCCACTCGGCCACCCTGTTCGGTTCCGCCCTCTACCTGCTGGCGATGGGCTCGGCCGGCTACTACCTGCGCTACTTCGGCGGCAACTGGGGCACGGTGATGCAGGTGACCTTCCTGTTCGCCGCCCTGATCCTGCTGGCCGGGGTGCTGTTCTCGGGCAGCTTCCGGGCGCGCCTGAAGGTCTTCATCAGCAAGCACTTCTACCGCTACAACTACGACTACCGCGAGGAGTGGATGCGCTTCACGCGCACCTTGTCCAAGCCGGGGCCGGACCTGGGCGAGCGCGCCATCGAGGCGGTCGCCGCGCTGGTCGAGAGCCCCGGTGGGGCGCTGTGGCAGCGCGTCGAAGGCGGCCGCTTCGAGCCGGTGGCGCACTGGCAGGGCCCGGTACTGAGCGCGTCCGAGCCGGCCGACTCGGCCTTCTGCCAGTTCCTCGAGAGCAGCCAGTGGGTGGTCGACCTGCACGAGTATGCGCATACGCCGGACAAGTACGAGGCGCTCCAGCTGCCCGAGTGGCTGGCCGGCTACCCGCGCGCCTGGCTGGTGGTGCCGCTGATCCTGCACGAGCGCCTGTTCGGCTTCGTGCTGCTGCAGAACCCGCGCAGCCCGGTCAAGCTGAACTGGGAAGTCATCGACGTGCTCGAGATCGCGGGCAGCCAGGCCGCCAGCCAGCTGGCCCAGCAGGACGCCGCCAAGGCGCTGATGGTGGCGCGCCAGTTCGAATCCTTCAACCGCATGTCGACCTTCGTGGTGCACGACCTGAAGAACCTGGTGCTGCAGCTGTCGCTGATGAACGCCAACGCGGCCAAGCACAAGGACAATCCCGAGTTCCAGGCCGACATGCTCGAGACCGTGGACTACTCGGTGCAGAAGATGAAGATCATGCTGCAAAAGCTCAGCCGCACCGACAATGCCGAACAGCCGCTGCCGCTGGCGGTGGACCAGGTGGTGGCCCAGGCGGTGTCGCTGAAAGCCGCCTTCGAGCCGCGGCCGCAGCTGGTGGTCGAGGATCCGAGCCTGCGCGTGCTGGCCGACCGCGAGCGCCTCGAGCGCGTGGTCGGGCACCTGATCCAGAACGCGATCGAGGCGACCCCGCGCACCGGGAAGGTGACCATCCGCCTGCTGCGCGACGCGGCGGGACCCTCCGGCCGTGCGCTGATCGAAATCGCCGACACCGGCGAGGGAATGAGCGAGGAATTCATCCGCGAGCGCCTGTTCAAGCCGTTCGACTCGACCAAGTCGGCCGGCATGGGCATCGGCGTGTTCGAGAGCCGCGAATACATCAACGAACTTGGCGGCAGCCTGGAGGTGAGCAGCAAGCCCGGTGCGGGCACCACCTTCCGTGTCCTGCTGCCGCTCCATCAACAGGAGACACCGGCCGACGGGACCCAGCGTACCCGGCGCGCCGCTTGAAGCGAGGAACAACGTGACCCAGACCAAACCGAAACTCTTGATCATCGAAGACGATCCCGGGGTGCAGAAGCAGCTGCGCTGGAGCCTCGACGCCTACGACGTGGTGGTGGCCGGCGACCGCGAGGCCGCCCTGGCCCAGATCCGCCGCCACGAGCCGGCCGTGTGCACCATGGACCTCGGCCTGCCGCCCGATCCGGACGGCTCCACCGAGGGTCTGGCGACCCTGCAGCAGATCCTGGCGCTGGCGCCGGACACGCGCGTGATCGTCCTGACCGGCAACCAGGACCATGCCAACGCCGTCAAGGCGATCGGCATGGGCGCCTACGACTTCCACCACAAGCCCTGCGACCCCGAGGTGCTGAACCTGGTGATCCAGCGCGCCTTCTTCCTGCACAACCTGCAGCAGGAGAACCGCCGCATGCAGCAGGCCCAGGCCGATTCGCCGCTGGCCGGCGTGATCTCGCGCGACCCCGGCATGGCGAAAGTCTGCCGCAACATCGAGAAGGTGGCCCCGACCTCGGCCTCGGTGATGCTGCTGGGCGAATCCGGCACCGGCAAGGAAGTGCTGGCGCGCGCCCTGCACCAGCTGTCGCCGCGCGCCAAGGAGCGCTTCATGGCGATCAACTGCGCGGCCATCCCCGAGAACCTGCTCGAGTCCGAACTGTTCGGCTACGAGAAGGGCGCCTTCACCGGCGCCGCCAAGCAGACCAAGGGCAAGGTCGAACTGGCCCACGGCGGCACCTTCTTCCTCGACGAGGTGGGCGACCTGCCGATGGCGCTGCAGGCCAAGCTGCTGCGCTTCCTGCAGGAGCGCGTGATCGAGCGCATCGGCGGCCACGAGGAGATTCCGGTGGACGTGCGCATCGTCTGCGCGACCCACCAGAAGCTCAAGGAACTGTGCGCCCAGGGCCGCTTCCGCGAAGACTTGTATTACCGCCTGTCGGAGATCGTGGTGACCATTCCGCCGCTGCGCCAGCGCGAAGGCGACGCGGCGCTGCTGGCCCACCACTTCAAGAACAAGTTCTGTGGGCAGGAGTCGCGTTCCTCGCTGCACTTCGCGCCGGACGCGATCGCCGCCATCGAGGCCTACCAGTGGCCGGGCAACGTGCGCGAGATGGAGAACACGATCAAGCGCGCCGTCATCATGGCCGACGGGAACACCATCGTGGCCGACGACCTGGGACTGCCGGGCGAGGCGCAGGAAGAAGAACCGATCAACCTGCGCCAGGTGCGCGACGAGGCCGAGTACAAGGCCATCGTCAAGGCCCTGGCCCGGGTCGACGGCAACATCGTCAAGGCGTCCGAGATCCTCGGCGTCAGCCGCCCGACCCTGTACGACCTGATGGGGCGGCACGGCATCAAGACCGCCGCCTGAGCGTTCAGGCGGCGTCCGCTTCCTTTTCTTCCCTTGCGTGCGCCGGCTGTACCGCCGGCGCGCAAATCTCGTCGAACAGGCGCGCCAGTTCGGCCGCCTTGTGCGCGCGCGCGGCCTGGGC
>DAMCRY010000155.1:0-8785 GCA_032115075.1 Massilia sp.
GACAGCCGTCACGCGCTGCCGGGCCGGGCGTCCTGCGCCGTTCGCGGCCGCGCCGCGGTCCCTGCGGCGCCCCAATCTCTTTACGTTTAAATAAGGCAAAACATGGAATGGCTATTCGACCCGGGCATCTGGGTGGGCTTGCTGACACTGGTGTTCCTGGAAATCGTCCTGGGCATCGACAACCTGATCTTCATCGCGATCCTGGCGGACAAGCTTCCGCCGCACCAGCGCGACAAGGCGCGCCTGCTCGGCCTGTCCCTGGCCATGGGCATGCGCCTCGGCCTGCTCACGATCGTCTCCTGGCTGGTCACCCTGACCACGCCGCTGTTCTCGCTCGGCTCCTTCTCGTTCTCGGAGCGCGACCTGATCCTGCTGATAGGGGGATTCTTCCTGCTCTTCAAGGCGACCATGGAGCTGCACGAGCGCCTCGAGGGCGTCGCCCACACCCAGACCGGTTCCAGGGTGTATGCGAGCTTCGCCGCCGTGGTGGCGCAGATCGTGGTGCTGGACGCCGTGTTCTCGCTCGACGCGGTGATCACGGCGGTCGGCATGGTCGACGAACTGGGCGTCATGATGGCGGCCGTGGTGATCTCGATCGGCGTCATGATCCTGGCCTCCAAGCCGCTGACCCGCTTCGTCAATGCGCATCCGACCGTTGTCGTGCTGTGCCTTTCCTTCCTCCTGATGATCGGCCTTTCGCTGGTGGCCGAGGGCCTGGGCTTCCACATCCCGAAAGGCTATCTGTACGCGGCGATCGGCTTCTCGATCCTGATCGAGGCGCTGAACCAGTTCGCGCGCCGTAACTTCCTCAAGAACGAGGCGCGCGTGCCCTTCCGGGAGCGCACCGCCGACACCGTGCTGCGCCTGCTGGGCAACCGCCGCCGCGCCGAGGCGCGGCAGGAAGGCGCGGCCGCGCCGGCGGAGGAGCGCGAAGCCTTCGCCGTCGAGGAGCGCAACATGGTCAGCGGCGTGCTGACCCTGGCCGACCGCTCGATCCGCTCGATCATGACGCCGCGCTCGGAGATGTCGTGGGTGAACCTGGAGCAGGAAGCGAGCCTCGTCCTGCAGCAGTTGCAGGAAACCCCGCACAACCAGCTGCCGGTATGCCGCGGCGACGTCGACCAGGTGGTCGGCGTGGCGCGCACCAAGGACCTGATCGGCGCGCTGCTCCTGCACCGCCATATCGACGAGGCCGACCCGGCCCTGCTCAGGAAGCCGATCTTCCTGCCCGACACCGCCGGCGTCCTGAAAGCCATGGACACGCTCAAGCGCGCCCATGGCCAGCTGGTGATCGTGGCCGACGAGTACGGCGTGGTCCAGGGCCTGCTGACCCCGATCGACCTGCTGGAAGCGATCGCCGGCGAATTCCCGGACGAGGACGAGCAGCCGGCGATCCGCTTGCAGGCGCCCGGCGTATGGGAAGCCGACGGCGCCGCCGACCTGCACCTGCTGGAGCAGGTGCTGGAGACCGACGCGCTGGTGCTCGACGACGCCGACTACACCTCGCTCGCCGGCTTCCTGCTGGGCCGCTTCGAAAGCCTGCCGGCCGTCGGCGAGGCGGTCGAGGTCGACGGCCTGCGCTTCGAGATCCTCGAGGTGGAGGACCGGCGCATCGCGCGGGTCGGCATCCGCCGCCTGATCGCGCTGGCGCAGCCGCCGGCCGAATGAACATCCGAACGATTCACTTTGCATGAAAGGAAAACCATGAAACGCATCCTCCTCTTCCTCGCCACCAACGTGGCCGTCGTGCTGGTGCTGAGCCTGACGGCCAGCCTGCTCGGCGTGAACCGCTTCCTTACCTCGAACGGCCTGAACCTGGGCATGCTGCTGGTGTTCGCGGCCCTGATGGGCTTCGGCGGCGCCTTCATCTCGCTCCTGATCTCGAAGCCGATCGCCAAGTGGTCGACCGGCGCGCGCGTGATCACCCAGCCGGGCAACGCCACCGAACGCTGGCTGATGGAGACCGTCGCGGCGCAGGCGCAGCGCGCCGGCATCGGCATGCCCGAAGTGGCGGTGTACGAAGGCGCACCGAACGCCTTCGCCACCGGCGCGACCAGGAACAGCTCGCTGGTGGCGGTGTCCACCGGCCTCCTGCAATCGATGACGCAGGAGGAAGTCGAGGCCGTGCTGGCGCACGAAGTGGCCCACATCGCCAACGGCGACATGGTGACCCTGACCCTGATCCAGGGCGTGGTCAACACCTTCGTCATCTTCCTGGCGCGCATCGTCGGCTACTTCGTCGACAGCATGCTGCGCAAGAACGACGAAGAGTCGTCGGGGCCGGGCATCGGCTACATGGTGACCGTGATCGTCTGCGAGATCCTGTTCGGCATCCTGGCCTCGATCATCGTGGCCTGGTTCTCGCGCCAGCGCGAATTCCGCGCCGACCGCGGCGCCGCGAAGATCGTCGGCCGTCCGCAGCCGATGATCGCCGCGCTGCGCCGCCTGGGCGGCCTGGAAGAGGGCGAGCTGCCGAAGAACATGGCCGCCTTCGGCATCAACGGCAAGGGCGCGCTGGCGCTGTTCTCCAGCCACCCGCCGATCGAGGAGCGCATCGCGGCGCTGCAGGCGCAGTAAGCGTCCGGCGACGAGGCGGCGCGGCGTCCCGGCTCAGCCGCGCCGCGCCGCCTCGATGGCGGCGATGTCGATCTTCGTCATGCCCATCATCGCCTCGAACACGCGCTTCGCGACCGCCGGGTCCGGGTCGCCGATGCCGTCCGTCAGGGCGCGCGGCGTGATCTGCCACGACAGGCCCCACCTGTCCTTGCACCAGCCGCAGGCGCTTGCCTGGCCGCCGTTGCCGACGATGGCTTGCCACAGCCGGTCGGTTTCCTGCTGGTCGTCGGTCGCGATCTGGAAGGAAAAGGCTTCGCTGTGCCGGAAGGCCGGTCCGCCGTTCAGGCCGATGCAGGGGATGCCGGCCACCGTGAACGCGACCGTCAGGACGTCGCCGGCTTTGCCGGAAGGGAAGTCGCTGGGGGCGCGCCAGACCTTGCCGACGCTGCTGTCGGGGATCGTGGCGGCGTAGAACTGCGCGGCGTCGAGCGCCGTGCCGTCGAACCAGAGGCAAATCGTATTCTTGCTGACCATTGTTGTTCTCCAATGTGTAACGAGGACGTCCCAGTCAAAAAACGCATGCGCCGGCCAGCATAGCGCAGCCCCGCCGTCATCCGCTACCGATACGGTCGCGCCGGCGCCGGGAACTCTGCCGAAAGAGGGAAACACGCTCCGTCGTGTTTTGTGGATTGCAACATTTGAATTGTTATAATCCGCCATCAATTTCCTCACTTCCGGCGCACCGCGGTTCGCCTTCGCCCGACAGGAGACGACATGACCACAGGAAATACGCCGGAAGAACGCGACCGCTTGCCCGAGGACGAGGCCGGCCACGGCCAGAGCAGCGGCACGCCCGCGGCCGGCTCGGTGGAAGGCAACAGCTACCATCCGCTCGGCGAGCCGGGCATCCGGCACTGGCAGGCCTCGCAGATCTCGAAGCCCGGTTTCGAGGAGCGCGGCAACATCTTCTTCGCCGCCATCGAGATGACCCGCATGCCGATGGTGGTGACCGACCCGAACCAGCCGGACAACCCGATCGCCTTCGTCAACCGCGCCTTCCTCGACCTGACCCTGTACAAGGAGGAAGAGGTCCTGGGCCGCAACTGCCGCTTCCTGCAGGGCGAGCAGACCGATCCCAACACGGTCGAGGAGATCCGCAACGCCCTGCGCGAGCAGCGCGCCGTCGCGGTCGACATCCTGAACTACAAGGCCGACGGCAGCCCGTTCTGGAACGGCCTGTTCACCGGACCGGTGTTCGACAAGGACGGCAAGCTGCTGTACTGGTTCGCCTCGCAGATGGACATCACGCGGCGCCGCGTCTCCGAGCAGTCCTACCTGCAGGCCCAGAAGATGGAAGCGATCGGCCAGCTCACCGCGGGCCTGGCGCACGACTTCAACAACCTGCTGCAGGTCGTGGCCGGCAACCTGGAACTGGCCGGCTCCAACCTGGACGACCGGCTGCTGCTCGAACAGGCGATCGAGCGCGCGCGGCTGGCCAGCGACAAGGCGGGCAAGCTCACCCAGCAGCTGCTGACCTTCGCGCGCAAGCAGCGCCTGGAGCCGAAGCGCATCAACCTGAACGCGCTGGTGGTCGAGTTCAGCGAGATGCTGGTGCGGACCCTGGGCGACAAGGTCGACCTGCACCTCGACCTGAAGCCCGGCCTGCCTTCCTGCACGCTCGACCCGACCCATATGGAGATGGCGCTGCTGAACGTCCTGATCAATGCGCGCGACGCCATGCCGAACGGCGGCAAGGTGACGGTCGCGACCTCGATCATGGACGACATCGAGAAGCTCGAGCACCACCGCCTGGCGCCCGGACGCTACGTGGTGATCTGCGCGATCGACGAAGGCGAGGGCATGTCGCCCGAGGTGGTGGCGCGCGCCACCGAACCGTTCTTCACCACCAAGGGGCCGGGCACCGGCCTGGGCCTGGCGATGGTGCACGGCTTCGTGCAGCAGTCGCATGGCCGGCTGGAGATCGAGAGCGCCATCGGGCAGGGCACGACGATCCGCATGATCTTCCCGCAGGCGGCGAAGACCGGCATGGAGCTGATGGCCGAGCGCGGCAACAAGGATGCCGCGAAATGGACGCCGGAAGCGATCCTGGGCAAGCGCACGATCATGGTCGTGGACGACAACGACGAGGTGCGCGAGCTGGCCGAGCAGGTGCTGCGCGGCCTCGGCTACCGGGTGCTGGGCGCTTCCAGCGGCGAAGCGGCGCTCGACCTGATGGACCGCTACGGGTCGATCGACCTGCTGTTCACCGACATCATCATGCCGGGCGGGATGAACGGCCTGCGCCTGGCAGAGCTGGTGCGCGAGCGCCAGCCCGAGGTGCCGGTCCTGCTCGCGACCGGATACATCGAGGACCTGCCGGCGCCGGTCGGCAGCGCCACCACGCTGCCGATCCTGACCAAGCCCTACCGCATGAACGATCTCGCCGAGCGCGTGCGCCAGGCCCTCAAGGTCGAGCGGCGCCAGCATCCCGCCGCCGGCTTCCAGCACGAAGGATGAGCATGCAGCATGTACTCGTGGTGGACGACGAGGAGGCCATCGTCTACGTCTTCGGCAAATACCTGGAGCGCGCCGGTTTCACCGTCTCGACCGCGAACGGCGCCGCGCAGGCGATCCCGATATTCGAGGCGAACCGGATCGACGCGCTCGTCACCGACCAGCGCATGCCCGGCATGACGGGCGAGCAGCTGATCGCGCGCCTGCGCGCGGCGCGGCCAGGGCTGCCGGCCGTCGTCGTGACAGCCTATGCGGCCGAGTGCAGCCCGGAGCTGCGCAACGTACCGGTGCTGAACAAGCCGGTGTCTCCGGACGAGCTGGTGGCGGCAGTGCGGCAGGTCCTGGCCGCTGTGGCCCCGGACTGAGGCCGCCGGCAAGGGACTCAGTCGAGGTCGGACGCGTCGTGCCGCTCCGGCACCTGCTCTTCCGGATTACCGCGCACGCGGTTGACCTTGCGGCCACGCACCACGGCGGGACGCGCCGCGATCTCGTCGGCCCAGCGGCGCACGTTCCCGTACTCGTGCACGGAGAGGAATTCGCCGGCGTCGTACAGCTCGCCGCGCACCATGCCGCCGTACCAGGGCCAGATCGCCATGTCGGCGATCGTGTACTCGTCGCCGGCCACGTAGCGATGCTTCGCCAGCTGGCGGTCCAGCACGTCGAGCTGGCGCTTGGTTTCCATCGCGTAGCGGTCGATCGGGTACTGCAGCTTTTCGGGCGCGTAGGCATAGAAGTGGCCGAAGCCGCCGCCCACGAAAGGCGCGGAACCCATCTGCCAGAACAGCCAGTTCATGGTCTCGGCGCGCGCCGGACCCTGAGTCGGGAGGAAGGCGCCGAACTTCTCGGCCAGGTAGACCAGGATCGAGCCGGATTCGAACACGCGCACCGGCGCCGGGCCGCTGCGGTCGACCATGGCGGGGATCTTCGAGTTCGGGTTGGCTTCGACGAAACCGCTCGAGAACTGCGCGCCCTCGTTGATCTTGATGAGCCAGGCGTCGTACTCGGCGCCGCCGTGGCCGAGGGCCAGCAGCTCTTCCAGCATGATCGTCACCTTGACGCCGTTCGGCGTGGCCAGCGAGTACAGCTGCAGCGGGTGCTTGCCGACCGGGAGTTCGGCCTCGTGGGTCGGGCCGGCGACGGGGCGGTTGATGTTGGCGAAGGTGCCGCCGTTCGAGGCGGGCGGGGTCCAGACTTCGGGCGGAACATAGGGTTCGGTCATCGGGGTCTCCTTGTGCATGCCGGATGAAAGCATTCATTCTAGCCAAGGCGGACATAACGCGTTTTTTGGCATCGAAAAAGCGCTGGCTGTCTGTACGCCTTCATGCATGCCGCATCAAAGCAGCCGGGGAAGGATACAAGGCTGATGAGGCGTGCTATGTTTGGCTGTTCAGTCAATCTACCGGAAGCACTATGCACGTCGAAGTACCGAAATCCCACTCCTTCAAGGAGTTCGCCGGCGAATACGTCATGATTGTCGTGAGTATCATCACCGCCCTTGCGCTGGAAAACGCTGTGCACCGTTATCACCAGAATCACAGAGCGCACGAGGCGGCGCGCAATATCGACGCGGAGATCGTGGCGAACATTGCCGAGGTCCGTTCGGTTATCAAGCAGAACCAGGCGCAGATCGACAAAACCACGAAGATGAAGGAACTCCTGCTGGCCGACATCAAGGCTGGCGTCGCCGACAAGGAAGCCGTCAAGCATGCGGTGGAGGGGGTTGGCGGGAACTTCGGTATCAGCATGGTGACACCCTCGCTCTTGCATGAAGCATGGGACGTCGCAGTGGCCAACCAGTCGCTCACCTACATGCCGACGGAACGCCTGAAACACTATGCGACGCAGTACGCGACGATGCGCGATACGCAGGTGGTGTTGTCGAATCGGGGCACCAGCTTCCTGGATTACACGCAAATCGCCAATACGTTCAGCGCTTTCGAACTGGGTGAAGTGAATTCGCGTGACTTCTACCGTGTCCTGACGCAAATGAACTCGACCTACGATGCGACCAACAGCATGCTGAAAGGGCTCGAGAAAATGCTGGTCGAGGAGCAGCGGCAAACCCTGAAGCTGGACCACTGAACCGGGGCCGGCAGAAAAGAAAACCCCGCCGAGGCGGGGTTTCTTGTTGGCTGAAACAGGCTTACACGTAAGCCGCCAGCGCGCCCTTCATCTTCTTCAGCGCGGCCGATTCGATCTGGCGGATACGCTCGGCCGACACGCCGAACTCCTCGGCCAGCGTGTGCAGCGTGGCGCCCGAGCCGTCGTCGTTGGCCAGCCAGCGCGCTTCGACGATCCGGCGCGAACGCGGGTCCAGCTTGCCAAGCGCGGTCTCCAGGCCTTCGGACTGCAGGCGGTCGACCTGCGCCGCTTCCAGCACCTTGGTCGGCTCCTGCTGCTCCGACGACAGGTAGGCGATCGGCGCGAACTTGTCGTCTTCGTCGTCGGTCGGCGATTCGAGGGCGATGTCGCGGCCCGACAGGCGGGTTTCCATCTCGATCACTTCCTCGCGCTTGACGTCGAGCATCTTCGCCAGCTCGTCGACCTGGCCCGGCGTCATGGTGTCCAGGCTCTGCTTGTTGCTGCGCAGGTTGAAGAACAGCTTGCGCTGGGCCTTGGTCGTCGCGACCTTCACCAGGCGCCAGTTCTTCAGGATGTATTCGTGCATCTCGGCCTTAATCCAGTGCATCGCGTACGAAACGAGACGCACGCCCTGGTTCGGGTCGAAGCGCTTGACGGCCTTCATCAGGCCGATATTGCCTTCCTGGATCAGGTCGGCGTGCGGCAGGCCGTAGCCGAGATAGCCGCGCGCGATCGACACCACCAGGCGCAGGTGCGAGAGCACCAGCTTCTGTGCGGCTTCCAGGTCGTTCTTTTCCCGCAGCGACTTCGCCAGCGATACTTCTTCTTCGTGCGTCAGCATCGGCAGACGATTGACGGCCGAGATATAGGCGTCGATATTGCCGAGATTGCCGGTGAAACCCAGGTTAAGGGCACGACTGCCGGCCGGAACCAATGCGGATTGTGCGGACATGTTCATTTCCCTCGTAGTAGTCTTGCTGCATCCTCACTATGCCACGGACCCCTGTCGCGCGACACCAGCGTTACCGCTGGTTACTGGATGCCCATCTTGATTTTCTCTGTCTTCGGAACATATATTAGCACTCTCCTGAGGTGAGTGCTAGGCAAGCCATCGATTTGACGGAATCGATTAAGTTTGGCTAAAGTATTGCACTGAGGAATCAAAAATCGTCTGTTCCCACTGTAGAGCAGCAGACCACAATTTGCTTGATTCAGCTCAAAAGTAAGCCCGAAAACGCTGGAAAACCGCCTTGGTGACAGGTTACGGAGCCCGCAAAGGGCCTTCTGTTGGATGGCGCACGTTCGCAAGGCGAGGCCTGTAGGAGCAGGGCTCGTCTGCGCGTAGGGAGGGACGGCTAAGCCGTTATATGTGGTGCGATATTGGCAATTCAAGGACCGCCCGGACGCGCGCTCGACAGGGCCGGCCGCGCGTCCGGGCAGGCGGGGATTACCGCACCCGCGCCAGGTGGCGCTGTACCGACAGCATGGCGCCGATCAGGCCCAGGCCGGCGCTGATGGCCAGCAGGCCGGCGATCTCCAGGCCGCCGAGCGGCGCCAGCTGGAATTCCGAAGCGTACAGGCGGGCGAACTCGGCGATCGCGCCGTTCAGCGGCGCCAGCGCCAGCGTCACCGC
>DAMCRY010000156.1:0-8770 GCA_032115075.1 Massilia sp.
CGCCGCTGGCGGCCAGGGCGCGCCGCTGGTGCCGGCCTTCCACGAGGCCGCCTTCGGGAAGCCGGGCCTGGCGCGCGTGGTGGTGAACATCGGCGGCATCGGCAACATCAGCGTGCTGCATGGCGACGGCCGGGTGACCGGCTTCGACACCGGTCCGGGAAATGTCTTGATGGATTTGTGGATCGGGCGCCACCTGGGCAAGCCTTACGACGAGGATGGCGCCTGGGCCGCGAGCGGCAAGGTCGACGCGGCGCTGCTCGCCGCCCTGCTGAACGAAGCCTATTTCCGCCTGCCCGCGCCCAAGAGCACGGGGCGCGACCTGTTCCACGCGCAGTGGCTGGATGCCAGGCTGGCAAGTTTCCAGGACGTGGCGCCGCAGGACGTGATGGCGACCCTGACGCGCCTGACGGCGGTGACGATCGCCGACGCGATCCGTGCCGAACACGCGGGGATGGAAGCGGTATATGCCTGCGGGGGCGGCGCCTACAACGCCACTTTGCTCCGCGGCATCGGCGCAGCGCTGGGAGGCGTGCGGGTGGAGTCGACGGCGGCGCTCGGCATTGCGCCGAACCGGGTGGAGGCGCTGGCATTCGCGTGGCTGGGCTACCGCTTCATGCGGCGCGAGCCGGGCAATCTGCCGGCGGTGACCGGCGCGCGCGGCTTGCGGATCCTGGGCGCGCTATACCCTGCGTAGAGTCGAACGCGCGCACGGCGAAGCCGTGCACCCTGCGACAGCATCGTCGATCCGCAACATGGTCGACCCACAAAAAGGAACGGCCCGGTTGATCCGGGCTGCCTGGGGGAGGGATGCCGTCAGGCCGAGAACGACGAACCGCAACCGCAGGTCGAGGTGGCGTTCGGGTTCTTGATCACGAACTGGGCGCCTTCGAGGTCGTCCTTGTAGTCGATCTCGGCGCCGACCAGGTACTGGTAGCTCATCGAGTCGATCAGCAGCTGGACGCCGTTCTTTTCCATCGTGGTGTCGTCTTCGTTGACGATTTCGTCAAAGGTGAAGCCGTACTGGAAGCCCGAGCAGCCCCCGCCCTGCACGAAGACGCGCAGCTTGAGGTCAGGGTTGCCCTCTTCTTCGATCAGCTGGGCGACTTTCTGTGCGGCGCTGTCGGTGAAGTTGATCGGGACTGGGATCGTGTCGAGGTCTTGCACTTCGGCGACTGCGGTCATGAAATACTCCTGGTGGATACGCGAATTGCGTCCATTATAGACCGTTGGCGCAACTCATGCTGGCTAGCCGGCCGTCAGGGAGGGCTCGGCGTCGGCCAGATGAAACACCGGCTCGCCGGCGGGCTCGTGGGTCAGTTTTCCCGTCACGAGGGCGCCGCCGTGCATTTCGAGCAAACGGTAGTGGACATCACCATGTATGCGGCCTTTCGGCTGTAATTCAAGCAGTTCCGATGAATATACCGAGCCGGCGATATAGCCGTTCACCACCAGGCTGGCGCAGCGCACCTCGCCTTCGATGCGGGCATGCTCGGATACGATCAGCATGCTGTCGGCGCCGTCCGCCGCCACCACGTTGCCATGCACCTCGCCGTCGATGCGCAGGCCGCCGGTGAAGCACAGGTCGCCCTCGATCCGGGCCGAGATGCCGACCAGGCTGTCTATTTCGCTTTTCACTTGTCGACCGAACATGATTTTCCCCCGTCAAATTGAACCCGCGCATCGGTCAATTTACCGTGCTCAACAAGGGTGGCCTTGATCTAGATCGGACGGGAGACTGTCGCGGGACGCTCAGCAAGGCGCAGCGCCGAGGATTCTTTCGACTACTGTTTCAAATCGCGTCACTATGCGCCGTCTGGCCTCTTCCAGAATCTGCTCATCGTTCAGTACGGGATAACTTTCGGCCCATCCAGATCTGGCCGCCTTTGGCCATTTCCAGTAATACGGGTCCGTTTCCCAGAACAGAGGATAGATATGTGACAAGGGAGACGGCAGCGCACATCGATCCACGGCGCGTCCCTGCTTCTTGTCCCAGAAAAGTTCGAGAAACTGTTTGCCAACGTTGGATGGCTCTTCGAACACATACAAGACATGCGCCTGAGGAACTCCAAAATTCGCAGCAACCCGGTCGATGCGCTCGGCAAGCAGAGCATAGGGCTCGTCCAGCGTGTAGTCGGGTCTTGCGAAACCGATCGTCGTCTTCACTTCGATCACGAAATGATTCCGGCCATTCTTGCGTACCAGAATATCAGCCTGGGTCCTTGCCTTCCTTTCACCTGCACATGCCTCCAGCAAGACCTCGTACTCTTCGGTCAAGGCACAACGCAGGTAGAAGGCCAGCAAGTCCTGGAAAATATCAGCCATCGCATGCTTTCGTGCTCTCGCAAACTTCACACGATGAATCCATCCAGCGTACTTCATCTTTGCCAGATGATAGAACAGCGCAATGCTGATGCTATCGCCGGCTGGAGAATAGGTAGTGCGCTGCACTTCGCTGATCGACTGGTACATCGCAGCATAGTGGTGGGAGATATTGCACGCGTCGATCGCAGACCAGTCGAGGGAGGAAAGCATATAGGCGGGATAAAAATACCCGCCATTGAATGGCGGGCATGGGAGATGTGTGAAACGCTTGCTTAGGGCAGTAGCGCGATCTGCTTCAGCCCGGTCGCTTCGTCGAGACCGAACATGATGTTCATGCACTGCACGGCCTGGCCGGACGCGCCCTTGACCAGGTTGTCCTGCACCACCAGGATGACGACGGTATTGCCGCCTTCCGGACGGTGCAGCGCCAGGCGCAGCATGTTCGAGCCGCGGGTCGAGCGGGTTTCCGGATGCGAGCCGAAGGGCATCACGTCCACGAACTGGCTGTCCTTGTAGGTATCCTCGAACAGCGCCTGCAGGGCCGCGTCGTCGATGTCCTTGGTCAGGCGCGCGTACAGGGTCGCGTGCATGCCGCGGATCATCGGCACCAGGTGCGGGGTGAAGATCAGGCCGACCTTCTGGTCGGTGTAGCGGGCCAGCTGGGCCGAGGTTTCCGGGGTGTGACGGTGGCCGTGCACGCCGTAGGCCTTGAAGTTGTCGCTCGACTCTGAGAACAGCGTGCCGATCTCGGCCTTGCGGCCGGCGCCGGACACGCCCGACTTGCAGTCGGCGATCAGGCTGCCCGCATCGATCAGGCCGGCCTTGAGCAGCGGCACGAAGCCGAGCTGCATGGTGGTCGGGTAGCAGCCCGGGTTGGCGATCAGGCGCGCGCCCTTGATATCCTCGCGGTTCAGTTCCGGCAGGCCATAGACGGCTTCCTCGATCAGCTCGGGCGCGGTGTGCGGGATCTTGTACCACTTCTCGAACGTCGCCTGGTCCTTCAGGCGGAAGTCGGCCGCCAGGTCGATCACCTTGACGCCGGCGGCCAGCAGGGCCGGGGCTTGCGCCATGGCGACGCCGTGCGGGGTGGCGAAGAACACCACGTCGCATTGCGTGAGGTCGGCCTTGTCCGGGCTCGAGAAGGCCAGGTCGACGACGCCGCGCAGCGAGGGGAACATATCGGCCACCGGCAGGCCGTCTTCCTTGCGCGACGTGATCGCGGTCAGCTGCACATCGGGGTGCACGGCCAACAGCCGCAGCAATTCCACGCCCGTGTATCCGGTTCCGCCAACGATGCCAACTTTGATCATGTTCTGTTCCTCGTGATGTAAGAATGACCTTTTCAGGACGAGGCTGCATTTTAACAGCGGTGAAAAATGCGTGCGCCTGCAGGCCGATATGCCGCCGTGCAAAGGATATTTGCCGTCAAGGCCCGGGTGGCAAATATTCCATGCACGGCCTTCTGGATGTTCAGGGTGCGTTCGCCTTCACGTATTTGGCGGCATCGGCGTGCTTCGGATCGAGGACGAGCACGCGGCGATAGTTCGCCAGGGCGTCTTCCTTCTGCCCCGTCTTCGCCTGCATTTCCGCCAGTCCCTCGACCAGGAAGGTCTTGTCCGGATACAGGTGCGCCCCGAGGCGGAAGATCTCGCGGGCGCGCGCGAAGTCGCCCCTGCGCAGCAGTTCCAGTCCCCAGGAAAACAGCTCGTTGTCGCTCAGCTTGAACCCCGGATGCCGGGCCGTGAATCGTCCGTAGACGTCGACGGACTTGTCGAAGCCGTCCTCGACCAGCCGCCGCACGAAGCTTTCCAGCGTCGGCGGTACCGCCTCGGTCTTGCGGCGGACCTCGAGACTCATCATGCGCGGCGGCGCGCCGTTGGCGGCGGGCGGGTTGTTCAGGAAGGACAGGCCGGCCGCATCGTTCTTCAGGTAGGCGTCGAGGAAGTGCCGGGTGTAACGCGCCGCCCAGCTGTGGGCCAGCGCCACTTCGGCGCGCGTGTACTCGTCGAACCAGGCATCCGGGACGGTGCGCATGCCGAAGGAGGAGAAACTGGCGTGGCGCATGGAGTGGAAGGACGCGATATAGACGTCGGAATACTTCATTTCGTTCATGAAGGAATAGCGCGCCAACCCCGGCATGCGCAGGCTCTCTTCGACGCTGCGGGGACGCGCGCCCAGGAACAGCAGCGGCACGGTCACCCGCGCCGGCGTCACGTATTGCGCCGCGTCCTTGCTGCCGTCGACCAGCTTGCTCCAGTAGCGCAGCGAGCCGTCCAGGCTCACCAGGGCCTTGATGCGGGCATCTTTCGCCGCGGCGAACACGTTCGCCAGGCCGCCCCAGCTGAACCCCACCACCCCTACCCGGCCCGTATCGGCCTGGGGCAGGCGCGCGGCATGGCCGATCAGGAAGGCGATGTCGGCGGCCTAGGCCTCCGCCCCCTCCAGGTCGACCGTCATCGACCGGGTGCGGGCGCCGATCGATGCGCTGGACAGCACGATGTAGCCCTGGCTGGCGAGGTATTCGCACAAGTCGGCGTTCTCGTACGCGGAGGCCGAATAGCTGGGCGCATAGATCACCACGGGGAATGTGCCCGCGATCGGCCGCGCGTCGCGCACGGCGCGCATGGGTGCATTGACATCGCGCAGCAGGGCTTCGCGGCGCCTGCCGGCCTGGCTCTCGATCATGTCGTCCGTCATGCGCTTGATTTCCTGTGCGCTGCGGGTGAAGGCATCCTCGGTCGCCTCGGTCTCCAGGTACTGGCGATAGCTCAATGGCTTGCCGCCGCGCGCCGCCGGATACCAGAGCAGGGTCTGGACCGGCCGCGCCCGTTCGCCTTCGACCTTTTCTCCGGTGGCGAGGTCGATGTCGGCCTTGAAGAGGCGGCTGTGGTCGTATTGCTGGACGAACTTGATCCCGACGCCGTGCGGACCGGGGGGCGCGGAGAAGGTGAAGTTGTCCGAGGCATGGCTGACTGCGCTCGTGACGAGCAGGACGGCGAAGAAGAGGCGTTGTAATGGCATGGCAGGAAATCGTGTTGTCCAGGGAAAGGACATCCTGCCCGCCGATTATGGAGAAAATGTGGTGAAGAATATTTGCATGCAAGGCGGATATGGCAAATATCCTTTGCAGCGGCTGTCGGCCTCAGTTCCCCGCCCGGGTATGGCGCCCAGGGCCTGCTCGGCTACCTCTTCGAGCATCTCGCGGCTGAAACCGGCCTTGGCCTGCACGGCGATGCCATCCATGACCGCCATGACGAAGGCGGCCAGCGCCGCCGGCTTGCTAGGAAGTGCCGGACGCCGTGCTCGACCAGCACCCGATCCGCCGCATCGCCACGCTCGAGGAAGTGGCCGCCCTGGTGTGCTTCCTGGCCGGTCCGCAGGGCGGCTACATCACGGGCGAGGTCATCAGCGTATCGGGCGGCATCGGCCTGTAAGTCTTACGTGCCGGGGGTGATGGACTTGGTGACCTTGCCCTGCTCGTCGAGCATCTGGATCTCGGCCTTGCCCTCGGGCGTTACGAACAACACCATCCGGATCCGCCCTTTGGCATCCTTGAGTTGCAGGGACGAGCTCTTGCCCGGGGTGTTGCCGAGCCAGATGCGGTTCTGGCCCAGGCGGCCTTCCTCCGCCAGCTTGTCCCAGTAAGCGCGCTGCTCGGCCTCGGGCAGCTTGCCGGCTTCCTGGCGGAAGCGCGCCATGTCGCCAATCGCGGCCATTGTGTACAGCGGCACGTCGTTGATCTTGATGCCGGTCGTCTGGTGGGTGGCGCTGTCATTGTTCATCAATTGCAGGGCCTGGTCCTGGCGGAAACGGTCGAAGGTAAGCGACAGGCCGGACACGATCTTGCCGTCGGCGCCGATGCTGCCCTTCTGGATGAAGCCGCCGTTTTCCGTGCCTTCCTCGTTAATGAAGATCATGCCGGCGAAGGTGTTGCGATCTGGCCGCGCACGCTCTTTTCCCTGCATGAAGTCGCCCGGGAACTGGGCCTTGTTGGAGATGACGAGGCGTTTGGTGCCGTCCGGCTCGACGATGTTGATGCGGCCGACAGTGATCTCGTCGAAGCTGGCCCGGCGCGCGGGATCGCTGGCGCCGGTCAGGGTCATGATGGCGGCGAGAAGCGCGGCCATGGTGGTGGCGCCGGCGAAGAAGGTGCGGATGTGCGACATGGGTTCCCCTTAGTTAATTTTGTTTTTCAGGCGGCGCAGCCGCCATTCGATGAACAGGCCGGCAAAGCCGGAGACCAGCACGACCGCCCCCAGGTATTGCACGATGCGGTTGCCCGGCGCCTGGACATATTCTTTACGGACCAGTGCGAAACGCCGGTGGCCCCCTTCGGCCGGTTCGGCATAGGCCGCGCCGCGGCTGTCCGGCAACTCGACGGTGACCGGCCGGACGCGGTTGGCCTGGAAATCGGCCAGCTCGCGCGAGGCTTGCTCGTCGGTGATCACCTTCGCGGCCTGCCTGAGCATCACGATCTCGCGGTGGGTGTCGTAGATGCTGTCCGCCTCCCCTGGACGGATCACCCCGGGCGAGTGGTAGTGGTAGCGCCATTGGGAAAAGAAGATGCCGTCGTTCGCCGCCAGCATCATGGCGAAGCCCAGCACCCAGGCGCCGGCCGAGCCGAACAGCCAGCGCTTGCTGTGGTTCGCATGAAGCGCCGCTTGCTGCGTGGTGAACTGGCTGACGGCCGGGATGTGGCGCAGCGTGGTGTCCAATACTTCCCGGTCGACATCCTGCAGGAAGGTCTTTTCGTCCATGCCGATGCCGGCCAGGATGGTGGAGAACATCTCGGCCGAGGGCACGGATTTATCGTTCTCGAGCTTGGACAGGTAGGATTGCTCGATGCCCGCCATCTGCGCGAACTGCGGCTGGGTGAGTCCCTTGTCGGTACGGACCTGCTTGAGTCTTTCGCCAAAATTCATGAGGATCTTTCCTGAACGTCAATGGAATGATCGTATTCTTCGGCATTCATGCAGGAATCGGAAGATGAATATGTGCGAATAACAATGAATTTGATGCTCCAGACGAAAAACCGGGTCCGGAAAAACAAAAAGCCGCCCACCTTGCGGAGGACGGCTTTCCTGCGGCAGCGCCCGGAGGCGCTGGCCGGTGAAACGAATTAACGCTTCGAGAACTGCTTTGCGCGGCGTGCTTTACGCAGGCCGACTTTCTTACGCTCGACTTCACGGGCGTCACGGGTGACGAAACCGGCACGTGCCAGGTCGCCCTTCAGGCCTGCGTCGTAGTCGATCAGTGCGCGGGTGATGCCGTGACGGACGGCGCCAGCCTGGCCCGATTCGCCACCGCCGTGCACGTTGACCTTGATGTCGAAACGCTCGACGTTGCCGGTCAGTTCCAGCGGCTGACGGATGACCATCAGGCCGGTTTCGCGCGAGAAGTATTCCGATGCCGGCTTGCCGTTCACGATGATCTGGCCGGTGCCGGCCTTGATGAACACGCGAGCGACTGCACTCTTGCGACGGCCGGTGCCGTAGTTGTAGTTACCGATCATGTCAGTTCCTTAGAGGGTCAGTGCTTGGGGTTGCTGTGCTGCGTGCGGGTGGGTGCCTTCCGCGTACACTTTCAGCTTCTTGATCATTGCATAGCCCAGCGGGCCCTTCGGCAGCATGCCTTTGACAGCCTTTTCCAGGGCACGGCCCGGGAAGCGCTGTTGCATTTTCAGGAAGTTGGTTTCGTAGATACCGCCCGGGTAGCCCGAGTGACGGTAGTAGGTCTTGGCGGTGGCCTTGGTGCCGGTCACGCGCAGCTTGCCTGCATTGACGACGATGATGTAGTCGCCGGTATCGACGTGCGGAGTGAACTCCGGCTTGTGCTTGCCGCGCAGTCGGAGTGCCACTTCGCTGGCAACACGTCCGAGGACCAAGTCCGTCGCGTCAATCACAAACCAGTCGCGCTGGACTTCATGGCCCTTAGCGGAAAAAGTTTTCATGTTGACTTCCTAATAGGTTAAATGCTCACTGTGGTGGTTCCGCCCTTGCTGCAGCGGACTCTGCCTTATTGTCTTCCCCGAGCAAAGGGAAAGCCCACGATGATAGCCGAACAGGGGCAATCCCGTCAATGCGCACTGACCTTTGCTGTCGCATTTTGCCTTCTTCACCTGGCCGCCTGTCATGCCGCATGAATAAGATCGTCTCCCGGTCGCATAATTTCGTGCTTCGTCGCAATTAATCCATTGACCGCCAAAACGATGCCACTCTAGTATGGAATGATCCTTTGAGGAGATTGTGTGAAGACAAGATCAATGTTCCGCCTTGCATTGCTTCCCCTTGCCGCGCTCTGGCTGGCCACCTCCGCGGCGAGCGCCGCTCCCACCGCCGCCACCCGTAGCTGCCACCTGCCCGGCGCGGTCGACGCCCTGCGCTGCGTCAGCATCGATGTCCCGCTCGACCATGCAAAACCCGCAGGCGAGCAGCTCAAGCTGCACGTC
>DAMCRY010000157.1:0-8742 GCA_032115075.1 Massilia sp.
CCGGCATCACCCAGGACCAGCTGGACTGGATCGAGCTGAACGAAGCCTTCGCCGCCCAGGCGCTGGCCGTGATCCGCGACCTCGGTCTGGATACGTCGAAGGTCAACCCGATGGGCGGCGCGATCGCCCTGGGCCACCCGCTGGGCGCGACCGGCGCGATCCGCGCCGCGACCGTCGTGCACGCACTGCGCCGCAACAACCTGAAGTACGGCATGGTGACGATGTGCGTCGGCGCCGGCATGGGCGCGGCCGGTATCATCGAGCGCGTTTGATCATCAAGCAGTAAAGACCGCGTGGGCGGGAGAACCGTTTGCCCTTCGTAGGGTGGGCGGGGCACGGGAGGCCAGTGGCCTGCCGTGCACCCGCGCGTCCAACCAGCCCAAGAATATTCGGAGACCCTGAAATGGACATGCTGATCAACAAGGCCAACGGCCTCCTGACCATCGAATTCAACCGCCTCGAACGCAAGAACGCGATCACCGCCGCCATGTACCAGTCGATGGCCGACGCCTTGCTGGACGCGGAAAGCGACAGCGCCGTGCGCGCCATCCTCATCGCCGGCAAGCCGGAGATCTTCACCGCCGGTAACGACCTCGACGACTTCATGAAGAACTCGGCCCCGGTGGAAGGCGTCCCCGCCGAAGCCCGCCCGGTGTTCCAGTTCATGCGCGCCCTGCACGGCTCGACCAAGCCGGTGATCGCCGCCGTCGCCGGCGCCGCCATCGGCATCGGCACCACGATGCTGATGCACTGCGACCTGGTCTATGCCGCCGACAACGCGAAGTTCTCGGTGCCCTTCACCCAGCTCGGCCTGTGCCCGGAATTCGGCTCCTCGCTGCTGCTGCCGCAGCTGGCCGGATACCCGCGCGCGGCCGAGAAGCTGCTGCTGGGCGAAGCTTTCGGCGCCCAGGAAGCGTTCGAGATGGGATTGATCACGAAGGTGCTGCCTGCCGCCGAGCTGCGCGCCTTCGCCGAACAGCAGGCCGCCAAGCTGGTCGCGCTGCCGGCCGCCTCGATCCGCACCACCAAGGCGCTGATGAAGCGTCCGCGCATCGAGGCCATCGAAGCGACCATCGCCGCCGAGAACGAGCGCTTCGCGGCCATGCTGCTGGCGCCGGAAGCGAAGGAAGCCTTCACCGCCTTCTTCGAGAAGCGCAAGCCGGACTTCAGCAAGTTCGAATGAGCAGAAAAACAGCCCGGGAAGCCGGGCTGTTTCGTTTTACGCGCGCGTGCGTAACAGCTTACTGCGCGCCGATCAGCATCATCCCTTCGCTCACCGCGCTGCCTTCCTGGCCGGCAGGCTGGTTGTCGTAATCGACCACCTCCTGTTTGGTAACCGGATCGAGGTGCGAAATGCGGATGCCGAAGCGAGACTTGCCGTCCTGCGCGTGCGCCCCGTCGCTGGCCGTCAAGGTATAGCGATAGCCGTCGCTGCCGTTCAGGGTCCCGGCGCCGCTGAAGCGAAGGCGTGCGTCGCCGAGCGTTACCGAGTTGATCCCGGTGCCGCGGAAGACCATGCCGCCCACCTCGAACTGGACGGCTACCTTGCCGTCCGCTTCCGACAGGAAAGCGAACTGCGCGATGCCGGCACGGGACTCGCGCACCAGGGCGCTGGGCGGCGAGATGAACGAACCTTCTCCCGCGACGACGGCGGCGCCCGAGGCGCACACCACGACGGTACGCTGGACCGTGCTGCGCTTGCCGCCGCTGTCGGTCACGGTGAGCCTGACGGTATAGATGCCGGCCTTCCGATAGGCATGCTGGCCGCTGACGCTGCCGGCGCCATTCTTTTCGCTCACCGTGCCGACGGTCTTGCCGCCGTCGCCCCAGGACCATTCGGCGGTGTGCGTGTCGCGCAGGTCGGCATCCGTGAACGCGGCGGAGAACGACAGCAGGGCGCCGACGCGCGGCGTCCCGCTCAGCTTGACGGGCCCGGCAACCGGGGGCTGCTGGTAAGCTGCGCTTGGCACCAGGAGGACCGTGCCGGTGTTGGCGGTGGCGACGATCGTACCGCGGTCCGAGATCGCGACGGCCGCCCTCAGGAAGAAGTCGGGCGGTGCGTTCGCGAGGCGGCTGTTCAAGTCGACCAGGCCTTCCGCGCGCGTCCACACGAAGGCCCTGTCGGCATAGGTCCCGATCACCTGTCCACGATTGTTCAGGTCGGCGGTGAAGCCGAAGGGGCCGCCGAAGTCGCCGATGAGGATGGGGCCGGTCTCGCGGCTCCAGATGAAGGCGCTGGTACTCCCCAGCGACCAGCGGCTGCCGATGACGAGGCCTTTTTCGTTGATCTTTTCGGCGCGCGCCTCGGTCGGCCCGGGTACGCCCAGGTCGATGATGCCGGTCCTGGCCGACCACAGGAAAGCGCGGCCGGCGAAGCTCGGCGCGATGCCGGGGGTGGGCGGGACCTCGCCGCCGGAGCCGACGATCTGGCCGGCGTTGTTGATGTCGTAGGCGGCCGCGAAGGTCGCCGGGGAAGGCGTGATCGCGATCGGCGTCGTTCCCGGCCAGCGCACCGCGTGCTGGTCGGCGGTGCCTGCCAATGGAGCGGCGCCGACCACGGTGCCGGCGTTGTTCAGCGCGGCGCCGTAGGAAACGGTGTCCAGCGCGCCGAGGTTCACCATGCCGGTCTGCGGGGTCCAGCGGAACGCGGTCAACACCCCGGGCGAGAATTCGGCGGTGCCGGCCACCCACCCCTGGCTGTTGATATCGGTACCGAACGAGGACAGTGTCCCTGGCGCAGCCAGGTCGACGATTCCCGTGGCCCGGCTCCAGCGGTAGGCGTGGTTGATGCCCTTGCGGGTGGAGGACACACCGGTGACCTGCCCGGCATCGTTGAGCTTGGCGACGAAGTTGGTGGGGCCGCCCAGTGTCCCGATATCCCGCAGGGTCTTCCCATCATAGAAAATGCCCCGGGGGTTGCCGCTGCTCCCTTCGGTGAACGCGACCTGGTCTTTCGCATTGATGTACACTAGGTTTGGAGTCGACGTGGTCAGCGGGACGATGCGGTAGGTGGTGGTGGCGGGCGCCGCACTGGCCGTAGCGGCGCCATTGGCCAATACCAGTACTGCCAGTGCCGCCAGGCTGCCGCGCTGCAGGGGACGTGTATCTGTGGTGAACATGTGTTCCTCCTGAATGGTTGTGCGCTCCGTCAACATGTCATGTAGGAACTAATGCTAGACAGTGCGCCTTTTCCAGCTTAGAGACTGTGGGTGAGGTCGCTTCTGCTGCAGCGCAAAGGCGCGCTGGAGGGGGATGCCAAGGCGGAGGAGGAAGCGCATGCTGCATTTTCGGAGGGGAAGCCGCGGCGCCGTGGTGGCGCTGCCTTGACGAAGACCTGTCGTCCGGCGACCTGGCGGACCGCGTTCAGGAGCTGCGGGGGCCACGCAAGAGCGCCCGCACCCGCGAAGTCATCGCATACCGGACGGGTACCCCAACGGGGACCTCAGAAATCGTAGCGCAGGCCGACCGCAAGGGCCTGGCCGCCGCTGATGGACGCATCGAAATCGTCCAGGCCTCCGCGACGCGGCGTGAGGACCGAGCTGGCGCTTTCGCGGTAATACTCGGCAAATACCTTCAATGCGTCCGAGACCTGGTGGTCGATGCCGAGATGGACGATGTCGTCGCCATAGTTCTCCACGTTCGCGAGCATCAGCTTGAAGGTAGTGGCGCCCATGGCATAGCTGCCGAAGAGATTGATGGCCTGGTTGCCGTCGCTCGAAAAGCTGCCGCGCTGGAGGTTCCCCGTGTCGAATCGCTCGACCTTGAGCGCCAGGTAGAGCGGGCCGGCCTGGTGGCTGGCGGACAGCCCGTACAAGCGGTTGCGCCCGTAGCCGGCGTCGCCCCGGTCGTCCAGGCCCGCGGCGAGGCGGGTGTCGCCGATGCGGTAGGTGGCGGTGAGCTGGCGGCGCGGCGCATCGATGCGCGAGGTCGAGCGCGCGTTGCCGCTGCTGCCGGCATACCCCGCGCCGAACGACAAGCCGGCCACTTCCGGCGTCGAATAGGACAGGGTCTGGGACACGCGGAAGACGGTATAGGTCGCGAAGCCGCTGTAATAGGTGCTGAACATGTCCACCGGCGCCGCGATCGCATTGTAGTAGGGCATCCACTGCTGGCCGTAGCTGATGGCGCCGAAGCGGCCCCGCAGTCCGATCTGCGCGAGCCTGATGCGCTCCCCGTGGGGACGATCGGCATCGCCCTGGTCGTAGGGGTCGCGCATCCTGACATTCGCCGTGTCGACGGGAAGTTCCAGCTGGCCGGTCAGCGCCAGCTCGCCGCCGAGCGGACGATCGATCCTGACGCCTACGCGCGAGTAGGCGTCGCGGAGGCCAACGTAACTGTCCAGCCGTTCGTCGCGGTCCGGGTGGACCGTTTCGGCCTGGGTGCGCAGCGAACCGTAGAAGTCGACGCCGGGCAGGTCCTGGGCGGCAAGGCCGGTGCAGTACAAACAGCTCGACAGGCCGAGCGCGAGCCCGGCGGAAGTGAAGTGCGGATTAACCATGATTGATTTCTTTGTGCGGCAGTAGGGTGTCCGCCTGGACCGTGGTCATGCGTCCGGAGGCGGACATCACGTCGAGCAGCAATTCGCTGACGCCATCCCACACGATCTGCACGCCGAGGCACAGCAGGATGAAGGCGGTCAGGCGCAGGAACACGGCGGTTCCGGCGTCGCCGATCAGGCGCAGGAAGTGCTCTCCGTAGCGGAAGGCGAGATAGAGTAGCAGGCCGATGAGCGCCAGCGCCAGCAGGGCGCCGCCCATGCGCGCCAGCGAGATCACCAGCGTGGCATCGTGCAGGGTGACGCCCACCGTGATGGCGACCGAGATCGAGGCGGGACCGCAGCTGATCGGAAAGGTCAGCGGATAGAAGGCCTGGCGGTGCGCATGGTCGGGTGTGAAAGCTTCGGCCAGCGAGGCCCGGCTGTCGGGTGTCGAAGGCGTCGCGCCGAGCAGGCGCCATGCCACCGAAGCGAGGAGCAGGCCGCCGCCGATACGGACGATGGGCAGCGAGATGCCGAAGAAGTCGAGCACATAGGAACCGACCAGCATCGAGCCCGTCATCAGCCAGAACATATTGCGCGCGATGCGGCGCGCCAGCAGCGTGCGGGTGCTTGCCGATGCTCCCTCGGTCATGCTGAGGAAGATCGGTGCGGTCGCTGCCGGATTGAGAATGGGCAGCATGGTGGCCAGGACGAACAAAAAACTTTTCGCCACCGCCACGATTAAATCAATCGTCATACCAATGGATGGGCCTGGCGTCGGCGACAGAGACGCCTGGGTGAGTCGGAAACCGCATGTGAATAGCCGGGGAAGCCTGAAGCGCAGGATGGGTTCATACACGCCGAAAACATGCCATCTCCCAGCGAAGTGGCCATCCCGGCGACCAGCGCATGCAAGCGTCGCAAGAAGATCGAAGGACAGAGTATAAGACCTGGGCGAAAAGCGTGACGCCCGTTGCACCGCCTTGCTGCGCGACACCAAAGCGCACGCGTGATGCTACAGTTGTGCATTCCGTTCGTTTTCCCCGCATATGAAACGACTCCATCGGCCTACCTGTGGTCCCTGGCTTGCGTGCTCCTGTTGGCGGGAGCGGCGTTCCTGATGCCGTCGATGCGCACGAGCGCGCCGGCCCGGCCGCAAACGCCGGTCTTGCCCTTGCCCTATGCTGTCGAGCAGCTCGGTTTCGACAATGCCGGCAGCGCGATCCGCCTGTCCGGCACCCTGACCCTGCCGCGCGGCCCCGGCCCGCATCCCGCCATCGTCCTCATCCCGGGGAGCGGGGAAGTGGACCGCGACGGCACGCTGTCAGGCCACCAGTTCTACCTGGTGCTGGCCGACCACCTGACCCGCCAGGGCTTTGCGGTGCTGCGCAGCGACAAGCGGGGACTCGGCAAGTCCGGCGGCGACTTCGCGGCCGCCACCACCTTCGACTTCGCCTCCGACATCGAGGCGGCGCTCGCCTTCCTTCGCAAGCGTCCCGGCATCGATGCCGGACGTCTCGGCCTGGTGGGGCACAGCGAAGGCGCCCTGGTCGGCACGATCGTCGCCGCGCGCGACCCGGCGCTCGCCTTCCTCGTGCTCATGGCCGGCAACGGCGTTCCGATGGGCGAGCTGCTGAAAGGGCGCCGCCGCAGGATCCCGCCTCGGCGGGGCCGTGGATGCGCACCCTGCTGTCCATCGATCCCCGGCCGTTGCTGCGCCAGGTGAGCTGCCCGGTCCTGGCCCTGGCCGGCGAGAAGGACCGGGTGGTGGCGGCGGACGCCAACGTGCCGGCCCTGGCGCAGGCGCTGGCGGCCAACCCGCGCGCCGAAGTGCACCGGCTGCCCGGTCTCAACCACTTCTTCCAGACCGCCGGCAGCGGCGAGTTCGCGGAAGTGGCGGACATCGCGGAAACGATGTCGCCGCGCGCGCTGGCCCTGATCGGCGAGTGGTCGCGCAGGCAGGCGATGCCGCCCGCGCCGGACCGACGGTAAACACTAGCAGCCCGCAGCCGGGCATAATGCGGCGTGTTCAAAAAAAGGATACGGATATGGCAGGGAACGATGTCATGGACCACCATGGCGGCCACGTGGTGGCGCTCGAAGCCGGCGCCGACTATCGCGACTCGAACGTGATCGTCCAGGGCCTGATCGACTTCAACGCCTCGCATACCGGCGGCGCCACGCCCGAGGACCTGGTGGTGACCGTGCGCGACGAGGCGGGGCGGGTCGTCGGCGGCCTGGTGGGCGACACCTATGTCGGCTGGCTGCAGGTGCACGCGCTGTGGGTCGGCGAGGGGATGCGCGGGCGCGGCATCGGCCGCGACGTCCTGCGTACGGCGGAGGAGGAAGCGCTGCGCCGCGGCTGCAGCCAGGCTTTCCTGGAGACGCTGAGCTTCCAGGCGCTGGCCTTCTACGAGAAGCTGGGCTACGCCGTCAACTCCCGGCTGGACGGCTTCCCGCCGGGCGGCGCACGCTATGCGCTCGTCAAGACGCTCGGGCCCGGTCCTGCCGCGGCGCCAGCGCGCAACGGCGCCACATAGTACACTGGCACGGCTTTTCAATCCAAGCCGTCCCATGTCCACATTGCCTTCCACGCCCGCCGCCGGCTCCTCCCAGCCGGCCACGGTGATGCAGATCCTGTTCTCCGTCGCCTTCGTCCACCTGCTCAACGACTGCGTGCAGGCCGTCCTGCCCGCGATCTACCCGCTGCTCAAGCACGAGTTTTCGCTCAGCTTCACCCAGATCGGCCTGATCACGCTGACCTTCCAGTGCACCGCCTCGCTGCTGCAGCCCTGGATCGGCCTGGTCACCGACAAGCGCCCGATTCCCTTCCTGCTGCCGGTCGGGATGTGCGTCACCCTGTTCGGCGTCGCGCTGCTGTCGATGGCGGGCAGCTTCGCCATGCTGCTGCTGGCGGCCGGCATGATCGGCGTCGGCTCCTCGACCTTCCACCCGGAAGCCTCGCGCGTCGCGCGCCTGGCCTCGGGCGGGCGCTTCGGCTTCGCGCAGTCGCTGTTCCAGGTCGGCGGCAACCTCGGTTCCGCCTTCGGGCCGCTGCTGGCGGCGGCCATCATCATCGGCAGCGGGCAGGGACGCATCGCCTGGCTGATGGTGCTGGTGCTGCTGGCGGTGGCGGTGCTGTTCAAGGTCAGCCGCTGGTACGCTGGCCACCTGAAGAAAGCCACCGGCAAGATCGCGGTGCACGCCGGGCCGGGCCTGTCGCGCGGGCGCGTGCTGTGGGGCCTGGCCGTCCTGGCCATGCTGGTGTTCTCGAAGTACATCTACATGGCCAGCCTGTCGAGCTACTACACCTTCTACCTGATCGAGAAATTCCACGTCTCGGTGGAATCGGCGCAAGGCTACCTGTTCCTCTTCCTCGCGGCGGTGGCGGCCGGCACCTTCGCGGGCGGCCCGATCGGCGACCGCATCGGTCGCAAGCGCGTGATCTGGTTCTCGATCCTGGGCGCGGCGCCGTTCACGCTGATGCTGCCGTATGCGGACCTGTTCTGGACCGCCGTGCTGTCGGTGGTCATCGGCCTGGTGATGTCCTCGGCCTTCTCGGCCATCGTCGTGTTCGCGCAGGAGCTGGTGCCGAACAAGGTCGGCATGATCGCCGGCCTGTTCTTCGGCCTCATGTTCGGCATCAGCGGCATCGGTGCGGCGGCCATGGGCGCGATCGCCGACAGCACCGGCATCGAGACCGTGTACCGGATCGCCTCCTTCCTGCCGCTGCTGGGCATCCTGGCGGTGTTCCTGCCGCGGATGGGAACGGCGCGGCGCTAATACATTGCCTGCAAAGGATATTTGCATCAGGCAGCCTGCGTGCACGGAATATTTGCACGCGCTGCCTCCGGTGCAAATATTCCATGCACGGTCGTGCGCTGCCGGAGGGCCCTTTCTTGCCGGACGCCGTCGGCATGCCTATGATGTGTCATCGCCAACTCGCCAGCAGCCATGCCCACCCTATCCGCCATCGAGCTTCGCCACGCCACTCGCGACGACGCCGCAGCCCTCTGCGCCATCTACAACCCCTACGTCGCCACAACCACCATCAGTTTCGAGGAAGCGCCGGTGTCCGCGGACGACATGGCGCAGCGTATCGCCGACGTGCAGGCGGCCGGCCTGCCCTGGCTGGTGGCGCTATCGGGCGGCCTCGCCATCGGCTACGCCTACGCCACCCGATGGCGCCTGCGCCCCGCTTACCGCACCTCGGTGGAGAGCTCGGTCTACCTGGACGGCGAGGCGGGCGGACGCGGCGCCGGCAC
>DAMCRY010000158.1:0-8735 GCA_032115075.1 Massilia sp.
GGCAGCGGCGGCCCAGGCGCGCGCGGCGGCCGAGGAAGAGCAGGCGCGCCTGGCGCAGCAGCGCGAAGAGATGGAAGCGACCGGCCTGCAGGCGGCGGTCGAGAAGCGCGACGCCCAGAGGGCGCTGCTGGAGCACGCCCAGCGCCATGCCGAGATGCAGCGCAAGGCGGCCGAGGCGACCCAGCGCATGATGGCGGCCCGCAGGGAACTGGCCGAGCTGGAAGCCCAGCGCTACGAGGAGCAGAGCGGGGAACTGGCGGCCACCGAGCGCGCCATTGGCGAGCGCAAGGCGGAAGCCGAGCACCGGGTGGCCTCGGTGAACATCACGCGCGAGGTGCTGGGGCGCTTCAAGCAGCCGGCGCCGGCTTCCGCGACGCAGGCGGCGAGCCGGCTGGCGGATGTGATTGCGAGTCAGAGGAAGAACGAGCAGGAATGATCGTCAGGCCTGCGGTGTGCGGCGCAGGCCGAACTGGGTTCCCGCCTGCGCGGGAAGTCGTAGGCCCCAGTGGGGCGTACGACGGTTTTTCGGCCAACGCAGGGAACCCGTCCAGCAGATGTTTCCCGCGCCTCGCGCACGTCGTTCCCGCGCAGGCGGGAACCCAATATTGCATGATATGCCACGCATATCATTAGCAACCTTTTAATACATTCGACGTATTACTGCGACGCCTGGCTCGGCGACACCGGATTCACCGGCCCCGTCACCGCCTTGGTCGCGAAATACGCGGTCTCGCCGAAGCACGAGGTCGGCACCCCGACGTGCTGTTCGTAGGAGATCTGCACCCGTTGCCCCATCGCGCTCTGCAGCTGCCGCACGACGCCTTCGTCGCGCACCGTGAAGGCGAAGCGTTCGGGGATCGCCCCCGGCATGCTCGACAGCAGGATCTCGCCCTCCCAGGTCTTGCACAGCCAGCCTTTCTTCGAGAACTTCTGCAGGTAGCCGGCGCGTTCGCCCTCGGAATACGACCAGCTCAGGGTGAACCAGGTATACAGCGCGAACAGCACGATGACCGCGGCGAGGGCGGAGAGCAGGAGGGCGGTGGCGCGTTTCGGCATGGTCTTGGGCATGGCAGGATCGGGAAGTTGTCAGGATGGCAGCGGAGCAGCCGCGCACATTCTGCCACGGCTGGACAAAACTGCAAAATCCCGCGTGACTAGCCGGCCGCCGCGCGCTCCTCGGCCTCCATGCGGCGCCGGTAGCGCACCGAGGACCACAGCGACACCAGGATGAAGGCCAGGCCGGACAGCCCGGTGAACCATTCGGGGATGTGGTAGTGCACGCTGAAGAACATGATCAGGGCCAGGATGCCGATCGCGTAGTGCGCCCCGTGTTCCAGGAACACGAATTCCTCCAGGGTGCCCTTGTAGACCAGGAACACCGTCATCGAGCGCACGAACATCGCGCCGATGGCCAGGCCGAGCATGATGACGACCACGTCGTTGGTGATGGCGAAGGCGCCGATCACGCCGTCGAAGCTGAACGAGGCATCCAGCACTTCGAGGTAGAGAAAGCCGCCGATGCTGCCTTGGGAGATCATCTTGCCGACGGTCGGGTCGTGTTCCTCGCTCTCGAGCAGGCCGCTGAGCCATTGCACGGCGATGTAGACCAGCACCCCGGTCACGCCGGCGATCAGCACCGGCAGCTTGCGCACCGGTTCCATCAGGTACATGGCGCCGCACACCGCCGACAGGGTGATCAGGATGGCCAGGCCCTCGGTGCCGTACTTGCCCACCTTTTCCTCGATCCAGCCGAGCCAGTGCAGTTCCTTTTCCTCGTCGAACAGGAAGTTCAGGAACACCAGCATCAGGAAGGCGCCGCCGAAGGCCGCCACCTCGGCGTGCTTCTCGGTGAGGTGGCGCGAGTATTCGGTGGGGTTGTCGATCGCCATGTGCCAGACGTCGACCAGGCCGAGGCCAGTCGCGGCCGAGACGATCACCAGCGGGAACAGCAGGCGCATGCCGAACACCGCCACCAGGATGCCGACGGTGAGGAACAGCTTGCGCCAGAACTCGTTCCAGCCCCGCAGGACCGAGGCGTTGACGACCGCGTTGTCGAAAGAAAGCGACACTTCCAGCACGCCGAGTATCGCGGTGATCCACAAGGCCTGTAGCATACCGGCGACGCCGCGGTGCTCGTAGCCCCACCAGCCTGCCAGCCCCATCAGGATGACCGTTACCGCGATTGACAACCGGAAATGCCGCATGGTGACTCCTCGTTCCTGTCCAGACGTTCAAGAATTCCTTACCAACATAGTAACGTTCCGGCCCCGACCGCGGCGCGAGAATGCCCCGGAAAAAGTATCTGTCCGGGCTTGCTTCTGAGATAATTCTGCCCGGCATTTATTCACCTTGGAAGAGACAATGGATTTCGCGTATCTCGTCACACCCGTGCTGACCTGGATGGTGGTCGGCCCGATCAAGTTCCTGATCACCAGCGCACGCCAGCGCCGCTGGGCCTTCAACCTCGTCGGCAACGGCGGCTTCCCCAGCAACCACAGTTCGGTCGTCACCGCCATGGCCACCCTGATCGCGCTGCGCGAAGGGATCGGCCATCCGGCCTTCGGCGTCGCGGTGACCCTGGCCTTCATCGTCATGATCGACGCCAACAGCCTGCGCCAGCACGTCGGGCGCCAGGCAGCCGCGATCAACAAGCTGGCTTGCGACACGGTGGGGCACGTGGTCCTGCGCGAGCGCATGGGCCATACGCTGGTCGAGATCGGCGGCGGCATCGCCACCGGCATCGGCATGGGCTTCCTGATCAACGCACTGTTCTCGGCGTAAGTTCGCAACCTAAACACAAGAGGGCGGACAAGCGGACGTCCGCCCTGTCCGGAATCGGACGCATTTCATCCGTTCCGGATGCAGTTCATCGCGTCATACCGCATTTCATCCCTCGATTTCCGCAGTATGCAGAGTCGTCAATTGACGCCCCCAGGGCACTACTCGATACTGCGCGCTGGCTGTTCATATTCGCGTTTTTTAAAAGAACTACACTGAGTCCATTCTCTGGAGAACCACAATGCTGCGCAAAACACTATTCGTCCTTGCCATCGCCTCGGCGCTCGCCGCCTGCAGCAAGGAGTCCAAGGAGCCTGCCAAGCCAGGTGCGGAAACCGCTGCCAAGGCGGATCCGAAGGACAAGCGTCCTGCGCAGCTGAAGGTCGCATCGGAAGACGTGCTGACCATCCAGAACGACACCCTGTCGAGCGGCCCGGTGGTCACCGGCTCGATCCAGCCGGAGCGCAAGGCCGACCTGCGCGCCGAAGTCTCGGCCGTGGTCCTGCAGGTCCTGAAGGAGAACGGCGAGCCGGTCAAGCGCGGCGACGTGCTGGTGCGCCTGGACGAAACCGCGATCCGCGACACCGTCGCATCGAGCGACGAAGCGGTGCGCGCCGCCAGCCAGGCCCTCGACCAGGCCACCCGCCAGCTGGACCGCATGAAGACCCTGCGCGCCTCGGGCATGACCTCGGCCGTCGGCCTGGACGAAGCCGAAGTGCGCCGCAACAGCGCCCAGAGCGAGCTGTCGGCCGCCAGGAGCCGCGCCGCCACCGCGCGCCAGCAGCTGTCGCGCACCGTGGTGCGCGCCCCGTTCGACGGCATCGTCTCCGAGCGCAAGGTCTCGGCCGGCGACACCGCCACCATAGGCAAGGAACTGGTCAAGGTCATCGACCCGAACAGCATGCGCTTCCAGGCGCGCGTCTCGGCCGACGAGATCGCCAACGTGAAGCTCGGCCAGAAGGTCAACTTCCGCGTCAACGGCTATGGCGAGCAGCAGTTCGCCGGCATCGTCAAGCGCATCGACCCGGCCGCCAACGCGATCACCCGCCAGGTCGAAGTGGTGGTGGAGTTCGCCGACAAGGCCCAGCCGCGCGTGGCCGGCCTGTATGCCGAAGGCCGCATCGACGCCCAGAGCACCAACGCCCTGATGCTGCCGGAAGCCGCACTGGTCAAGGCCGGCGACAGCGCCTATACCTGGCGCATCAAGGACAAGACCCTGAACAAGGTTCCGCTGGTGGTCGGCGCGCGCGATCCGCGCACCGGCAACATCGAAGTCAAGCAGGGCCTGGTCGCCGGCGACATCGTGCTGCGCTCCCCGACCTCGAACCTGAAGGATGGCCAGAAGGTCGAGATGCCGGCCGCCGTGGTGGCGAGCGCGGCCAGCGCCGCCAATGCGGCCCCGGCGCAGGGCAAGTAAGGAACACAGGACAACCAAGGATAATTAAAAATGTTCCTCTCCAATTTTAGTGTCAAGAGACCCGTCGCCACCGTCGTCATGATCGTGGCGATGATGCTGATCGGCCTGCTTGCCCTGTCCAAGCTCAAGGTCAACCAGAACCCGGACGTCGAGCGCCCGGCCCTGTCCGTCAACATCCCGTATCCGGGCGCCTCGCCCGAGACCGTCGAGCGCGAGATCACCAACCGCATCGAAAAGCAGCTGCTGGCGATCCAGGGCGTGAACGAGATCACTTCCAACTCCTTCGAAGGCGGGGTGTCGTTCTTCATGGACTTCAATTTCGGCCGCAACGTCATCGAAGCCTCGGACGACGTGCGCAACGCGATCGCCGCGGTGCGCTACAAGCTGCCGGTCGAGATGCGCGAGCCGGTGCTGCGCCGCTGGGACATCAATGCCCAGCCGGTGATGCAGCTGGCGCTGTCCTCAAGCACCCAGTCGCACGCCGAGATCTCGCGCTATGCCGAGGATGTGCTGGCGGACAAGTTCCGCGCCATCAACGGCGTCTCGACCGTGACCGTGAACGGCGCCCTGCGCCGCGAGCTGTCGGTCCTGCTGCGTGCCGAGAAACTGCGTGAATACAACGTGTCGGTCGCGGAAGTCACCAACGCCCTGCGTACCCAGAACACCAATGCCCCGGTGGGCAAGCTGCGCAGCGAACTGGACGAGAAGGGCATCCGCCTGGTCGGCCGCATCGAGCGTCCGGAAGACTTCTCGCAGATCGTGGTCAAGCGCAACGGCGACCAGATCGTGCGCCTGAACCAGGTCGCCGAGATCCAGGACGGCTTCGCCGACATCAACAGCCTGTCGATCCGCAGCGGCAAGCCGAACGTCGGCCTGCAGATCGCCCGTTCGCCCGACGCCTCGACCGTGTCGCTGGCCAAGAAGGTGCACGAGGTCGTCAAGGAAGTCAGCAAGGAGCTGCCTGAAGGCACCAAGGTCGAAGTCGTCCAGGACGGCGGCGAAGACGCCCAGAGCAGCCTGAACAACGTGATCGAGGCCCTGGTGCTGGGCGCGATCCTGACCATCTTCGTGGTGTACGCCTTCCTGAATTCCTGGCGTTCGACCCTGATCACCGCGCTGGCGCTGCCGACCTCGGTGCTGGCCGCCTTCATCGCCGTATGGCTGTGCGGCTTCACGCTGAACTTCATGACCCTGCTGGGCCTGTCGCTGGCGATCGGTGTGCTGATCGACGATGCGATCGTGGTGCGCGAAAACATCGTGCGCCACATGGAAATGGGCTCGGACCGCCGTACCGCCGCGCTCGAAGGCACGGCCGAGATCGGCCTGGCCGTGGCCGCCACCACCTTCTCGATCATGGCCGTGTTCGTGCCGGTCGCCTTCATGCCGGGCGTGTCCGGCGAATGGTTCCGTCCGTTCGCACTGACCGTGACCTGCTCGGTGATCGTCTCGCTGCTGATCTCGTTCACGCTCGACCCGATGCTGTCGGCCTACTGGGGCGACCCGCCCGACCACGCGCATGCGCCGAAGAAGGGCCTGAGCCTGGTGCTGCAACGCTTCAATACCTGGTTCGACCACCAGGCCGACCGCTACAGCCGCGTGATCGCCTGGGCGCTGCACCACCGCAAGTGGATGGGTTTCATCGCCTTTGCCAGCTTCGTCGGCGCCATCGCCCTGCACAACTTCTTCGGCGGTTCGAGCTTCATGCCGAAATCGGACTGGGGCACCATCATGGTCGAGATCCGCACGCCGGCCTCGTCGAGCCTGGAATACGCGCGCCGCAAGGTCGAAGCCGCGGCCGAGATCGCCCGTTCGATCCCGGAAACCGAGGATACCAACAGCTACGTGGACCTGAGCGGCGGCCGCGTCTACGTCGACATCGGCAAGCGCAGCAAGCGCGACCGTAGCGGCTCCGAGATCGGCGCCGAACTGCGCGCCAAGATCGCTCCGCTGGTGGGCGCCGAGTACGTCGTCATCGACGACCTGGGCGGCGGCGGCAAGCCGGTCCAGATCGAGTTCACCGGCCCGGACTCGCGCAAGCTGATGGAACTGACATCGAGCTTCATGGAGAAATTGCGCCAGGTGCCGGGCGCCGTCGACGTGACCCTGTCGGAACAGGATCCGAAGAACGAGCTGCAGATCGTGCTCGACCGCGGCCTGGCCAACGCCATGGGTATCTCGGTGAACGACGCCGCGCAGGCCCTGCGCGTGGCCTTCGCCGGCATCGAGGTGGGCGACTGGGTCGACCCGACCAGCGAGACCCGCGACGTCGCCGTGCGCCTGCATCCGGACGACCGCGTCAACACCGACAGCATCGAGCGCCTGCCGATCGCGGTGGCCGGCACCGGCATGATGGTGCCGCTCGAGCAGATCGCCACCATCACCATGGGCAAGGGCCCGGCCGGCATCCGCCACAAGGATGGCGAGCGCCTGATCACCGTGTCCGCCAACGCCCAGGGCCGTTCGCCCGGCGAGGTGACCGCCGACGCCATGAAACTGGCGAAGAGCTTCGACTTCCCGCCGGGCTACGGCCTGGCGCTGGGCGGCCAGGGCGAGGACCAGCAGGAACTGTTCGGCCAGATGATCATCGCGCTGTTCTCGGGCATCCTGCTGATGTACCTGATCCTGGTGATGCAGTTCGGCTCCTTCACCGCACCGCTGGGCGTGATGCTGTCGCTGCCGCTGTCCCTGATCGGCGTGGTGCTGGCCCTGATCCTGACCAATAACACGCTCAACCTGATGAGCATGATCGGTGTCCTGATGCTGATGGGCCTGGTGGCGAAGAATGCGATCCTGCTGATCGACGCCGCCCGTGCGCTCGAAGCGGAGGGCGTGGACCGCGAGGAAGCGCTGATGCAGGCCGGCCGCAAGCGCCTGCGTCCGATCCTGATGACGACCTTCGCGCTGATCGCGGGTATGTTCCCGGTGGCGATGGCCTTCGGCGATGCCGGCCAGTTCTACCAGCCGCTGGCCATCGCGATCATCGGCGGCGTGGTCACCTCGACGCTGCTGACCTTGCTGGTGGTGCCGACCTTCTACGACAGCATCGAGATCGCCCGCGACCGCATGTTCGCCAAGTTCAACCGCCGCGCCGGCCGCTTCAACGTGGCGGCGGCCTTCGGGATGACCTTCATCGAGGCGATCCTGACGCTGACCCTGGTGCGCGCGGTGTACCGCGGCATCCTGCGCGTCGGCCGCTTCGCGACCGGCCGCGGCAAAGCGGTGCCTGCCTGATTCCCGGGGGGCGCCAGCCCCCGCGCAGTACCCGGCGGCCAGCACATGCTGGCCGCTTTTTTTTGCGGATGGGGATGTGCCGGTCCCGTAGGGTGTGCGGCTCCGCCCGGCAAGGAGAACAGCCGGCGCAGCGGCCGCCGCACGCGCGTTCAAGCAGCATGTGAATTGCCGCTCCGTCTGCCCGAAGGGGAGTCGAACGCGCGTGCGGCGTCGCGGCCAGCAAAAACAAAAGCCAGCCGAAAGGCTGGCGATCGCTGCATCCGGCGAGGCGCGGATGCGCAGTGAAGCGGCATGAAGCCAGTGGCATGGAGCCAGCCTCCCGGCAGGACCGGAAGTCCCGGAGCCCGCAGGACGGGCTCCGTTCCTTGCCTGGCGAATGGCTTACTGGCCGGTGGTGCCGGTACCGGTGCCGGTGGTGCCGGTCGTGCCCGAGGTGCCCGAGGTACCAGTGCCGGTGCCGGTGGTGCCCGTGCCGGTGCCGGTGGCATCGGTGCCGGTCGTGCCGGTGGTGCCGGTTGCGCCGGTGCCCGTGCCGGTGGCATCAGTGCCGGTGGTGCCGGTGGCGCCAGTGCCGGTTGCGCCGGTGCCCATGTCGCCGGTGGTGCCGGTGGTGCCGGTGCCGGTTGCGCCGGTGCCGGTGTCACCCGTGGTGCCGGTGGCGCCCGAGGTGCTGCTCGGGGCGGTGGCCGAGGTGTCCGGCGTGGTGGTCGTGGTGTCGGTGGCCGGCTCGTTCTTGCGGCAGGCGCCCAGCAGGGAGGCCAACACGGCAGCAGTCAGCAGGATTTTTGGTGCTTTGGTCAGTGCTTTCATTGTTTAAACTCCTCGTTCACGTCTATCTTGTGCCTCGGGCTCCAGGTGAGGCCATGGAGCGCCGGCGGCGCCAGGGTTAGGTCCTCCGAGGGTCCGGAAACCCAGCAGTGGAACCATCAGGGAACCGACGCAATACGCGGCCCCGGGTCGGTGCACGATCCAGCGGAACCATTAGACCGACAGTCAGCCTGCCAGTTCGCCGCATCGCATACCGGGTACTCCTTTCCGCTCTACACTGCGGAAATTGTTGGGAAACAGCTTATTCGCCCGTTCCCCACGCCACCGGCGTTGGCCGGATGGTTTCGGTCTCGCCGGCCTGCGTCTGCTTGCCGGCGATGTGTTCCAGCAGGGCGGGAATCTCCTGCGAAATTTCCCGCGCCAGATAGCCAAGTGTGCCCATGCGTCCGGCGAGGCGTTCGCCGGCCCGCGCATGCAGGGCCACGCCCCAGCAGGCGGCCTGGTCGAGCGGCGCGCCGCGTGCGGCCAGTCCGGCGATGAC
>DAMCRY010000159.1:0-8732 GCA_032115075.1 Massilia sp.
GAAAAGCGATATTTTGAACGGCTCGCGAGTGTCTAGGGAACCGTAGTCGATTCAGTATCTCAGACCGATCCATCGTCAAGTCGACCTTGAAAGGCGTATTATCCGAGCTGCATATCACTAGCGAACGCTCATCCCACCCGCTCAATCGGATCCCAGCAAGAACCTTGACGACGTTGGCGCTCGACTTCGGAGCCGACCCTAGCGTTGATACGCATTGCTCGTAATGAGGTCCCGATCCAAGCAAGCCAGAACTGTCCTTCGCTGACTCAAGCCATTCCTCACGCCACAACATCTTGCTATGGGCTACGGTAAACGGCAGGTCCAGCTCAGTCCACCTCAAGGGATACGCTAACGATACACGGTGCAGGCAGATCGGGAACACCTCAAACCATTTCCCGACTGACTCCTCCTCCACAGCGAAAGCAATAACTTCCTGGTTGTCGAGTCGAAGCGCCGCGAAACTGTACTCCGAGTGAAATGCGTGGACGGTGCGGCCCTCAAGCTTGGGCAGGCTGTCATAGCAACTCACTATGCTCGAGTACATGGTCTGTTCGTCGGGCATGATTATCTTTGTTGCTCTGCTTAGTCGTGAACGTCCACTTCCGGCCCTTCCCGAACACATTGCTGGCGGTGTTCTGGGTCGTAGACATTCACACGTTGTCGGGCAAGCTTATACCGCACCACCAGCAAGCTTCGCCAACAGCAGCACATCGCTCGATTCGATGCACTCCGGCACCTGCTCGGACAGCCTCTTCAGATGCGGCGTTGCGAGATGCCGGTCGAGATCGGCCTGGCTGCGCCATTCCTCGGTAAAGACGAAACGACGTGGATTCCCCATGTCGCGGTTCACCTGATAACTGATGCACCCTTCCTCGCGCAGCGTCGGTTCGACAACGCTGCGGAAAAGGGTTTCCAGTTTCTCTTCAAAGCCGGGTTTGGCAACAAAAATAGCGACGACGGGCAAGGTCATGATGGTCCCTGAAACTGAGCGATCAGCAAGATTATCACAATGATCAAGGCGGGCAGGTCACCGACGCGGGACGAATGCTGCAGCGCCCAAAACGTTGGGCTCACCAGCAGGTTCCGGGCGTTCCTTCTATACTGGCCGCCCGCCGCGGCGTAGACCGTGGCTTGCCCCACGTTTTGCATACGAAAGAACCATGTCAGCCTTATTTACCCCGTTCACCCTGAAAGACGTCACCCTGCGCAACCGCATCGCGGTGCCGCCCATGTGCCAGTATCGCGCCAACGATGGCTTCGTCAACGAATGGCACCAGACCCATTACGCCGGCATCGCCCGCGGCGGCGCCGGCCTGGTGATCGTGGAAGCGACCGCGGTCTCGCCGGAAGGCCGCATCACGCCAGGCTGCGCCGGCCTGTGGAATGACGCACAGGTCGAGGGCATGGCCCATATCGCCACCCGTATCAAGGCCGCCGGTGCGGTCGCCGGCATCCAGATCGGCCACGCGGGCCGCAAGGCCAGCGCCAACCGTCCATGGGAAGGCGACGATCACATTCCGTCGGAAGATGCCTATGGCTGGGAGACCATCGCGCCGTCAGCGATTGCCTTCGGCAACAACCTGCCGAAAGTGCCGAGGGAAATGACCCTTGACG
The DNA here is from genome assembly GCA_032115075.1 of Massilia sp. Taxonomy (GTDB): domain Bacteria; phylum Pseudomonadota; class Gammaproteobacteria; order Burkholderiales; family Burkholderiaceae_D; genus Telluria. The sequence continues at coordinate 1,615 of DAMCRY010000159.1, forward strand.
ACATCGCCCGCGTCAAGGCCAATTTCGTCGACGCTGCCTGCCGCGCGCGCGATGCCGGCTTCGAATGGCTGGAACTGCACTTTGCGCACGGTTACCTGGGCCAGAGCTTCTTCTCGCCGCACTCGAACCAGCGCACCGACCAGTATGGGGGCGATTTCACCGGCCGCAGCCGCTTCCTGCTCGAGACCCTGGAAGCCGTGCGCGAAGTCTGGCCGGCGAACCTGCCGCTGACCGCGCGCCTCGGCGTCATCGAATACGACGGTAAGGACGAAGACACCCTGAACGAGTCGATCGAACTGATCCGCATGATGCGCCAACGCGGTCTGGACATGCTGAGCGTCAGCATCAATTTCACCATTCCGGACGTGAAAATTCCCTGGGGCCCGGCCTTCCTGGGCCCGGTGGCGAAGCGCGTGCGTGAACAGGCCGGCATCCCGGTCGCTTCGGCCTGGGGCTTCGACGGCCCGCACCTGGCGGAACGCGCCGTGGCCGACGAGCAGCTGGACCTGGTAATGGTCGGCCGCGCCCACCTGGCCAATCCGCACTACCCGCTGCAGGCAGCCAAGGAGCTGGGTGTCGAGCGTCCAACCTGGGTGCTGCCGGCGCCGTATGCGCACTGGCTCGAGCGTTACAGCATGCAGAAGTAAGACAGAACCAACGACGTGCATCGGCCGGGAGGGATCGTTGTCCCGACTGGCCGACAATGTCGAGAAACGGTTCGGCGCCTGCAAACTCGTGCACGTGGTGCCCGAACACGTGTGAACGACTCACCCACCACCCCACGGGCCGGCATTCGTTGACGACAGGCGCCGGAGCATGCCCGATCCGGCAAAGTGGTCTCGCTTAAAAAATACAATCACGCATCTTTAAATTGAAATGGACATCCACATGGAATTGCTCGACAAACTGAAATGGCGCTATGCCACCAAGGCAATGGACCCGACACGCAAGGTGCCGAGGGAGAAGCTCGACCGCATTATCGAAGCGGCGCGCCTGGCGCCGACGTCGTCCGGCCTGCAGCCCTATGAAATCCTGATCGTGAACAATCCGGCGCTGCGCAGCCAGATCCGCGAAGTCGCCTGGAACCAGGCGCAGGTGGTCGACGCTTCGCACCTGCTGGTGTTCGCCGCCTGGGACGACTATACGCCCGAGCGCATCAACCACATGTTCGACCTCACCAACGAGGTGCGCGGTTTCCGTAACGAAGGCTGGGAAGCCTACCGCCAGCAACTGCTGTCGACCTACCCGGGCCGCGGCGCGCAGGTGAACTTCGAACATGCTGCGCGCCAGGCCTACATCGGCTTCGGTGCGGCGATCATCGCGGCCGCCTTCGAGGAAGTCGATTGCACGCCGATGGAAGGCTTCGATCCGGCTGCCGTCGACCGCATCCTGAACCTGGGCGAGCGCGGCCTGCGCAGCGCGGTCATGCTGCCGCTGGGTTACCGCAAGGCCGAGCAGGATTGGCTGGTCGACCTGCCGAAGGTACGCCGCCCGCTGGGACAGTTCGTGAGCGAGATCGACTGATTCTGGTTCTGCCATAACCGGCTGGCCGGGATCGACGTTGCGCACGTGCCGCACCAGATTTCCGGCCGCATGTCGAGCACCAGCGCGCGCCCCAACATGTCGTAGGCGCCGCGAATGACCTTACCCAGTAGGTCGAAGGCCTCCCACGCCACCCGCGCCGAGCTGGTGAAATTAAGGAGGCGCGGCCACGCTTCTCTTGGCTTCAACATTCGTCGCTGACGGTCCGCCCGCCTCTGGCCGGTTTCGGACCTACCTGAACGTCTGCAACCGACCCGAAGCGGACGTCCCGATTAGCGACGGGCTGTTGTGTTTTCGAAATCGAGTCCACTGGACAAGGATGCAAGACGTCCCAACTCATAGTCAATGCCAGCAGTGACCGCCCACTCTTCAGGCGCACCCTGTAAGCCATGCATTTGGACGTTGAAAACGACATGGCCCAATGGAGTGCAGGTTGCCGACAGGTTGAAATCATCCTCAATCGACTGCCATTCCCGCATGCCATTCCACGGTCGCTCTTGTTTACCAAGGTCGGCAAGGAATGCTTGAAGCCTCGCTGCATCGCCGGTTTCGACCCACACTTCAACGCTCGCCGAAACTGGGAAACCAGCGAGCTCGACCAGTAGATATGAGTCTCTTGCGTAGCTAATTCTAAGTCCGCGATTCGACGTACAGGATCGGATATTAATCATCGGGGCATGAATGCGTGAGTAGTGGGGGGGGCGACATTGCACGTCCGCTCCTGGCCGATTGCTGACCTTCGGCTGGGTCCGTTTTCGACGCGTTCTGTTGAAACACCAGGCTTATAAAGGCTTATTCATGGTCGCTTCTGGCCGAAGGCGGCCGTTGCCATCCCCGTACCGCAGCGTGGCAACTGGCCAACGGTAGTATAGGCATAGCACCTAATTCTTAAACGCTAGCCAGGACCAAGTAACCGCCGCCTGCTTGTTGAGCAGTTGAACCGACGCGGTTTCTGCGCTTGCGATAAGCATTAGTTGATGGTTGCTGGCGAGGCTTACCGTCTCATCGATAGGTACTTCGAATACACGTCGATTAGAAGGCGACGGGCCGTGTCGCAATGAAATGATAAGCATGCCACCTGGGGCAAGTAATGTGCCTAATGTGGCGATTGCCACTCCCCGTTCGTCACGTGCGAGATGGTTCCACACAGAGCTAACGAGCACGACATCAAAAAGCCTTTTCCGATGCACAACACTCGATAGTCTCGGGAGACTGTCTTCTAGCCATTCAATTTTAGGGGAAGGGTGGAGCCTGATACCTGCTTCACGGAAGGCTGAAACTGGCTCGACAGCTAGAACTTGATGCCCCGCTTGTGCGAGCCACGCAGCGTCGACTCCAGTCCCTGCGCCGACGTCAAGAACCAAACTAGGGAGCTTTGGAAATAGATGGGTAACAGCCTGGTACTTTTCACTCGGATTGACACTCTCATAACGGGGTATAAGCAACTCTGCGTCATCTATATATCCCTCGGTGCCTGGTACCTCAGCAGATGCATTGGGTCTAATTTCGATCGTCATAAATTGGGTTGATGCGACCGGCTCCCACGGCCGGAGTTGGACAGAATATCTTGGTCGGCCAAGCACTTTACGGCCGCTTTGTCCGAACCCGGCCGTTGAACTCAGCATATCAGGTCGTCAAGGCAGAAAAGTCGCAGACTGTCACGAAGAACCGGTTCCGACCCGGGGCAGACGCAAGAAGGGATGACAGAAGTCTTACCAGCCGAGCGCGGCACCTGCCAATGGCTAAGCTTCAGCAGGCCAAACTGCGTTACGAATTCGGGTTAGTGCGCGGGAAAAACGTTGATGCAGGCACCGAAGAACGCGTACCGGCAAGCGGCGGTCGTACGAAATGGAGTGTATGTTCTGGCCCCAGTCGAATTGCTCCCGGCAACCAAAGGAGTCCCTTCAAACGGCATGGATGTGGTGTCTCATGATCCTACAGAACTCGGCTGTACGACCTTGTATGGCAACGCGCCCGGTAAGGCACGCATGATTCAAAAGGGATCGTCGGAAGTATCGACGAGCTCCTCTTGCAGCTCTTTTTCGAGAACCTTGCGATCGTTCGCGTTGATGTGGAGAACCCACCCAATGACGAAGATCGCAAAGAGCGAGAACATCGTTGTGGCAAGCATGGCGCCTCCGGTCGGAATCATGACGCCAGTGTACCCAAGCGCACCAGGGCGAGCGCCCGGCAGGCCGCACGTGAGCCTGTGCGCGAAACGTGGGTCGCCGATCTGGTGCCTGCCGCGTCCGTAACAGGCTCACCTCCTCAGCAACCGCTCCAGCGGCTTGCCCGGCTTCGCATCTGGAAACAGCACCCGCGCCATGCTTAAAGGAGACTTCATGACTACCCATCCCGTCGAGCAACTCATCCGCGCAGCGGACGTGGCCATCACCGCCGAAGATTTCGATACCCTGATGGATTTCTACGCCGACGACGCCACCCTGGTGGTCAAGCCCGGCCTCTCCGTGCGCGGCAAGGACAACATCAGGAAAGCCTTCGTCGCCATCGCCGAATACGTGCAGCACAGCCTGGTGGTCGGGCAGGGCAGGGTGCAGGTCATCCCCGGCGGCGACACGGTGCTGGTCATCATGGAGTCGCTGCTGGCGTACCGGGAAGGGGACGACACCACCCGGGTCACGCGGCGCGCCACCTACGTGTTCCGGGAAGAGCGCGAGGGCAAATGGGTCTGCGTGATCGACAACTCCTACGGGACCGACCTGCTCGACGCACCCTGAGCTGCGTGGCGCCGCACCGGTAGATCGATATTTCTAGACTATATAGTCTATTTATTCTTGACAGTAAAATATTGCCAATGCAGTATGTCAATCTTAATTAGACAATGTTGTCTAGAATAGCTGCCGTCCGGTATGCGGGCGGTGTGCGGCGCAGCCAGGAGAGAACACATGCAGCACCGCTTGACGATCGCCATCGCCACCTTCGCCGGTGCCGTCCCCGGCGCCGCCCACGCCTGGCAGCAGGCGCCGGCCCCCGCCGCGGTGCCGCCGGCCACCGTCGAGGTCAAGGCCAATGCCGACACCCTGCGCCGCAACGACACCGCCAGCCGCAGCGTGGTCACCCACGAGGAGCTGGTCAAGTACGGTGACCAGTCGGCGCTGGATGCGATGAAGCGCCTGCCCGGCGTGACGGTGGTCGACGGTGCGGTGCGCATGCGCGGCCTGGGCAGCGGCTATACCCAGGTGCTGGTCGACGGCCAACGCGCCCCGGCCGGCTTTTCGCTGGAGACGCTGGCGCCGGAATCGATCGAGCGCATCGAAGTGATCGGCGCCGCCACGGCCGAATTCAGCACCCAGTCGATCGCCGGCACCATCAACATCGTGCTGCGCAAGACGAACGGGAAGAACGCCGGGGAGCTCAAGCTCGGCGCGAATGGAGGAAGGGGCAACCGATCACGCCTGCTGGTACTGGGGCACTCGGGCAAGCACGGCGGCATGAGCCATACGGTCGGCGCCAATGTGGCGCGCGGCGCATTTCATTTTGCCTCGCTGGACCAGGAAAGCGCCCGCGCTCCAGACGGCGCCTTGCGCGAGCTGCGCGAGACCACCTCGGTCTACGACCGGGAATTCACCGTCCTGAACGCGAACGCCCGCCTGTCCTGGGCGCTCGACGGAGGCGGCAGCCTGAGTTGGCAGACGTTTTTCAACGGCGCGCGCTCGCACGGTACGGAAGACAATCGCAGCCAGACCCTTGCGGGACCGGCTTATCCCTATCCCCTGATGCCGGTCTGGTTCAGCATCGACACCGACAGCCTGCGCAGCGAGCTGGCCTTGGCCAAGGCGCTCGAAGGCGGCGCGAAACTGGACGCCAGGCTCGCCTTGAGCGCGTCGCGCAGCGAGCGCAGCCTCGCACGCCAGGGATTCCAGGGCGCGGCGCAGGTGCTCGACAGCCGCGACGACAGCCATATCCGCGACAATGGCTTCACCAGCACCGGCAAGTACACCGTCCCCGTCATCACCGACCATGCCTTCGCCTTCGGCTGGGACGCGGGCCGCAGCCCCTACCGCCGGCGCGACGTGCGCAGCGACCGGGAGCTGGCAGGCGCCACGCCCTTCGAATTCGACAGGGGTTTTGACAGCACACTCGACCGCCTCGCCGTGTATGCGCAGGACGAGTGGGACGTGCGTCCCGGCTGGTCGGTCTATCTCGGGGCGCGCTGGGAAGGCGTGCGCATGCACACCACTGGCGCGGGCCTCGACCCGGTACGCTCGCGCTACAGCGTGTTCAGCCCCCTGGCCCAGACCGTCTGGAAAATCCCGGGCTCGAAGGGCGACCAGCTGCGCCTGGCCTTGACGCGTACCTACCGCGCGCCGCCGCTCTCGCAGCTGGTGCCGACCCTGTTCTACCAGAGCTTCAATACCGAGCTCTCGCCCGACAACGTCGGCAACCCGGCGCTGCGGCCGGAACTGGCGACCGGGGTCGACGCGGCTTGGGAGCACTATTTCGCCAAAGGCGGCCTGGTTTCGGTCAGCGCCAGCAGCCGCGCGATCCGCGACTTCATCCGCAACACCGTGACCTTCGACGGCGCGCGCTGGGTCTCGGCGCCGATCAACCAGGGCGATGCGCAGGTGCGGAGCCTGTCCCTGGAAGCCAAGCTGCCGATGAGGACCCTGGGGCGCGACTGGCCGCTCGAGCTGCGGGCCAACGTGAGCCGCAACTGGTCCAGCGTGGACACCGTGCCGGGCCCCGGTAACCGGCTCGACCGCCAGCCGCGCTGGTCGGCCAACCTCGGGGCCGATTACAGCGGGCGCGTCGTGTCGGGCGGCGCCAGCTTCAGCTTCGTTTCCGGCGGCTGGACGCGCACCTCGACATTCCAGTCCATGTACGGCACGCCGACGCGCGACCTGGAGCTCTACGCCCTGTATAAATTCAGCCCGCTGCGCATGCTGCGCTTCACGGCCAGCAATCTGCTGGCGCCCGATCGCGCAGGGACGTCGGTGTATGCGGACGCGCGCGGCCTGCGCGAAAGCAGCGACCGCAGCACGACCTACCGCGGCTGGCGATTGCAGTACGAGCAGAAATTCCAGGCCAACTGAGCGGGAAGGCGGCCTTGCCGCATCCGTGGCAAACTTCGGGCTATCGCTTTTGAACGGAAAGCCCGATGCGCATCCTGCTGGCCGAAGACGACACCTCCCTGGGGGAAACCATCCAGACCTGGCTGCGCCTCGACCAGCACGCGGTCGACTGGGTGCGCCGCGGCGACCTGGCGCAGACCGCCCTGGCCACCCACCACTACGACTGCGTGCTGCTCGACCGCGGCCTGCCCGGCATGTCGGGCGACGCGCTGCTCGCCGCCTTGCGGGCCCGGGGCAATCCGGTGCCGGTGATCCTGATCACCGCCTTCAATGCGCTGGCCGACCGGGTCGAAGGCCTGGACCTGGGCGCCGACGACTACCTGGTCAAGCCTTTCGAGCTGGAAGAGATGTCGGCGCGCATCCGGGCCGCGGTGCGGCGCGGCGCCAGCCAGGCCAGCAACGTGCTGGCCCACGCGGGCATCGCGCTCGACCTCGAGACCCGCCAGGCCAGCCTGCACGGCCAGCCGGTGGCGCTGACGGCGC
>DAMCRY010000160.1:0-8729 GCA_032115075.1 Massilia sp.
CGCCTTGACCGCCGCCAGCCGCGCCAGGGTGTTCTCGCCCTCGCCGGCCTGCGCCATGCTCTGGAAGGCCGTGAAGTCGGCCACCAGCAGGCCACGCCGGCGCGCTTCCTCGCGCCAGCGCTGCGGCACCGGGTCGTCGGCATTGATCAGGAGGTCGGCCCCCAGCAGCTGGTGCGCGTCGCGCTCCAGGCCCGCGCGCATGCGGTCGATGAAGAAGCCGACCGAGGACAGCGCCGACACGGCCACGATCAGCGCCACCAGCAGGAAGCGCAACTCGCCCGCGCGCCAGTCGCGCGCGGTCATGCGGAAGGACTGGATGAACATGCGCGGTCCTCAGGTGGCGGCGGGCGTGGCGCCGGCGCGGTGCGCCTGCGCGAAGAAATCGTCGACCTCGGCGAGGAAGGCGCGCTTGCGCTCGGGGTCGAGGAAGGAAGCGGCGAAGCTGTTGCGCGCGAGCTGGCGCGCGTGGCCGGCATCGAGCGGCAGCGCCTCGAAGGCGGCGATGAAATTGTCGTTCATGTAGCCGCCGAAATACGCCGGGTCGTCCGAGTTGACGGTCGCGGCCAGCCCCTTGTCGAGCAGCTCGCGCAGGTTGTGGCTGCCCATCACGTCGAAGACGTGCAGCTTGATGTTCGACAGCGGGCACACCGTCAGGGCCATGCCCTCGGCCGCCAGGCGCTCGACCAGCGCCGGGCTTTCCAGGCTGCGCACGCCGTGGTCGATGCGTTCGACCTTGAGCACGTCGAGCGCGCTCTCGATATAGGCGGGCGGCCCCTCCTCGCCCGCGTGCGCCACCAGGCGCAGGCCGAGCTGGCGGGCGCGCTCGAACACGCGCGCGAACTTCTCGGGCGGGTGGCCGAGCTCGGACGAATCCAGGCCGACGCCGATGAACTTGTCGCGCCACGGCAGCGATTCTTCGAGCGTGGCCAGCGCCTCCTCTTCGGACAGGTGGCGCAGGAAGCACATGATCAGGCTGGCGCTGATGGGGCCTTCCTGGCAGGCGCGCCAGATGCCGTTGACGACGGTCTCGAACGGCACGCCGCGCGCGGTGTGGGTCTGCGGATCGAAGAAGATCTCGGCGTGGCGCACATTGTCGGCGGCGGCGCGCGCCAGGTAGGCGGCCGTCATGTCGTAGAAGTCCTGTTCCGTCAGCAGCACGCTGGCGCCGGCATAGTAGATGTCGAGGAAGGATTGCAGGTCGGCGAAAGCGTAGGCGGCACGCAACGCCTCGACCGAGGCATACGGCAGCGAAACGCCGTTCCTTTGTGCCAGCGCAAAGATCAGCTCGGGCTCCAGAGAACCTTCGATATGGATGTGCAATTCTGCCTTCGGCATGTGTTGCAGGACGCTGCGCAGCTGCTCGTTCAGCATGATTGTTTCTCCAGCGGGGACGCGATTCGGTGAGTTGGCCGACAAGTGTAACGCATGCGCATTCTCCCTCGCTTCATAGGAAAAAACGACAGGGCGGATCGACCGTACGCGTGCGCCACAGCTTGGGCATATCGTGCACTATCGGATCACAAAGTTAGTATTTAAGCAGCCTCGGGCGGCGCGAAAACCGCCCGATTCCGACCCTTGAGGCGGGTCCCACGAAGACCCGCTGCAGGGCCTCTCCGGCCCGCCTCAAAAAGGCCATTTTCTTATTTATTTCAAGCACTTGCATATGCAGTAAACGTGCGCACGACACTGCTTTGACTTCGGGAACTAATAGGCACATAATAAATTTCACAAACGCAAAAGAAGACGCTCTCCACGCTGCGGAAGACCGGACAGGACCGCCCAGGACCAGCCGGGACCAGAAGAAAAAAATCGCATCGCATTTCCGCCGCCGGCCTTTCGGCGCCGCATGCGGGCGACCGACAAGGAGTACGCCAGACAAGACCGGGGGCCTGAGGCAGCCCCAGCACACGGGCTGCCGAGATAGTGATTGTTCGCACACGGAATCCGCAAACGGATCCCGCCTACTTAAGGACATTCGAAATGAGCATCTTTGATAACTACGCAGCCCGCTATGAGCGTACCCGGGAAGAGGAATACTCGATGTCGGAGTTCCTTCAATTGTGCAAGAAGGATCCCCTGACCTATGCCAGCGCGCCGGAGCGCATGCTGGCCGCCATCGGCGAGCCGACCCTGGTCGATACCCGCCTCGACCCGCGCCTGTCCCGCATCTTCGCCAACAAGGTCATCAAGATCTACCCGGCCTTCCGCGAGTTCTACGGCATGGAGGAAGTGATCGAGCAGGTCGTCTCCTATTTCCGCCACGCGGCGCAGGGCCTGGAGGAACGCAAGCAGATCCTCTACCTGCTGGGCCCGGTCGGCGGCGGCAAGTCCTCGATCGCGGAAAAGCTGAAACACCTGATGGAAATGGTGCCCTTCTACGCGATCAAGGGTTCGCCCGTGAACGAGTCGCCGCTCGGCCTGTTCAACGAGGAAGAGGACGGCACCATTCTCGAAGAGGACTACGGCATCCCGCGCCGCTACCTGCGCACCATCCCGAGTCCCTGGGCCGTGAAGCGCCTGCACGAGTTCGGCGGCGACATCAACAAGTTCCGCGTGGTCAAGCGCTACCCCTCGATCCTGAAGCAGATCGCGATCGCCAAGACCGAGCCGGGCGACGAAAACAACCAGGATATTTCCTCGCTGGTCGGCAAGGTCGACATCCGCAAGCTCGAGGATTATGCCCAGGACGACCCGGACGCCTACAGCTACTCCGGCGGCCTGTGCCTGGCCAACCAGGGCCTGATGGAATTCGTCGAGATGTTCAAGGCGCCGATCAAGGTGCTGCACCCGCTGCTGACGGCCACGCAGGAAGGCAACTACAAGGGCACCGAAGGCTTCGGCGCGATCCCCTTCGAAGGCATCGTGCTGGCGCACTCGAACGAATCCGAGTGGAAGACCTTCCGCAACAACCGCAACAACGAGGCATTCCTCGACCGTATCTACATCGTCAAGGTGCCCTACTGCCTGCGCGTGTCGGACGAGATCAAGATCTACGACAAGCTGCTGCACAACTCCTCGCTCGACAAGGCGCCCTGCGCGCCCGGCACGCTGCGCATGATGGCGCAGTTCGCGATCCTGTCGCGCCTGAAGGACCCGGAGAATTCCAGCATCTATTCGAAGATGCTGGTGTACGACGGCGAGAACCTGAAGGACACCGACCCGAAGGCCAAGTCGATGCACGAATACGTCGACTACGCCGGCGTGGACGAAGGCATGAACGGCCTGTCGACCCGCTTCGCCTTCAAGATCCTGTCCAAGGTCTTCAACTTCGACAACACCGAAGTGGCGGCCAATCCGGTGCACCTGCTCTACGTGCTCGAACAGCAGATCGAGCGCGAGCAGTTCCCGCCGGAGACCGAGCAGCGCTACATGTCCTACATCAAGGAGCACCTGGCGCAGCGCTACGTCGACTTCATCGGCAAGGAGATCCAGACCGCCTACCTGGAAAGCTATTCCGAGTACGGCCAGAACATCTTCGACCGTTACGTGACCTTCGCCGACTTCTGGATCCAGGACCAGGAATTCCGCGACCCGGACACCGGCGAGAGCTTCGACCGCGAATCGCTCAACGCCGAGCTCGAGAAGATCGAGAAGCCGGCCGGCATCTCGAATCCGAAGGATTTCCGCAACGAGATCGTCAACTTCAGCCTGCGTGCGCGGGCCACCAACGCCGGCAAGAACCCGGCCTGGACCAGCTACGAGAAATTCCGTAGCGTGATCGAGAAGAAGATGTTCTCGAACACCGAAGAACTCCTGCCTGTCATCTCCTTCAACGCGAAGGCGAGCGCCGAGGATGCCAACAAGCATGCCGACTTCGTCGCCCGCATGGTCGAGAAGGGTTATACGCCGAAACAGGTGCGGCTGCTGTGCGAATGGTATCTGCGCGTGAGGAAATCTTCCTGACAAGGGCCGGCGCGCGTCGCGAAATAAAGGCGTGCGCCGTACGCGCGAGTGCGGTGCGTATTAAGATAGACCCATCGAGATTCCACCAAGCCGCCGGCATCGCATCGGACGCTCGAAGAACTGCAAAGCAAGGTGTAGCAGGTTTTTCGTGCCGCCTGCAACGTATCGGCGGCTCGAAGGACCGTAGCGAGCGGCAGCAGTTGCGGTCGAGAAGCGCAACCGTACAGGCGTACGGTGAGCATCGCAGACTGCAAATGCAAGGCGCAGTAGGTTCTTCGAGCCGCCACCACAGGAGGTTAGTTTTGACTTATCTCATCGACCGTCGCTTGCAGGGCAAGAACAAGTCTGCGGTCAACCGCGAACGATTCCTGCGCCGCTACAAGGCGCAGATCAAGGACGCGGTAGGCCGCGCAATCAAGGGCCGCTCGATCACCGACATCGAGAACGGCGAGAAAGTCACGATCCCCGTCAAGGACGTGAACGAACCCCATTTCGGCCATGCCCATGGGGGTGTCTGGGAAACCGTCAACCCCGGCAATACCGAATACCAGAAAGGCGACCAGTTCAACCGTCCGCGCAGCGGCGGCGGCGGCGCCGGGCGCGGACGCGCCGGCAACAGCGACCAGACCACCGAAGACGATTTCATCTTCGAATTGTCGCGCGAAGAATTCATGAACTACTTCTTCGAAGACCTCGAGCTGCCGAACATGGTCAAGACGCAGCTTTCCCAGACCGTCGAGTTCAAGAACCAGCGCGCCGGCTACAACGTGTCCGGCACGCCCTCGAACATCCACGTGCTGCGCTCGCTGCGCGGCGCGCTCGGCCGGCGCATCGCCGTCGGTGGTCCGGCCAAGCGCCAGCTCAAGGAAGCGGAAGAAGAACTGCAGGCCCTGCTCGACCAGGGCGCGCCTGGCGACGACGAACAGGTCGTGGCGCTGCGCGACAAGATCCACCACCTGCACATCCGCCTCAACGCGATCCCGTTCATCGACCCCTTCGACCTGCGCTACTCGAACCGCATCAAGGTGCCCAGGCCCAGCACGCAGGCCGTGATGTTCTGCATCATGGACGTGTCCGGCTCGATGGACGAGACCCGCAAGGACACCGCCAAGCGCTTCTTCATCCTGCTGTATCTCTTCCTGAAGCGCGTGTACGAGAAGATCGAAGTGGTCTTCATCCGCCACCACACGGCCGCGGCCGAGGTCGACGAAAACGAATTCTTCCACTCGCGCGAGTCGGGCGGCACCGTGGTGTCCTCGGCCCTGAACCTGTTGCAGAAAGTGATCGCCGAGCGCTACGGCAGCGCGGACTGGAACGCCTATGTGGCCCAGGCCTCGGACGGCGACAACTGGGACAACGACTCGGTGCTGTGCAAGCAGATCCTCAACAACGCCATCATGCCGCGGGTCCAGTACTACACCTATGTCGAGATCACCGACGGTCCGCCGCAGAACCTGTGGGAACAGTATTGCGAGGTCGCCGAGCACCACCGCAACTTCGCGATGCAGAAGATCGTGACGCCGGCCGACATCTATCCCGTGTTCCGCGAGCTGTTCAAGAAGCAGCCGAAATAGGATCGGGAAAACCAAGGGAGGCCACCATGCCAAGAGACCCCAACAACCCGCGCGCCCTGCCCGAACAGTCCGAATGGACCTTCGACCTCATCGAGCAGGCGCACGAGGAAATCAAGCGGGTGGCCAAGCGCTACGGCCTGGACACCTATCCGAACCAGCTCGAGATCATCACCGCCGAGCAAATGATGGACGCCTACACTTCGGTGGGCATGCCGGTGTCGTACAACCACTGGTCCTTCGGCAAGCATTTCCTGACGACGGAAAAAAGCTACAAGCGCGGCCAGATGGGCCTGGCCTACGAGATCGTCATCAACTCGAATCCCTGCATCGCCTACCTGATGGAGGAGAACAGCCTGACGATGCAGGCCCTGGTGATCGCCCACGCTGCCTATGGGCACAATTCCTTTTTCAAGGGCAACTACCTGTTCCGCACCTGGACCGATGCCGACGCCATCGTCGACTATATGGTGTTTGCAAAGAACTATATTGCCGAGTGTGAACAGCGCTATGGCATCGATGCGGTCGAGGAGCTGCTCGATTCCTGCCATGCCCTGCAGAACTACGGCGTGGATCGCTACAAGCGGCCGGCCAAGCTCTCGGTGGCCCAGGAAACGGCGCGCCAGAAAGAGCGCGCGGAATACGCCCAGTCGCAGGTCAACGAGATCTGGCGCACCCTGCCCTTGCGCGAGGAACACGTGGCCGCCGCGGCGCCGACGCGCTTTCCGCCCGAGCCGGAAGAAAACTTGCTTTATTTCATCGAGAAATATGCCCCGCTGCTCGAACCCTGGCAGCGCGAGCTGGTACGCATCACGCGCAAGATCTCGCAATACTTCTATCCGCAGCGCCAGACCCAGGTGATGAACGAGGGCTGGGCAACCTTCTGGCACTACACCATCCTCCAGGACCTCTATAAAGAGGGCATCGTCGGCGACGGCTTCATGCTCGAATTCCTGCAGAGCCACACGAACGTCGTCTACCAGCCGCCGGCGACCAGTCCCTATTACAGCGGGATCAATCCGTATGCGCTCGGATTCGCGATGATGACGGACATTCGTCGCATTTGCGAAGAGCCGACCGACGAAGACCGGGCCTGGTTCCCGGACATCGCCGGCAGCGACTGGCTGAAGACACTGGACTTCGCGATGCGCAACTTCAAGGACGAGAGCTTCATCGCGCAGTACCTCTCGCCCAAGCTGATCCGCGACTTCCACTTCTTCGCCGTGCTCGACGACGATCGCAGCGACAAGCTGACCATCTCGGCGATCCACGACGAGCAGGGCTACCGCTACGTGCGCCAGAAGCTGGCCGAGCAGTACAACATCGGCAGCCGCGAGCCGAATATCCAGGTCTGGCAGGTGAATACGCGGGACGACCGCGCCCTGACCCTGCGCCACACCCAGTTCAACCGGCGCCCGCTGAACCAGCAGGCCCAGGAAGTGCTCAAGCACGTGGCGCGCCTGTGGGGCTTCGACGTGCGGCTCGAGACGGTCGACCCGAGCGGCCACGTGGTCAGCTTCCTGGAGTGCCGGCGCGAGAAGCGCGGCCGCTGATTCCTCCGGTCCGGCGCACCGGACCATCGCTCCGGCTGCCTGCACGGCAGCCGGCTTGCATTTCATACCCGAACTGGGTTACTTTTCTGGCTGAGCCATATTCACGTCGGCCAAACGCCGCTTATCCGCGCCGGGTTGTTTTTCTTGCCGAAACGCGTTCGTGTCCGCGCAAGGCCTGCGTTCCGCCAGTAAAACAGGCTCCGCAGTTCCCAGGAAGCTAGGGCTTAGTTCGCCTGTCATCCGCATTACCCGTGCAACCCAGCCCCACCTTCCATATTCAACCGCCTGTTTTGCCACCCTTTTCCCATCAAACGACCAACACACAGTAATTTTTTTTGCTCGTCGGTGCGCAAACGCTCTGTTCAAAACGCTAATTTCCATGTAGTTTTGCTATGCATGAGCGGCAGATATCGTTTGGTTGCTTGCCAGAAGCACAACTGAAGCATATCAAGACGCCCCTCTTCCATTACCTCCAGCTATAAGCCATGCAGGGAAGTATGGGCGAATTCGGGTGCTCAACAGTACGCACGGCTTTGACAGAACTGGCTATAGTTTGCAAAAAGATCAGCTTCGCATCATATGAAATTTGCTACTGATCTCTTTTGCCATGAAAAATTTGGTAAAACCGGCATCCATGCCTGACGATCCACACATGGAGGAGAAACACTACACAAAATTACAATTCCCCTTTGCTTTCTGGACCACGAACACCCGGCCGCCACGCTTGTATAGATGAGCTCGTTTGCCTGCTTTTACAGGCAGTTAGGGCCTCTTTCGGGGGTGTAAAAATGTCTCCTCAAAAAAGAATTCGTAGGTATAATTCTTTGATGTCCCGGATGCGGCCCTAGGTTTTTGTCGTGTTTAGTGGGTTTAGTGGCAACAAAAAAGAGTTGGTATTGGAGAAAGATGGCATGAATTTTACGCATGAGAAGCAACCGGGAAGGAATTTCACCGGTCTCGCCATTGTTATCCTGTTGCACGTGCTGGTAGCTTGGGCCATCGTCAATGGCCTGGGAACCCGGATCGTAAGCAAGGTAACCGAGGCTGTGGAAACGAAACTGATTGAAGAGGTGAAGCCGCCGCCACCGCCGGAAACGCCGCCGCCGCCGCCGCCGCCGGAAATGAAGGCTCCGCCACCGCCGTTCATCCCGCCGGTCGAAGTCCAGGTGCAGCAGCCGCCGCCGCCGCAGAACACGATCACGACGGCGACCAACACGCCGCCGCCGACGACCAGCCTGGCACCTCCGGCCCCGCCGGCGCCGCCGGCTCCTCCGGCAGCAGCACCACGCGGTCCGAGCCTTTAACACTTGCGCACGTCCGGAATATCCGCGTTCGTCGCAGCGTAACGAAGAAACCGGTACCACGACCCTGCAGTTCCTGATCGGTGTCGATGGTCGAGTGATGGAATCCAAACTGCAGAAGTCGTCTGGCTTCCGCGATCTGGACCGGGCCGCGCAATCGGCCCTGAGCAAATGCCGATTCAAGCCGGCCACGGTCGATGGTCAGCCGCAACAGGCGTGGACAGCGGTGCAGTACGTCTGGACGCTGGAATAAAACCGAGACAGAACATCGTCTCAACTCTATGATTTTCGTTGTCACTAGTTCAGCGAACTGTCTATTTTTATATTTTTGGAGGAAGCATGTTTAAGAATACCCGTTTGTCCGCTATGCTGGCGGCTGTCCTGTTCTCGGTAACGGCGGC
>DAMCRY010000161.1:0-8324 GCA_032115075.1 Massilia sp.
GGCGCGCCTGCGGGCCCAGCTGGCGCGCGTCGAGCGCGCCTTCGCGGCCCGGCTCGGCGAGCGGGTGGAGGACCGGCGCTAGTGTCGGTCACCACAGGTTGAGGCAGCGGGAGCATCCGGCCGATGCCATACCGCAGGAGCCACGTTCATGGTTGCGGAGATCGTGGCGGCATGGTTTGTCATATCGAGGAAATCAACTTCGCACCGCAAGCGGTGATGTCGTTGTCGTAGGCATAGGACCGCCCCTTGTGTTTGGCGCCGACGCCGTCCGGCTTGATCGAGAACGTCCCTTTGCATTTGGGACAGAACGTCATATCGTCCGCAAGGGCTGCCTCCATACCCATCACGACAGTTCCGGATGAAACCGACATGACCTGGCCACCGTGGTCCGTCTTGTCATTTAAGCGAATGATGCCACGCCCCTCATGCTTCATTTTCAGTTTCTCCGGATGCCAATTGATGAGAGCCGATCACTGCGGTTCGATGTCTGCGAGCGCGACGTTTCGATCTGCCAGCATGAGCTATTTTTCATCCGCCGTTTCCCGCTCCAGCAAATGCCACTTCAAGTCGGCGCTCTCCAGCGGGAGCATCCAGTCGCGTTTCGGGTCGGGGAAGGTTTGGCCGGCCGTCAACCAGCGCTGTCGCCAGGCCTGGTTGACCTCCTGCTCCAGCGGATGCCCCGGCGCAAGCCATGGCTGCCATGTGCCCGTGATGGGACAGGCCTTGCTGCCGGCGCATTCCACAGGCGGATCCAGGCGTGGGACTTGCCGCGACAGCCTCAGCGCTGTACGCGGCGCGACCGCGCCACCGTCGTTGCGTACGGTGAGCACACGCTGCCAGACGATTCCGGTGATGACTTTCGACCCCATGCCGTCCGGGAAGCGCGGCTGCTCGAACGCTTCGCCTTTGCCGTAGAGGCCGGGTGCGATGCCGGCCAGGAAGGCGCGCACTTCGGCCGCTTCTTGTGGCGCTGTCGGTTGCCAGTAGCCGGCAACGGGCGCCTGCAGGGCAGCGGTCGTTTCCTCGATCGGCCGGAATATATAGGCGCTGTCGAGGAAGTAGCGGCCCTTCCTGAGCGAGGCTTCGGTTGGCGCTGGGAAGCTCGGCGTGGGCACGACGGCCATGGCCGCGGCGAGCAGGCTTGCGCGTGTCCCGTCCCAGGGCGGCAGCGGGGCCGGCGGCAGGGGAAGGATCTTGTCGAGGTTGGGGAAGCGGCGGTCGGGGTTGAAGCTGAGTGCATTACCAAGCATGTTATAACGTTGGCCGCGTGCTTTGTCGATGAAGGGCACGAACATGTTTTCTAAGTCCCTTGGGCGGTCAAATTCCTGCGACAACCTGTTTGCGCAATACATGCAGCCACCCCTTACGCCCTCATGCAAGGCGCGCATCACGCGGTCGCGGGTTTCGGGCGTTTCGCTGCCGAGTTCCGTCCCGTCCGGCGCTCGGGGGACTTCATACATCGGTTTCATTTCCACCGCAGCCGGGCCGTAACCCTGGGCGAGCGCGCATTCGAACATCTTGATCGCAATCGGGATGTTGCCCCAATAGCCCGGCTTGAGGTTGTCTCCGCCCGCATCCATCTTTTCACCAAGGAAGGCCATTGACTGCGGGTTGCCCATCTGGGCCGCTTTCTGGAAAAAGGCATAGGCGCGGTCGGGGTCGCCACGCACGCCCGTGCCGTTGAGGTAATAGATGCCCATCCTGTCGTAAGCGGCCGGCACCCCCAGTTCGATGGCTTGCGATACCAGTGTCACCGCCTCGTTCTCACCACGCGGCGGGTCGCGCCCTTCGACGTACAGGCTGGCAAGGTTCAGCATCGCCTTCCAGTGATGCCGTTCGGCGGCTTGGCGGGTCAGCCAGACGACCCTTTTATAATCCACATCGTCAACGTAAGTTGTGCCGTCTTCAAGCGCGCGCGCTTCGAGGAACCAGTCATCGGCCTCAGCGTCAATTGGCGGCACCTTGCTCGCTTCGGTCAGGCATTCGAACGATGCGATGTGCGGATCGAAAGGCTGCAGTTCTTGCATGTACCCTGGGAGCTTGGTCTTGTCCATGTGGCAGGCCGTCAGAAAAGTAAGCGTGATCAGGAAGGTTGCCAGATAGCGGCAACGCGGCGGGGAAGTAGCGACAAGGGTATCCATGGTTCAACCGAGGCGTATGGTCGAGCTTCGGCCATCGTCCAGCGGGACGATGAAGCCTTCCATCTGTTTTTTCTTCGGGTGGGTCGACGGCGACTTTTGTCTGTCCTTGTTTTCATTCATGAGTGTTACCCAATCCTTGAGGGTGTTCGCGATTGCCTGCGGCGTAGCGTTTCCGCCGTCATTTTTTTCAGTTGCGAGCTGCGACCAGATCCGTTTGCGTAGTTCGATCGCATGGCGCGGGTCGTTGGTGGCGAGGTTGATCTCGCTGTCCACTACCATGCTGCGCTGGTTCAGGTTGGCACTACCGAGCGTAAAAAAGCCGTCATCGATCAGCAGCAGCTTGGAATGGATGTAGATTTCGCGGTAGCGCCACTGGCGCCGCGCCTGGTTGAACTCGCAAGCGTTGAGCACAGCGACGCATACCTGCAAGCCATAAGTTTTCTCAAGGATTAGCTTGGAAGGCTTGTCGATCCTGTTTGCTGTCGAGATCACGTCTGGCAAGGTTTCCTGTGTCGCCCGCATACCGGTTACACCTCGGAACGCGTACTGCTTGGACGCTGCCTCATCACGCCTAGCCTTTTCATTCGCCTCGTCAATCATCTTGACCTGTCCGGTCATGCCGTCCTGCTGGCCCAGCGTCGCCAGGGTATCGTAGGTGCGCGGAACCATCTGCGCCTTTTCGGGCGCCGGAATGACAACGAAGACGTGCATCACCGGCAAGTCCTCGTTGGTCTTTCCGATCTTCGCGCAATTACGGTTCCATCCGGCGATCACCTTCTTTCGAATCGCCAGCAAGTGCTCGGCCCAGTCCTGATATTGGAAATACTGGTTCTCCATGTACAAGTAGCCCGTCCCCGCAGCTGCGACGCGAGTCGCATTGAAGTAGATGTCCTTGATCGTGAAGTCGTCTTCCTCTGGCTGTGTCCTGACGATCTGCACGGTCGAGTCGCCGGGAGCGGCCTTGCGCAGCAAGGCGGAAGGCGGCGCGCTGCACACGTAGGGCTTTGCGGGGGCAGCGCCACCCGCACGTTCCCAGGCCCGCTCGAAATTCTCGTGGACCGGGATGAGCGCCCGGCCACCCTCGATGCGGCAGGCATAGTCGCGGTAGGGCTTCAGGGTGTCGAAATCGAAGAAGTTGTCGACGCCCTCGGCGCGCTCCTGCTTTGTCTTGACGCCGCCCTGCTCACGCAAGGGATTCTCGACGCAATGCTCAGGGGTATCCCAGTAATCGGTCAGGGAGTTCAGTCCCATGACGTAAGCGACCGCCTTCTTGCCGTCGTTGTAGGCGAAGTCGATCAAGATCGGCTTTTGATGATGGGTGCCCCCCAATGTGAACAGCTTGCGCTCGACGACGTCGGGCTTTCTCGTTTCCCGGTCAAGCGACTCGCCGATGCTGCCGGAATCGCCATCGCGCTTGCGAATGCTGATGCCTTGCAGCCGACCCGCAAACGCTGCCTTGTACCAGCTGCAGCAATACTCTTCCCTGGCCATCGCCGCCAGTTTGTCACCGGGAATATTCCACTCCTTTTTATGGCGGTTTTCCCGGGCATGTTCGCGTATCAATTGCAGGCTCCGTGTCGCGCTGAGTTGCTGGAGTTCGAGATCGCCAGTCCGGATGGTCCAAGGGTTCGTTCCATGGGTATGGCCTGGCATGTGCTTCTGGACCTTGCCGCCGCTGTAGCTGTACCAGACAAGCAGGCGCACCCGCACGCCGCGCTTTCCCGCCGCAATCAAGAGGTCGCCATAGGTCTCGGCGCGCGGCCAGGTATAACCATTTCGCGTTAGCTCCATTCCTGGATCGAAGCCCCAGCACACTAGGTCAATGCTTTCCTTCGCTGCCGCGATGTCCTTGGCGATGGCCGCGAAGCCTTCTTTTCCGCAGATATGGACGCTGAGCTTGTTGTTGTGGGTGATGGGATGGGTGGCGTTTCCCTTTTTGTTCTTGTCTTCGACAAACCATTGGATGGTCGATGTCGCCTGGCAGCTGACCTCATCGATATGGACCTGTTCGGTTCGCAGATATTTTTCAGAGCTCATGAGGTTCCCTGTTTTATTCGCTGCAAGTTCAGGAGTAGGTGCGGCCTTCCGCCGAGCCATCGAGCGCGCGCGCGCCCTCGCTTGAGAGAAGCTGCTCGCGGTGCAAGGCTTTGTCCTTGGGATCAAACTTCTCCCAGGCTTTCAGGTCGAACTTGTCGCCATTGGCCAGCTCAACCGTGTACCCCTGTGTTCCGCTTGCATGCTCGATGGCGATACGGCCAAGGTCGTCCGAGATGCCTTCCTCCACTGGACTGCCGTTCTTGTAGAGGGTGTAAGGAACGTTCGCGAACGGGCGTCCGCTTCCAGGATGCGTTTGCAGCATGAAGAGCAGCTGCTTCGGATCCTCCGGCGTCTTCGGCTCCGTGATCGTGATCTTGTGCTCCGCCGATGGCTGCGGCCGGTTCTGGGGCGCGAGGGTCTCAAGGTTGCCGTGTAATAGCGCCGGCTTGGGCGCGAAGACCTGCATGCGGTCGGTGATTTCGACCATGGCCCCGGGGCCGTGCAGCCGCACCCCTTTCTTCCCCCTGATGTCGACCCAGTCGGATTGGCTGATCAGGGACAGGACCTTGTTGGCGATAAGCTGGATATCGTCTTCATGAGCCTGCACCGTGATCTTGCCGGACGCCGCAATCAGCTTCATCCCCGCCTTGTGGACGAACAGGCGGAAGGTCTGCTTGATGCTGGCGAACAGGCTGTCACCCGTTGCGATCGAGAGGCTGCGTCCGGCCGTGAGCGCCGTGTGCTCGGCGCTGGCGATGTGGGTCGACTGCGCAGAGGTTGTTTCGATTCCCGCAGGACTGGCCAGGACGAGGTGGGGTTGGGAAAGCTCGGGGAATTGTTCACCGGTGCCACGTACGTCTTCATTCTGCGACTTCAGGGCGTCGGCGACGTCGTGCTGCTGCCCGCTTTCCTGGGCCAGACCCTGCAGCGCGGCTGTGGCCTGATCATCGTGCAGCTTGTGCGCGGCATCCAGTCGCTTCGCCGTTTCGCCCATGTCCTTGATCGGCCCGCGGGCGGCCTGCCGCGCTTCGGTCGTGATCAGGAGTCCTTTGGCGGCGCGCGCTACGCCGTGCCCATCGGTGCGCAGCTCCCAGCCTTCGCCACGCGCATCCTTGCGGCCGACGGTGTCCTCGATGCGCGTGATGTGGCCGAGCGAGAGTTGACTGCACTCGTGATCGCTTTTCAGCTGCGCCTGGATCATCTCCCTGGTGTCGTCGAGGACGAGGTGATTGCCGCGCGT
This sequence comes from Massilia sp., assembly GCA_032115075.1. Lineage (GTDB taxonomy): Bacteria > Pseudomonadota > Gammaproteobacteria > Burkholderiales > Burkholderiaceae_D > Telluria. Next base: position 5,419 of record DAMCRY010000161.1, read on the forward strand.
TCCGCCGCCCAGCTCCCGGCTGCGTAGGCCAGCCAACGACTGCTGATGTGGCAGTGACCACGGCGGCATGTGTGCCTGGTTGTAGAGGCCGCCAAGGATCAGGGGATGGTCAATGTTCCCGTTGGGATAGACGACGGCCACTTCCTCGCCCACGCGCGGCAGGCGGATCTGCCCGAATTCGTTGCCGGCGGCCGGGCTCAATACCCTGATCCAGGGCGAGCTGTACTCGTCGTACTTGCCCAGCCGGTCCCAGTGGAACTGCAGCTTGACGCGACCGTAGCCATCCGTGTGGATGTCGGCACCGGCCGGACCGACGACGATTGCCGTGTGCAATCCCGTATAGATCGCGGGCTCGCTGTTGTAGTGCAGGCCAGGGCGCCACCGGATGTCCTGGCGGATGCACGTGAAGCGGTTCTCGTAGTGCGACGGTGCGCTCGGGCCGGCCTGGTAGTTATTGGATACCTCATGGTCGGCGGACAGGATCAGGTAGAAGCGATCCTTGATGCTGTCGCGCGATTCGCGGTCGTATTTCCCTGAGCGCGACTCGGCGCTGAAGTGGCCGCCGAGCTTGAAGGTGCGGCCGGGCAGTACACACCGCTCATTGCCCGCTGCCTCGAAATACTGAGTGTCCTTGTCCGCTTCGTCCATGCGCCGCGCCGCCAACTGTCCACCATCGCTGTACAGGCGAAAACCATAGGCGCCAAGATCTTCGTGGATCTCGTAAGCAGGGACGTCGCCTTGCCGGTTCATGGAAAGCGCTTCGACGTGTTGGGCTCTAGGATTCTTGTAGTCGAAGCTCGTGAGGGTGGTCTGACCCGAGCCGAGGCGCCGGATTGCGGCCCACTCGTGGATGCCGTCGTCCTCGCGCGAGCCGCTCTCATCGTGGAACGAGATCACGTACGCTTCCTCGTCAATCGGCTCAGCCAGCAAGCTGTTGTCCGAAATGATGAGCTTGTGGCGGCCGAATTCGTGCTCGTACCAGTAGTGCAGTCCAAGCGCTTCCCAGCGCCGGTGCAGGTGGTTGTAGTCGGTCTCGTTGTACTGGTTCGCGACGGTGAGCTGCGGATCGTCGCCAGTCAGGCGCATGTCCCAGTCGGCCTGGCGGTAGTGCTTGAGGGTTCCTTCGGTAATCTCGCGCACGGTCTTGTTGTGGAACGAGACGCAGTCCTTGCGCAACCGGGTGAATGCGAGCCAGGGTTCGAACACCATCTGGTAAAAGGCGAAGCCGCCGTCGCTGCGCAGGAAACGGAATTCGGTGATGTAGCCGTTGAAGTAGCGGAGCGAACCGTCTTCCCGCACCAGGGAGATGGTCACCATCTTTCCCATCATGATTTTCAGCGGGATGCGAGGATCTTCGGACAGTAGCTCGGCTACACCCCGAAAGCAGCAAGAGACCGCTTCATGAAAGACAAGCTTGTTTGGCAAGAGAATCGCGGATGGGCCGTCTTCAAAGGGAAAGTCCAGCCGCATGAGCCGGTTGTGCTGGGATGCACCGCTGAACGCCGATAGCGCGGCGGCGGCTGCGATTGCCTGGATATCGCTCACTGATTGTCTCCGATGATCGCCCGGCCTGGCCGTGAACATCCGTGAAAAAAGTCAGCGGCCACCTTATCCCGATGCTGAGCGGATGCAATTGACCACTGTCAAAGCACTTTCTGTTGACATATTGCTTCGATCGAGGACAGCGCCGCCCCTTCCGCCGACGCCTCAAACGGGTTATCCTTGCCGCTTGCGCAGCCCAACCATACCGATGTCTTCCCCGATCACCCCCGGCTTGTTAATTTTGCACGGCAACCAGATGGAGTTGCTGCGCAGCGCCATGTTCGACTGGATCCGCCGCCATCCGCTCGGCCCGCTCGAGCAGGAAACGATCCTGGTGCAGTCGAACGGGGTGGCCGAGTGGCTCAAGATCGCCCTGGCCGAGGACATGGGCGTGTGCGCCGCCACCCGGGTGGCGCTGCCGGCGCGCTTCCTGTGGGAAGCCTACCGCGGGATGCTGGGGCGCGACCGCGTGCCCACCCGCGCGCCCTTCGACAAGGACCCGCTGACCTGGCGCCTGATGCGCCTGCTGCCCGGGCTGCTGCACGACGCCAGCTATGCGCCGCTGGCCCAGTTCCTGGGCGACGGCTGCCCGGAGCGCCGCCTGCAGCTGGCCCAGCGCCTGGCCGACCTCTACGACCAGTACCAGGTCTACCGCGCCGACTGGCTCCAAGACTGGGAAGCGGGGCGCGACCAGCTGCGCCGCGCCGTCGGCGATCCGGTGCCGCTGGGTCCGGACCTGAAATGGCAGGCCTGCCTGTGGCGCGAGATCCACGCCAGCCTGGCCCAGGAAGACCGGGTCACCGGCCGCGCCACCATCCACCAGCAATTCCTGGCCGCGATCGAATCGGGCAGGCCGCCGGCATCGCGCCTGCCGCGCCGGGTGATCCTGTTCGGCATGTCGACCCTGCCGTACCAGACCCTGCAGGCGATCGCCGCGCTGTCGCGCCACACGCAAGTGCTGTTCGCGGTGCCGAATCCCTGCCGCTTCTACTGGGGCGACATCATCGAAGGTCGCGAGCTGCTGAAGGCGGCGCGCCGGCGCCAGCCGTCCCGTCCCGGCGCCGACCTGGCCGCCGTGCCGCTGGAAGAGCTGCACGCCCACGCCCATCCGCTGCTGGCGAGCTGGGGCCGGCAGGGGCGCGACTTCGTCCGCATGCTGGACGAGTTCGACAACGGCGAGGGTACGCGCTACGAGAACATGCGGGTCGACCTGTTCGACGATGCCGAAGGCGACACCCTGCTGACGCAGGTGCAGGCGGCGATCCGCGACCTGCTGCCGCCGTCCGAGCATCCGCAGGCGCCGCCTGCGGCCGACGACCGCTCGATCGAATTCCACATCACGCACAGCGTGCAGCGCGAGGTCG
>DAMCRY010000161.1:8344-8710 GCA_032115075.1 Massilia sp.
TGCTGCACGACCAGCTGCTGTCCTGGTTCGCCCAGGACCCGAGCCTGCGTCCGCGCGACGTGGTGGTGATGGTGCCCGACATCGACACCTTCTCGGCGGCCATCCACGCCGTGTTCGACCAGCACCGCCGCAGCGATCCGCGCCACATCCCCTTCGAGATCGGCGACGTGCGCGACCGCAGCGTCAACCCGCTGCTGGTGGCCCTCGAATGGCTGCTGCGCCTGCCGCAGCAGCGCTGCCGCCAGAGCGAGGTGCGCGACCTGCTCGACGTGCCTGCGGTGGCGGGGCGCTTCGGCCTGGCGTCCGAGGACCTGCCCATCCTGGGGCGCTGGATCGAAGGCTCGGGCGTGCGCTGGGGCCTGGACC
>DAMCRY010000162.1:0-8567 GCA_032115075.1 Massilia sp.
TCGCCGCGCTCCAGGCGGTCCAGGCCGACCAGCCAGGCGCCGACCCGCCGGCCGGCACCTTCGACGAGGGCATTGTGGCCATCGCTGCGGCGCTCGAGATAGGCGCCCAGGGCGCGCGGGGTGATGCCGGCGTCGTCGACGGCATGCACCGCGACAGCACCGGCGCCCGCCAGCACCAGCAGGATGGCGACGAGCCATGCCTTTCGGCGCCCTGCCGGATGCTGCGCCGGGCGGGAGCTGCGCGTCATCGGCATCGGACCTCCACCGGGGCGAACAATCTGTCAAACGACCGTACGAAACTGGGAAAAGTCAACAGTGCACCTCTGTCAAAAAGAAAAATATTTTTAATTCGACAATAAATTAGCAAATTTCGACCAAAAGCGTTGCGTAAATACGTCACTTCACCTGCATAAATTTATTTCCAAAAGACAACACACTTGAATAATTAGGCAATAAAACGTTGTTTTGTGGAACTCTTTTGATTTATTTTGTGAACAAATAACTATTTTTCCGCATGGCATTTGAGTTAGCACGGTAACCTCAATGTATCCGTACGGCATTATTTTCCGTACAGCAACTTCATTGGACAGTTTCAGCCATGCGACACTCGCTCACCACCTTTCCCCTTCTCACCATCCTGTGCGCCACCCTGTCGGCCTGTGGCGGCGGTAGCGATGGCGCGGCGCCGGCTGCGCAAGCCAACGGTACGCTTGCCACCACCGTTACCTCCACGGCGCCGGCAAGCGCAACCATGGGCGCGAGCAGCGCCTACGTTCCCCAGTCGCGCGGCACCACCGCCGCCGCCGCACAGCCTGCGACGACGCCGGTGACCTCGGTGGTCCTGACCAGCACCGCCGCCGTCGCGCAATCGTCCGCCGCCACCACCTTCGGCCAGGCCTTCGCCGAAGGCGACGTGCCGAACGGCTCGACGCTGGTGGGCAAGACTGCCAACGGCACCGTCGTGCCGCTGCAGGTCGATGCCAAGGCGCGCCATGCCGACGGCTCGCTGCGCCACGCCGTGATCACGGTCCAGCTGCCGAGCGCGGCGCCGCAACAGGCGCAGACCGTCTACCTGTACCGCGGCGCCGCGAGCGCGACGACGGCGCAGGCCACCCCGGCGACCTTGCTCAATGCCGGCTTCAGCGCGGCCGTGAAGGCCACGATCGCAGGCGTGCAATATACGGCATCGGCCGAGGAAGTCTTGAAATCGGGCCGCTACGCGACCTGGCTGGCCGGTCCGCTCGCCAACGAATGGCTGGTCGCGGCGCCGCTGAAGACGGCGTCCGGCACCCCGCACCCGCACCTGATGGCGCGCTTTGCCATCCGTTCCTATACCGGCAGCAACAGCGCCCGCGTCGACGTCACCGTCGAAAACGCCTGGGCCTACGAGGCCGCGCCGCAGAACATCACCTATGACGCGCAGGTGCTGGTCGGCGGCCAGCCGGTCTATACCCAGGCCGCCCTGACCCATTACCACCATGCGCGCTGGCGCAAGGTGTTCTCATGGGGCAGCGTGCCGGCGCTCAACGTGCGCCACGATACCGCCTACCTGATCGCCAGCAAGGCCGTGCCGAACTACGACCAGTCGCTGACGATCCGCGAAACGACGATCGCCTCCTGGGATAAAAAATGGACCACCGGTAACACCAACCCGATGGGCGTGGGCGTCGGCGTCAAGTCGATGGGCACCACCGGCGCCCGTCCGGACATCGGCCCGATGCCGACCTGGAACGCGCTCTACCTGCTGAGCATGGACCAGCGCATGAAGAACATCTCGCTGGGCATGTCGGAACTGGCCGGCGGCTGGTCCTCGCACTACCGCAACAAGAACACCGACCGCCCGGTGACCCTGGCCGAATACCCGTACATGACGATCATCGCCAAGGATTCGGATACGCTCAACAGGACCACCAAGAAAGAGGAAGCCTTCCCGGACTGCCCGTCGACCCTGTGCGCCTCGCCGATGAAGGCCGATACCGCGCACCAGCCGGCCTTCTCCTACCTGCCTTACCTGGTGACGGGCGATTATTACCACCTGGAAGAGCTGCAGTTCTGGGCCAACTTCAGCAGCTTCTACGGCAGCCCGGGCTACCGCCAGAACGTCAAGGGCCTGGTGAAGGCCGACCAGGTGCGCGGCCAGGCATGGTCGCTGCGCACGATCGCGGAAGCGGCCTACATCACGCCGGACAACGATCCGCAGAAGACGATCCTGACCGCCATCGTGAACAACAATATCGACTGGTATAACACCAATTACACCAACAACCCGGCAGCCAACAAGCTGGGCGTGCTCGACCACGGTAGCCTCAGCTATGCCGGCGGCAACGGCGTGGCGCCGTGGCAGGACGATTTCTTCACGAACAGCATCGGCCGCCTGGTGGAGCTGGGCTATACCCGTGCCCAGCCCCTGCTGGCCTGGAAATCGAAGTTCGTGGTGGACCGCATGGCCGGCGACGGCTTTTGCTGGATCGAGGCCTCGATGTACGGCATGAAGATCCGCGACAGCGCCACCTCGCCGATCTACTCGACCATCGCCCAGGTCTACCAGGCCAACAATCCGGCGGAATTCCTGCAGTTCGCCTGCGCCAGCCAGGAAATGGCTACCAGCCTCGGCCTGAAGGTCGGCGCCATGCTGGAATACGCCACCGCCGACGGCGCCCAGGCGATCATGCGTCCGGCCCTGGCCTACAGCGCCGGCGTGCAGAGCAAGGGCCAGCAGGCCTGGCTGCAATACCAGGCGCGCCCGTTCCAGCCGGACTTCGCGGTCCAGCCCCAGTACGCCATCGTGCCGCGCTGATCCGGACACGACCGGAGCAGCCAAACGAACAAGCGGAAGCGCCCCGGCGCTTCCGCTTTTTTTATTGTCGTGAGAATACCAATGCCCCGAGACAATTGAATCGTGTGCAACGTTGTTGCCAACCTTCACATGGTATGCTAACGACCGTTTCTGCTTGCGGCAGCGCACAGCAGGCGCTTGCCAGGCACGCTAGGCAACTGACGCGCAGGTCCAGTTAAGGTACGTTATGATTGATAATTTGGCATTACTGTTGTTTGGCAGCCTGGTCGTCTATACGGTCTTCCGTGCGATCAAGCTCGACAAGATCATCCCGTGGTTCTCCGCCGAGAGCGAGAAGCACATGCCTCCATCCAAGCGAACGCCACCGCGCTAAGCCCGCCGCCCGGCTTCCAATGCCGCCTCCGGCCGCCCTCGCGCAGGCCGTCCGGGGCTGGCCGCATCCAGGGTATCGAACGCACGTATGCAAAGTCTTTTCTTGTCGGCTGTCTTCTTCAGCCTGGTCCTCATGGGCTTTTCCGCGGCCTTCGGCGCGGCGTTGGGCTTTGTCTGGGTCGACATCATCAAGCCCCAGAGCCTGGCCTATTCGATCATCGCCCACTGGCCGCTCTCCTTCATCACCGCCCTGTTCATGCTGGGCCAGTACGCGATCAACGACAGGAAATCGCCGCCCCGGTTCGGCGCCCTGCTGGTCCTGATCTCGATGTTCGCCATCTGGATCACCATCACGACCAAGATGTCGACAGTGCCGGTCCACCCCTGGGAAAAATGGGACTGGGTATTCAAGGTGATGGTGTTCGCGGTCCTGATTCCCTTCATTTTCCGCTCCCGGATCCAGATCGAAGCCTTCATCCTGGTCTTCGTGTTCTCGGCCGCGACCATTTTCTTCTCGGCCGGCATCAAGACCATGCTGGGAGGCGGCGGCTACGGCACGCTCGCGGTGATGGGCGGAGGCAATTCCGGCCTGGCGGAAAGCAGTACCCTGGCCATGGTGTGCGCGATGCTGATCCCCCTGATCATCTACGTCATGCGCCACAACCTGCTGTTCCCGAAGAACCGGTTCATGACCTGCCTGTTCGTCGGCATCATCATCACCTCGCTCGCCACCGTCGTCGGCACCAGCGCCCGCACCGGCCTGATCGCCCTCGGCGTGCTGTACGTGCTGATGGTGCTCAAGTCGAAAAAGAAAGTGCTGCTGATCGGCGCCGCCGCCCTGGCCGGGATCGTGCTGATGAACCTGGACCTGTCCTCGACTCCCTGGGGCTCGCGCATGTCCACGATCGAGACCTATAACCAGGACTCGTCGGCGCTCGGCAGGATCGCCGTGTGGAAGTGGACGATAGAATATGTGCAGAGCCATCCGCTGGGCGGCGGCTTCGATGCCTACGCCCACAACCGCATCTCGAGCGTGAGCGACGACGGCGTCATCAGCTATTACCCGGAATGGCAACTGGCCGGCAAGGCCTTCCACAGCATCTATTTCGAGGTGCTGGGCGAGCAGGGCTTCCCCGGCTTCGCGATGTATGCGGCGATGATCATCATTACGCTGCTCAAGCTGCGCCGCCTGAAGAAACAGTGGCGCGACCATGCCGGCATGGCATGGGTCGTGGCCCTGGCCGACGCGCTGACCAGCTCGATCCTGGTGTTCCTGGCCGGCGGCGCCTTCGTCGGCATCGCCTACCAGCCCTACATCTTCTACATGATCGGCCTGACGGTAGCGATCGACCAGTACTCGGCGCGCGTGCTGCGCGACATGCGCGCCAGGGAGGCGCGCGCCGGCGAGGAGCCGGCGCTGCCCGACATTCAACTTGAACAAAAAGGACCTGTGACGACGTGAAGCTGAACCAACTTGCCGGCCTGCGGGGGATTTGCGCATGGTGGGTGGTGTTTTTCCACTCGCTGAGCCTGATGGAAGGCGCCATGCCGGCGCCGCTCGCACGTTTTCTTTCCCACGGCTACCTCGCGGTCGACCTGTTCTTCCTGCTGAGCGGCTTCGTCATCTTCCTCAGCTACCATGCTTCGCTGACGAAGAATTTCCCGCACAGCATCGGCAAGTTCTACTGGAACCGCTTCACCCGCATCTACCCGCTGCACATCGTGATGCTGGGCGGCTACCTGCTGCTGTTCGCCGCCTACACCTTCCTCTCGAACAGCGGCACCGCGCCGAGCCGCTACACCTGGACTTCCTTCTTTCAGAGCATGTTCCTGGTGCATATGTGGATCGGTAATAACGAGCTCACCTGGAACGTGCCGTCGTGGTCGATCAGCTCGGAATGGTTCGTCTACCTGTTCTTCCCGCTGATGGCCTTCGGCCTGCGCAAGATCCGCGGCGGCGTTCCTGTCCACCTGCTGACCATCATCGCCTCGGCCGTGCTGCTGCACCTGATCTATGTTGCGAGCGGCATCGAATCGCTGGGTTCCGGCGTGGCGCGCATGGCGCTGATCCGTACCCTGCTGGAATTCCTCATGGGCGTGCTGGTCGGCTCGCTCTACGTGAACCACAAGGATTTCCTGGAAAAATCCCGCGGCGCCACCCTGGCCGGCTTCCTCGCCCTGTGCGTGCTGTACGTGGGCACGGGATTGCCCGACCATACCCTGATTCCGCTCGCCTTTGCCCTCCTGATCGCTTACCTGAGCGTGACGACGTCCTGGGCCACCGCCGCCCTGTCCCGCCCTACCCTGGTCTACCTCGGCGAGATTTCCTACTCGACCTATATGGTTCACTACCTGGTCTACGACCTGCTGAAGGCCGGCTTCGTGTCGCCGTCCGGCCAGGTCAACCAGCTCTACGTCTGGCTGTCCTTCGTGGTCGTGTTCATCCTGTCGGTCGTGCTGCACCATCTGATCGACTCGCCCTCGCAACGCTACTTCCGGCGCCTGTCGGCCCGCTGAAGCGACGCGTTCCCGCGGCGGCCTGGCTGCCGCGTGTTCCTCCCTCCCTAGCACATCCTCGCCGATTGCGCCTCTCTCCTTTTGAAAGCGAGCGCGACGGCGGCGCTCGGCGCTTTATTACCTTTTAGCAAAATCGTTTCCTGGCCCCTACCTAGAAATGGCACACATCGCGGTTTTTTGACGACAGTTAACCGTAGATAAGCACATAACTTTTTTTAGATCTTTCCTGTAAGTACGTGTTTCCGAAACTCACTGTTACAATTGGTTACGTGATTTTGAACTCGGCATGGGATATGCTGGCAGGAAATGTGTCGCAAGGAAATTTCCTTGACACAATTTTCGTCCCTCTGAACAAAGGTTAGTGATGCGCCAGTTTTCCTCCTCCTTCCTGCGAAGCAGCCTGATTATCGCCGGCCTGGCGTCGGCACTCCCGGCTGCGGCCGCCACCCTGTCCGTCGGGCCCGGCAAGACCTATACGACTCCATGCAAGGCGTTCGCCAAAGCAAAAGCGGGCGACGTCATCGAAATCCAGGGCAACACCACCTACAAGGGTGACGTGTGCGTGATCTATCCGAGCAAGCTGACCATCCGCGGCGTCAACGGCCGTCCGAAGATCGATGCTGCTGGTAAAAATTCGAGCGGCAAGGGTATCTGGGTCGTGAACGGCAGCGACATCGTCGTCGACAACGTCGAAATGTACGGCGCCAAGGTCTCCGACCGCAACGGCGCCGCGCTGCGCCTGCAGGGCACCAACTTCACCCTGCGTAATTCCTTCCTGCACGACAACCAGAACGGCGTCCTCAGCAATGCGATCCCGGCCAGCAAGCTCGTCTTCGAGTACAACGAATTCGGCCACAACGGCTACGGCGACGGCAAGAGCCACAACCTGTACATCGGCAAGTCGGCCAGCCTGACCTTCCGCTACAACTACTCGCACGATGCCAACGTCGGCCACAACCTGAAGTCGCGCGCCCTGGTCAACACGATCGCCTACAACCGCTTCTCGAGCACCCCGGCAGGCCAGACCGGCAGCACCGCCAGCGGCAAGCCGAGCTACGAGATCGACCTGCCGAACGCCGGTACCTCCTACATCATCGGCAACGTGATCCACCAGCCGGCCTCGCACAACAATCCGGGCATGGTGGCCTACGGCATGGAAGGCGCGAGCAATCCGGGCCACAACCTGTACGTCGTCAACAATACCTTCCTGAACGACGACAGCTCGCGCGGCACCTTCGTGCTGGTCAGCAGCGCCGTGACCAAGAAGGTCTACCTGCAAAACAATATTTTTGGCGGCACCGGCACCGTGACCAACCAGAGCGGTCCGACCGAGAAGACCAACTACCGTTCGCTGGCCCCGGCCTTCGCCGACCGCGCGAAATGGGACTTGCGTCCGACCGCCTCGCTGGTGGTAAACGCCGGCACGACCCCGGGCTATGCCTCGACCGGCGTCTCGCTCAAGCCGGGCGCCGTGTACAAGCACAACGCCTCGGGCTCTACCCGCTCCACGGTCAAGACCATCGATATCGGCGCCTACGAGTCGGCGCTGTAATCCGAGAGTTCGACCGCATGACGAAAAGGCCGCGCAAGCGGCCTTTTTATTTTCGAGTTGGCAATTGTGCCGTGCGGACCGGCGCTTGCAAGCTATGTAAGAATAGCGCCTTGTTTTTCGAGTAGTTTCCAGAAGTTAATAGGACAAGGATGCACCATGGATACCGATGAGATCAGGCTGGCGGCCACGGCCACGCGCGACCGGCTGCTGGCGCAACCGGGCGCCACCACCCTCGCCCGCCTCGACGATTTCCTCGACCAAGCCGCGCGCATCGGCCGCTACGATGCCTATAAAGTCTTCCCCCGGGAGGCGCGGCAGTTGGTGGATGCGGTGCGGGAGCAAGGCGCCGCCGCCGTGCGCGCCTTCCTGCGCGCCGCTCTTTGCCAGCGCCTGCTGCGCACCCTCGCCGGCCCGGACCTCGCACGCCTGCCGACCCGCGTCCAGGCGCAACAGCTGGCCCAGTTCCGGCGCATCGCCGCCGACGGCGACGCAACGCTTGAGTGGCTCGACCTCGGCCACGACCTGTTCCAGAAGGAATTCGGCATCGCCACCCTGCGCCTCTACGTCGCCGGCTGCCAGTTGATCGATCCGCGCTGCGGGATTCCGCGTTCGGTGCTGCTGCGCGGCGGCCCGCTCGGCTGGCTGCGCAACGCCGCCATGATCGCGACGCTGGGCGGCTACCGCCCCTTCTTCGAAATCCATGCGCACACGTTCATGCGCGCGCTGTTCGGCGAGGAAGGCCGCATCGAATGCTACCGCTGCTGCGTGGAGCTGTACGCGCTGCATCCGGACGTGCGCGGCATGATCGCCGGCAGCTGGTTCTACGACCCGGCGCTGGAGCAGGTCAGCCCGCGCCTGGCCTACCTGCGCGCGGTGCCGCAGGCGGGCGGCGCCTGGCTGCTGTTCCTGGAAGCCGGCGGCGACGCGCTCAGGAATGCGCTGGCCACCTCGCCCACCCGCAGGCAGCTATACGAAGAGGGGAAGTACATGCCGAAGAACTACATGATCGTGTGGGGCAAGGCGCGCCAGCAGGCCTGGGCGCGCGCCCTGCCGGACTCACGCCCGGTAGCCGTTTGACGGCGTCCGTTTCAGGAGGCGGCGCAGGAATTCCGAGAAGCCGCTGAGTTCCGCCTGGAATTCGAGCGGATGGATGTTTTCGCCGTCGAGGAAGCGCGGCAGGTAGTAGCAGTCCGGCGCCGTGGCGCCGTCCACCAGTCCCGGCACGCAGGTGGTGGCGGAGGCCACCTTGCGCTCGGCCAGCACCGCCGCCGCGCCGGCGTCGTAGGCGCCGCTCGGGTAGCAGTAATGGCGCGGCGCCGGCAGGCCGGT
>DAMCRY010000163.1:0-8503 GCA_032115075.1 Massilia sp.
CGGCGCGCGCGACGTGCCGGTGACGCTGACCTGGCGCCAGGCCATTCCGCAGGGGCGCACCCTGATCCACGCCGGCGCCCTGTGGGACGGTGTCGGCGACAGCCTGCGCCACGACGTCGACATCGTGGTCGAGGGCAACCGCATCGTGTCGGTCGCGCCGCACAGCGACAGCCGGCATGGCGGCGGCGTGCGCGTGGTCGACGCCAGCGGCCTGACCGTGATGCCGGGCCTGATCGAGACCCACCTGCATCCGCTCACCCTGTACCAGGGCGGCCAGTTCGGCCAGATCGGCCAGCTGATGCTGTCCTACGGGATCACCAGCGCCCAGTCGGTGGCCGGGCCGCTGCACCAGAGCCTGGAGCTGCGCGTAGCGCTGGAAGCCGGCAACCTGCTGGGCCCGCGCCTGTTCCTGTCGCCGCCGCTGTGGGAGGGCAACCGCCTGTTCTACAGCTTCGCGCGCACCCTGCGCACGCCGGAAGTGGCCGACATCGAAATCGCCAAGGCCAAGCGCATGGACGCCGACTTCCTGAAGAGCTACGTGCGGGCGCCGATCCCGATCATGGAGCGCATCGCGCAGGGCGCACTCGACCTGAAGGTCCCGAGCGGAACCCACATGGTGCAGCCGGGCGCGGCCACCGGCCTGGCCGGCACCACCCACCTGTCGGCGACCCAGCGCATGGGCTACGGCTGGTCGAAGTCGTTCGCGCGCGGGATCACCTACCAGGACGCCGCCGACGTCTACGGCAAGGGCCGCTTCAACCTGATCGACACCCTGTTTTCCGCCAGCGCCCTGGCCGGGCTCGATCCCGGCATCGTCACCGACCCGCGCTTCGTGCTGGTGCCGCCGAACTTCGTGACGGGCCTGCAGAACGCGCAGCCGCCCACCGCCGCCCAGATCGCCACCATCGTCAACGACGCCACCCAGCAGGCCAAGGTGGCGGCCGCCGGCGCCCTGGTGGCCAACGGCACCGACTCGCCGCTGGTGGTGCCGGGGATCTCGCTGCACCTGAACATGCGCGGGGCCGCCCTGGTGCGCGGCAACCTGGCCACGCTGCAGTCGGTGACGCGGGACGCGGCGCGCATCGCCTTCGTCGGCAAGGACCTCGGCACGGTGGAGGAGGGCAAGCTGGCCGACCTGCTGGTGGTGCGCGGCGATCCGCTGGCCGACATCCGCGCCGCCGCCGCCGTGCAGTACGTGGTCAAGAACGGCCGCGTGATCACGGTGGACGAGATCCTGGCGCCGGCGCGCACGCCGCAGCAGCTGGAAGCGCGGCGCCAGGCGCTGGCGGCGCAGGAACGCTTCTGCCGCGAAGAGCCGGTCCACTGCGCGGAAGGAGGCGGGCATGCGCACTGAGTAGGCGGGGCGGGCGCCGCCGCCCGGTGCTGGCAGCGGCAGGGGATTTTGATGTACCCTTGCCATACCGGCATTATGGAGGAGCATCCGCATGACTTACGAAACCGCCCAGCCCGAACGCAGCGCGATCGACGCGCTGCCGGGCGTCGTCGTCCTCGATTTCGGCGCCAACTGGTGCGGCTACTGCCGCGCCGCCGAACCGCTGATCAGGGAGGGCCTGGCCGGCGGCGCGTCCGTCCGCCACATCAAGGTCGAGGACGGCCCCGGGCGGCCGCTGGGCCGCTCCTTCCGCATCAAGCTGTGGCCCACCGTGGTCGTGCTGAAGGATGGCCAGGAAGTGGCGCGCGTGGTCCGCCCGGTGTCCGCCGACGAGGTGCGGGTGGCGCTGGCCCAGGCGGGCGGCGCATGAGCGCAGGCAGTCCTGTCCAGCCGGCCAACAAGCCGCGCACCGTCCTGTTCGCGAGCCTGATCGGCACCACCATCGAGTTCTACGACTTCTACATCTACGCCACCGCCGCGGTGCTGGTGTTCCCGCGGCTGTTCTTCCCGTCCGCCGACCCGGCCGCCGCCACCCTGCAGTCGCTGGCGACCTTCGCGATCGCCTTCTTCGCGCGCCCGGTGGGCTCGGCCGTGTTCGGCCACTTCGGCGACCGTATCGGCAGGAAGGCCACGCTGGTCGCGGCCCTGCTCACCATGGGCATCTCGACCATCCTGATCGGCCTGCTGCCGACCTATGCCGCGATCGGCACCGCCGCGCCGCTGCTGCTCGCCCTGTGCCGCTTCGGCCAGGGCCTGGGCCTGGGGGGCGAGTGGGGCGGGGCGGTGCTGCTCGCCACCGAGAACGCCCCGCCGGGCAAACGCGCCTGGTACGGCATGTTCCCGCAGCTCGGCGCGCCGCTCGGCTTCTTCCTCTCGGGAGGCACCTTCCTGCTGCTCGGCCAGTTCATGCCGGACGAGGCCTTCTTCGCCTGGGGCTGGCGCATCCCCTTCCTGGCCAGCGCATTGCTGGTGGTGGTCGGCCTGTACGTGCGCCTGAAGATCACCGAGACCCCGGACTTCCAGAAGGTCATCGACCGCAACGAGCGGGTCAAGGTGCCGGCGCTCACCGTGCTGCGCGAACACCGCCGCGAACTGGTGCTCGGCACCCTGGTGGCGCTGGCCACCTTCGTGGTGTTCTACCTGATGACGGTGTTCGCGCTGAGCTGGGGCACGGCGCGGCTCGGCTTCTCGCGCCAGGCCTTCCTGACCCTGCAGCTGGTGGCGGTGGTGTTCTTCGCGCTGACCATCCCGCCCTCGGCCCTGCTGGCCGACCGCTATGGGCGCCGCACGGCGATGATCCTGGTGAGCGTGGCGATCGCGGTCTTCGGCCTGCTGTTCGGCCCCCTGTTCGGCGCCGGCACCCTGGCATCGGCGGCAGTGTTCATGATCGCGGGGATGTGCCTGGTCGGCTTCACCTACGGTCCGCTCGGCACCCTGCTGGCCGAGCTGTTCCCGCCGGCGGTGCGCTATACCGGCGCCTCGCTGACCTTCAATTTCGCCGGTATCCTGGGCGCCTCGCTGGCGCCGTACATCGCGACCTGGCTGGCCACCAACCATGGCCTGGCTTGGGTGGGGTATTACCTGACGGCGGCCGCGTTGCTCAGCCTGCTGGCGTTGCTGATGGTGGGGAAGGGACGGCCCGCCCTGGCGGCGCCGTAGAAGGAAAGGCCATGCCCGGCGCCGCAGTGGCCGCCGGGCATGGCCAGGGGACTCAGAACGAGTAGACCATCGTCAGCGAGGTCTGCGTATCCGTGTTCTTCTTGCCGGGCGTGACGCTGGTGTCGTTGCGCGCGCTGAAGCCGGCTTTCATCTGCATGGTCGAATTGATCTTGGTGCTGAGCGAAGTCTCGGCCACCGAGTGGGTGTTCGAGGTGCCTTTCTCGACGCTGACGGTCTGGGCGAAGAAGGCCGAGGGGCTGAGCTTCCAGCGGAACTGGGCCGCGCCGCGCACCGTCAGGCCGCTCTCGTCCTCGCCGGTGTCGCGCTCGCCCGCGAAATAGCCCGGACCGATCTCGACGTCGAGCGTCTTGTCGGGCTCGTTCAGCCACTGCGAACCGTGACCGATCGAAAGCGAGGAATAGCGGGTGTAGGCGCCGAAGCGGTCGTTGACGTGGGAGCCGAGGATGAAGGCGCGCTTGCCGGCGCCGAGCAGCTTGAGCGAGGCCTTGGCCGAGGCGGCGAAGCGCTCGGCCGACTTGCTGCGCTGGGAATTGCCCTCGTCGTCCTCGTACTCGTCTTCCTTGAAGAAGCCGCTGACCACGAACTCGTGGCTCCAGCGCGCCGTTTCGTGGCGGGCGTCGATCTTGCCCGTCACCGAGGTGCCCTTGGTGTTGCCGGAGGTCGTGATCGCCCCCAGTTCGGCCGAGGTGAACCAGCCGCCTTCGGGGATTTTGGGCAGCGCCACGGTGATCGGCGCATGGACGTTGCCGACCTGCGGCAGATCGTCGTCGGCGCTGGCCGCGCCATGCGCGGCGCAGAGGGCCAATGCCAGCAGGGAGAGTTTGTTCATTTGCATCGGGTACCCGCCTGTGTTCTGCAAGATCGGCGACATTGTATCCCAAAGGCAGCGCGAAGCGATGCTTTGGGACACATTTAACCCGAGTTTAACGATGTTTTACGCAAGAGCTTCGCGCGGCCTCAGGTGCCGGCGCAGGTGCCGACTCAGGTGCCCACATACACGATCTTGAACGTGAACAGGGCCGCGATCACCCAGACCACCGGCGCCACTTCGCGCGCGCGGCCGGTCAGGAGCTTGAGCGCCGCATAGGTGATGAAGCCGAAGGCGATGCCTTCCGCGATCGAGAAGGTGAAGGGCATCCCGAGCGCGGTCACGGCGGCCGGGATGCTCTCGGTCGAGTCGCCCCAGTCGACGTCGCCCAGGTCGCTCAGCATCAGGCAGGCCACGAACAGCAGGGCCGGCGCGGTGGCGTAGGGCGGGACCACGCCGGCCAGCGGCGCGATGAACAGGCAGGCCAGGAACAGCACCGCCACCGTCAGCGCGGTCAGGCCGGTGCGCCCGCCAGCCTGCACGCCCGACGCGCTTTCCAGGTAGGCGGTGGTGCTCGAGGTGCCCAGCACACTGCCGGCGACGATGGCGCCGCTGTCGGCCAGCAGGGCCTTGTTGAGGCGCTCCATCTTGCCCTCCACGAGCAGGCCGGCGCGGCGCGCCACGCCCATCAGGGTGCCGGTGGCGTCGAACAGCTCGACCAGGAAGAACACCAGCACCACGTTCAGGATCCCGGCCGACAGCGCGCCCGGGATGTCGAGCTGGAACAGGGTCGGCTCGATGCTCGGCGGCGCCGAGAAGATGCCTTTATAGGTATTCCCGCCGAAAAAGAAGGACAGCACGGTGACCAGCACGATGCCGATCAGGATCGCGCCGCGCACCTTCAGGCGGTCGAGGGCGACGATCGCGAGGAAGCCGATCACCGCCATGATGGCGGCCGGCTGGTGCAGGTCGCCGGCCTTGACCAGGGTGGCTTCGTTGGCCACCACGATGCCGGCGTTCTTCAGCGCGATCAGGGCCAGGAACATCCCGAGGCCGACCGTGATCGCCACCCGCATCGAACGCGGGATGCCGTTGACGATCATGCCGCGCAGGCCGAGCAGGGTGACCACGATGAACAGGCAGCCCGAGATGAACACCGCGCCGAGCGCGGCCTGCCAGGCGATGCCCATGCCCAGCACCACGGCGTAGGAGAAGTAGGCGTTCAGGCCCATGCCGGGTGCCATCGCGATCGGGTAGTTGGCGTACAGGCCGATCAGCGCGGTGCCGAAGGCCGCCACCAGGCAGGTGGCGACGAACACGGATTCCTTGGGCATGCCGGCGTCGCCGAGGATGGACGGGTTGACGAAGATGATGTACACCATCGTCAGGAAGGTGGTGAGGCCGGCCATCAGTTCGGTCCGAACATTGGTACCGCTCTCGGTGAGCCTGAAGAATTTGTCGAGCATCGCGCTGCATTCCTGGTTGTTGTTTTGCCCGAAGCATAACATCCCGGCCGGCGCCTTCACAGGAGAATGTGTATCCCGACATGCCGCTGGCACGCGCTCCCGTGCTGCCAATGCGCTAACATGGCGCTTCCACCGTTACCGAACCATCACCATGCCAAGAAACAAGCGCCCGCTGCCCCGCACATCCAACAATCCGCGCGAGCCCGATGCCGCGAGCCAGGCCCAGGAACTGGCCGACCTGGCCCTGGCCATCGCCGAGCGCGAGGAGGAGCCCGGCTTCGGCACGCAGGACGAACGCGAGGAAGAGCTGCTCGCCGCGGTGCGCAAGCTGCTGCGCAAGAAGCGCGACGAAGCCCTGTACGAGGCGATCGAGACCGCGCGCTTCACCGACCCCGAAGCCTGCCGCCTGCTGCGCGGCCGCATCGAGGAGGAGGCCGCCACCCTGCGCCTGCGCCGCAATGGAGGCCAGGGTCCGGACGGCGCCGAGTACGAGATCGACGCCTTCCTGATTCCGCTGTTCGTGCGCAGCCCGGGCGGGCTGGTGGCGCAGGAGACCTTCCAGGACCCCGAGGCCTTCGAGGAACTGGCCGGAAGCTTCCACGGCGCCGGACTGGAAGGCGAGAGCGGCCGGGTGGTGCTGGTCCAGCACGCCTACGACCTGGCCGAGGTCGACCACGTGGCCTTCTCGACCCTGCAGGAGATGCTGCGCGAGGCGGCCGCTTCGCTGCTCGAGAAGAAGCCGCAGCCGGCGCCGACCATCGAGGCCAGCATCCGCGGCTGGAGCGGCGAGCGCTTCGCCCCCGACGAGTCGGCGATGGAGCTGCGCTTCCTGCTCGGCTTCTCGCTCAAGCGCACGGACGATCCCTTCTATGCGGTTCCGGCCGACGAGGCCGGCGCCGACGCCTGGTATGCCGCGCGCGAGACCCGCTACCGCGCCTGGACCTTCAAGGTGGCGCCGCTGGTGCGCCGCTGCCTCGCGGCCGACCCCGAGCGGGTGCACGTCGACTTCCTCTACCAGGACCTGTTCTACGGCGCGAAAGAGCAGGGCGTGGCCGAGCTGACCACGCTGTCGACCCTGTCGGACGTGGCGCGCACCCTGGCCGAGCGCGGACTGGAAGCCGACCAGGTGCATGCGGCGGTCGCGCCGCTGGACGCCGGCGAGCACATCCTGCTGCGAGTGAACCTGTACGCGCTGGACGGCGGCCAGCCATGGGGTAGCGTCGACACCGCGGTCGACCTGGCGGCCGACCTCGGCCAGGAAGTCGACAACCTGTGCGACGCCCTGCTGGCGCTCGGCCTCGAGGGCGTGTCGGTCGAGACCGGCTTCAGCGAGGACGGCCACGCCGAGGGCGCCGAACCCTACCGGCAGGACTGATCCCGGCCCGGCCGGCGGCCGTTTCCTACCCACCCTCGTCAGGCGCCGGGCCTTCCATGCCCGCGCCTGGCCCCGCCTCCTGCCGAGCGTGGGCGGCTCCCGGGCATGCGCCCGGCCGCGGTCCGCGACGCTCGGGCACGGTAAAAATCAGGCAAAAATTTCGTAGTGGATTTTCCTGTATGGATGTAGGACGGGCCTTACACGCGCTGCTCATCCATATCGTCCTCCCTATGACAACAGCGGTTCACGCATGCATCGGATGTTTCCCATTGCAAATATTGCAATGCATAAATGAAAATATTGGGAAATTTGCATGTTACGATTCCGGAATCCGGCCCGCCGTGTGCGTCGCCGGGAACTGGCATCGAGAGAAAAACTGCCAGGCTTTGCCAACAAAATAGCGCCACGAAGGCGAAAGGAAATGAATATGCCGACCTTGATCGTGTTTTGCCACCTGCGTTGGGATTTTGTCTTCCAGCGTCCCCAACACTTGATGACCCGTTTGGCGGAACACTACCGAATCGTGTTTGTCGAGGAACCGGTGTACAGCGAAGGCCAGGCATACCTGAAGAAAACGGACGTCGCGCCGAACATCACGGTGTGCCAGCCGCATACCGCGATTCACGCGCCTGGCTTCCATGACGACCAGATCCCGACCCTGCAGACCCTGCTGGCCGACCTCGTCCCGCGCGGCGAGCAGCCGGTGGTGTGGTTCTACACCCCGATGGCCCTGCCGCTGCTGCAAGGCCTGAACCCGTCGAAGATCGTCTACGACTGCATGGACGAACTGGCGATGTTCAAGAACGCGCCGAAGCAGCTGCTGCAGCGCGAAAGCGCGCTCCTGAACATGGCCGACGTTGTCTTCACCGGCGGCCCGAGCCTGTACCAGTCGAAGCGCGACCGCCACGCCAACGCGCACTGCTTCTCGAGCAGCGTCGACGCCAAGCACTTCCGCCAGGCCCAGGACCGCGACATCTCCCACCCCGACCAGGCCCACATTCCGCATCCGCGCCTCGGCTTCTACGGCGTGATCGACGAGCGCTTCGACGTCGACCTGGTGTCGGCGATGGCCGACGCGCATCCGGACTGGAACATCGTGCTGGTCGGCCCGGTCGTGAAGATCGATCCGGCCACGCTGCCGAAGCAGCCGAACGTGCACTACATGGGCCAGCGCACCTACGAGCAGCTGCCCAAGTTCCTGGCCGGCTGGGACGTTTGCCTGCTGCCGTTCGCGATGAACGACTCGACCAAGTTCATCAGCCCGACCAAGGTGCTCGAGTACATGGCCGCCGAGCTGCCGTCGGTCTCGACCCCGATCACCGACGTGGTCGTGCCCTACGGCGACGTGGTCGCGATCGCCGAAACCCCGGAACAGTACATCGCCGCCTGCGAGCGCATGCTGGCCCTGAACGAAGGCGAGAAGGCCGCCATGGCCAAGCGCATGCGCGAAGTCGTGGCCGGCACCTCGTGGGACCGCACCGCGACCCGCATGCACGAGCTGATCTCGAACGCCGTGCCGGGCAACAAGGCGCAGCGCCTCCCGACCCCGGCCGTGCCGGAAGGGATGGAAGCGGGCGTCGCGAACTCGGACGTGAACCCGGTGAAGGCCGCCCAGGTGCGCGTCGCGAAGACCGCCTGAGCGGGAATCGCCGGATCGCGGTCCGCGACGCGGGCCGCGGCTTTCCCCTGACGGGGCAGGCGCCACGTGCGCCTGCCCCGTTTTGCATGGCGCTGTCATCATCCGCTATGGATGGCCCTGATTGCAATGCGCAGCAATTGTT
>DAMCRY010000164.1:0-8476 GCA_032115075.1 Massilia sp.
TTCAGCGGCGGCAGGCGCGGCTGCAGGAGCAGCAGCAGGCGCTTCGGCGGCGCCGCCGGCTTCCTCGAGCAGCAGCACCAGCGAACCTTCGGCAACCTTGTCGCCGACCTTCACTTTGATTTCTTTCACGACGCCGGCATGGCTCGACGGGATTTCCATGCTGGCCTTGTCCGACTCGACGGTCACCAGCGACTGGTCGACCTTGATCGTGTCGCCCGGCTTGACCATCAGTTCGATGACTTCGACTTCCTTGAAGTCGCCGATATCGGGGACTTTGACTTCCACAATGCTCATAGTGTTAGCTCCAAATTTTTATTCGAGTTGGCTTCAGAACCGTCATCCCCGCGCAGGCGGGGATCCAAGTTTGGTGCCGCCGCCGGTCGATCGACCGCGGTGGCTATGCGAGCAAAATTGGGCTCCCGCCTGCGCGGGAGCGACGGTGCGAGCATTACTGGGTCACGGGATTCGGCTTGTTCTGATCGATGCCGTACTTCTGGATCGCCTGGGTCACGACCGCGCGGTCGATCTTCCCTTCGTCCGCCAGTGCGCGCAGCGCCGCCACGGTGACATAGTAACGGTTCACCTCGAAGAACTCGCGCAGCTTGACGCGCGAATCCGAGCGGCCGAAGCCGTCGGTGCCCAGCACCTTGTAGGTGCGGTCCTTCGGCATGAAGGCGCGGATCTGCTCGGCGAACAGGCGCATGTAGTCGGTGGTCGCGATGATCGGGCCGGCGGTGTTCTGCAGCAGCGAGGTCACGTACGGCACGCGCTGTTCGGCATCCGGGTTGACCATGTTCCAGCGCTCGGCGTCCTGGCCGTCGCGCGCCAGCAGCGTCAGCGACGGGGCCGACCACACGTCCGCATCGACGCCCCAGTCGTTCTTCAGCAGCTCGGCGGCGAAGATCGACTCGCGCAGGATGGTGCCGCAGCCGATCAGCTGGACGCGCTTCGCGCTGTCCTTGCCGCCTTCGATCGCAGCGCCTTCCTGGAGCAGGTACATGCCCTTGAGGATGCCCTCTTCCTGGCCCGGCTTCAGGCCCGGATGCGCGTAGTTCTCGTTCATGATGGTGATGTAGTAGAACACGTCTTCCTGTTCTTGCACCATCCGGCGCAGGCCGTCCTGGATGATCACCGCGACTTCGTGGCCGAAGGTCGGGTCGTAGGGCATGCAGTTCGGGACCGTGGCCGCGATGATGTGGCTGTGGCCGTCCTCGTGCTGCAGGCCTTCGCCGTTCAGCGTGGTGCGGCCGGCGGTGCCGCCCATCAGGAAGCCGCGCGCACGGATGTCGCCCGCCAGCCAGACCAGGTCGCCCACACGCTGCATCCCGAACATCGAGTAGAAGGTGTAGAACGGGATCATCGTGCGGTTGTTCGACGAGTACGAGGTCGCCGCGGCGATCCACGAGCTCATGCCGCCCGCTTCGTTGATACCTTCCTGCAGGATCTGGCCGGCCTTGTCTTCACGGTAGTACATCACCTGGTCGCGGTCGACCGGCTCATACAGCTGGCCCTGCTGGTTGAAGATGCCGATCTGGCGGAACAGGCCTTCCATGCCGAAGGTACGCGATTCGTCGACCAGGATCGGCACGATGCGCTGGCCGATGCTCTGGTCCTTCAGCAGGCTGGTGAGCACGCGCACGTACGATTGCGTGGTCGAGATCTCGCGGCCTTCCGCGGTCGGCTCGAGCACGGCCTTGAAGGACGCCAAGGGAGGCACCACCAGGTTCTCGTCGGCCTTGGCGCGGCGCTGCGGCAGGTAGCCGCCCAGGGCCTTGCGGCGCTCGTGCAGGTACTGCATTTCCGGCGAATCGTCGGAGGGCTTGAAGAACGGGATCTCGGCCAGCTTGTCGTCCGGGATCGGGATGTTGAAGCGGTCGCGCATCTCGCGGATCGCGGCGTCGTCCAGCTTCTTGGTCTGGTGCGCGGTGTTGCGCGCCTCGCCCGACTTGCCCATGCCGAAGCCCTTGACGGTCTTCACCAGCAGCACGGTCGGGGTGCCCTTGTTCTCCTGGGCGTTCTTGAACGCGGCGTAGATCTTGTGCGGATCGTGGCCGCCGCGGGTCAGGCGCCAGATGTCGTCGTCGCTCATGTTGGCGACCATCTTCAGCAGCTCCGGATGCTTGCCGAAGAAGTGCTTGCGCACGTAGGCGCCATCCTTGGCCTTGTAGTTCTGGTACTCGCCGTCGACGGTTTCCATCATCACGCGCTGCAGGATGCCGTCCTTGTCCTTCGACAGCAGGGCGTCCCACTGCGAGCCCCAGATGACCTTGACGACGTTCCAGCCGGCGCCGCGGAAGTCCGCTTCGAGTTCCTGGATGATCTTGCCGTTGCCGCGCACCGGGCCGTCCAGGCGCTGCAGGTTGCAGTTGACGACCATGACCAGGTTGTCGAGACGCTCGCGCGCGGCCATGCCGATCGCGCCCATCGATTCCGGCTCGTCCATCTCGCCGTCGCCGCAGAAGACCCAGACCTTGCGGTTGTCGGTCTTGGCGATGCCGCGCGCGTGCAGGTACTTCAGGAAGCGCGCCTGGTAGATCGCCATCAAGGGACCCAGGCCCATCGAGACGGTCGGGAACTGCCAGAAGTCCGGCATCAGTTTCGGGTGCGGGTAGGACGACAGGCCCTTGCCGTCGACTTCGCGGCGGAAGTTCAGCAGCTGCTCTTCGGTGATGCGGCCTTCCAGGAAGGCGCGCGCGTAGATGCCCGGCGAGGAGTGGCCCTGGATGTACAGCAGGTCGCCGCCGTGCTCTTCGGTCGGGGCGTGCCAGAAGTGGTTGAAGCCGATGCCCAGCATGTTCGCCAGCGAGGCGAACGAGGAGATGTGGCCGCCCAGGTCGCCGTCGGCGCGGTTGGCCTTGACCACCATCGCCATCGCGTTCCAGCGCATCCACGAGCGCAGGCGCTCTTCGTATTCGAGGTTGCCGGGGCAGTTCACGTTCAGGTGCGCCGGGATGGTGTTCACGTAGGCGGTGTTGCTCGAGAACGGGATGTGGGCGCCGCGGCGGCGCGCCAGGTCGACCATGCGCTCCATCAGGTAGTGCGCGCGCTCGGTACCTTCATGTTCGATCACCGCTTCCAGCGCGTCCAGCCATTCCTGGGTTTCGAGCGTGTCCGGGTCGTTGGCAGCTTGCGCCGTCAACTGGTCGAGTTGAGCTGACATTAATGCGTCTCCTTGAGATTTGCGCCCCACCCGATCCCTGTCATGGCTGGCGGCGTATGGTGAAATTTCAAATATCTGAAAATAAACCGTTCGATTCTACCAGCGGAGTTTGCCTTTTTCAAATTGCGATATGCTATTTCATAGTATGAAATCTTATGCTGCAGGTGCACATTTCGCAGGGCGGCCGGCCGCGCGTCCAACCATGGGACGAACACACGCGCCGCCTCTCCCCGCCGGCTCCCTGGACGCGCGCACGGCACAGCCGTGCACCCTACGGCCATCCTATAACGGAGCGGCCGAATGCCGTTCTCACCTTTGGCACAGCTACCGAATAAATATGACAATGCTTTGCCCGTCGCGGCGCGCGATATGAAGCCTGGGCCTTATAATTTCATTTTTGCCTAGCCGTGAGCCGAATATGCCAGCCCAGAACATCGACGGAGTCCTCCTTTCCCAACAACTGCGCGGCGAAATCGCCGAGCGCGCCGCCAGGCTGACCGCCGGCGGCCGCCAGCCCGGCCTGGCCGTGATCCTGGTCGGCGAGGATCCGGCCAGCCACGTCTACGTCCGCAACAAGGTGAAGGCCTGCGGCGACGTCGGTTTCCACTCGGTGCTGGAAAAGTACGACGCCGACCTGAGCGAGCAGGCCCTGCTCGACCGTATCGCCGCCCTGAACGCCGACCCGAGCATCCACGGCATCCTAGTGCAGATGCCGCTGCCGAAGCACATCGACCCGAGCAAGGTCATCGAGGCGATCGCCACCAGCAAGGACGTCGACGGCTACTCGGTGCTGTCGGCCGGCGAACTGGTCGCCAACCTGCCGGGCTTCCGCCCCTGCACGCCGTACGGCTGCATGAAGCTGATCGAGACCACCGGCATCGACCTGCGCGGCAAGCACGCCGTCGTGATCGGCCGTTCGAATACCGTCGGCAAGCCGATGGCCCTGCTGCTCTTGCAAGCCAACGCCACCGTCACCATCTGCCATAGCGCGACGCCGGACCTGGGCCTGTACACCCGCCAGGCCGACGTCGTGGTCGCAGCCGTCGGCCGCCGCAATACCCTGACCGCCGACATGGTCAAGCCGGGCGCGGTCGTGATCGACGTCGGCATGAACCGCGACGACGCCGGCAAGCTGTGCGGCGACGTGGACTACGCGGGCGTGCGCGAAGTCGCTTCGCACATCACCCCGGTGCCGGGCGGCGTCGGTCCGATGACGATCACCATGCTGTTGATGAACACCCTGGAGTCGGCCGAACGGGTCCACTCCAGCAGCCAAATCGTGCCGGGCCAGGCCTCGGGAATGGAACCGAAGCCTGGCGTGGCCTGAACCCAAAAGGAATGCCATGACCATCGACACCAGCAATCCCCTTCTCGACTTCTCCGGCCTGCCGCGCTTCGACCTGTTCAAGCCGGAACACGTCACGCCGGCCATCGAGCAGCTGATCAAGGAAGCGGCCGACGTGGTCGCACGGCTGGAAGCCCCCAGCGACACGGTCACGTGGGATAACTTCGTCGTGCCCCTCGAGGAAGCCACCGAGCGCCTGGGCCGCGCCTGGGGCGTGGTCAACCACCTGAACCACGTGGCGGACACGCCCGAGCTGCGCGCCACCTATAACGAGAACCAGCCGAAGGTCATCGAGTTCTGGACCTCGATCGGCCAGAACGAGGCGTTGTTCGCCAAGTACAAGATGCTCCGCGCCAGCAGCGAGTACGACAGCCTGAGCCCGGCGCGCAAGCGCATCGTCGAGAACGCGCTGCGCGACTTCCGCCTGGGCGGCGCCGAACTGCCGGAGGATAAGAAGCAGCGCTTCGCCGAGATCCAGGAACAGCAGTCCGCAACGTCCACCCGCTTCTCGCAGAACGTGCTGGACGCGACCAACGACTACAAGCTGCTGGTCGAATCGGAAGAAGAACTGAGCGGCATCCCGGACGACGTCAAGGCCGCCGCCCGCGCCAGCGCCGAACGCGACGGCAAGGCCGGCTGGCAGTTCACCCTGCACTTCCCGTCCTACTACCCGGTGCTGCAGTTCTGCGACAACCGCGCGCTGCGCGAGACCATCTACCGCGCAAGCAGCACCAAGGCCTCGGACGCCGGCGCCATGTTCAGCAAGAGCGCCGAGTGGGACAACACCCAGAACATCGTCAAGCTGCTGCAGCTGCGCCACGAGGAGGCCCAACTGCTCGACTACGCCAACTTCGCCGAGGTCTCGCTGGTGCCGAAGATGGCGGAGAGCCCCCAGCACGTGGTCGAGTTCCTCGAAGACCTGGCCAGGCGCGCCCGCCCCTTCGCCGAGAAGGACCTGGAAGAGCTGCGCACCTTCGCCCGGGACGAGCTGGGCATCGAGGAGCTGCAGTCCTGGGACGTGGCCTACGCTTCCGAAAAGCTGCGCGAACAGCGCTACGCCTTCTCCGAGAAGGAAGTGAAGGAATACTTCCCCGAGCCGAAGGTGGTGCAGGGCCTGTTCGACGTCATCCAGGGCCTGTTCTCGGTGCGGATCAAGCCGGACGACGCGCCGGTCTGGCACCCGGACGTGCGCTTCTTCCGCATCGAGCGTGACGGCCAGCTGGTCGGTCAGTTCTACCTCGACCTGTATGCCCGCGAAGGCAAGAACCAGGGCGCCTGGATGGACGACGCGCGCGGCCGCCGCCTGACCACGGGCGGCATCGTGCAGACCCCGATCGCCTACCTGACCTGCAACTTCACGCCGCCGGCAACGGTGGACGGCAAGCTGCAGCCTTCGCTGTTCACCCACGACGAAGTCATCACCCTGTTCCACGAATTCGGCCACGGCCTGCACCACATGCTGACCGAAGTCGAGGAGCTGTCGGTGTCCGGCATCTCGGGCGTGGAATGGGATGCGGTGGAGCTGCCCTCGCAGTTCATGGAGAACTTCTGCTGGGAGTGGGACAAGCTGCAGCAGATGACCGCCCACGTCAAGACCGGCGAACCGCTGCCGCGCGCGCTGTTCGACAAGATGACGGCGGCGAAGAACTTCCAGTCGGGGATGATGACGCTGCGCCAGGTCGAGTTCTCGCTGATCGACATGCACCTGCACTACGATTTCGACCCGCGCAGCGAGCGCACCGTGCAGGAGCTGATCGACGACATCCGCAAGCAGTTCGCGGTCCTGATTCCGCCGGCGTTCAACCGCTTCCAGCACTCCTTCGGCCACATCTTCTCGGGCGGCTACGCGGCCGGCTACTACAGCTACAAGTGGGCCGAGGTGCTGTCCGCCGACGCCTACGCGGCCTTCGAGGAAGCCATCGAAGTCGGCAACCTGGTCGAAACCGGCAAGCGCTTCCAGCGCGAGATCCTGGCGGTGGGCGGCTCGCGTCCGGCGCTGGAATCGTTCAAGGCCTTCCGCGGCCGCGAACCCTCGATCGACGCGCTGCTGCGCCACAGCGGCATGAACGGCTGATGTTTTCCCGGGCGGCCTCCAGCCGCCCGTTCTATATTGTTGAGCACCATGAGCACACGCGTCGACTTCCACACCAACATCCCGGACAAGCTCGCCTATGCCTGCCGCCTGGCGCGCAAGGCTTATTCCGCCAGGGCCAAGGTCGTGCTGCTGGCCGAGGATGCGGCCCAGGCCGAGGCGCTCGATGCCGCGCTGTGGACCGTGTCGGACACCGACTTCATCCCGCACGTGCCGGCCGGCGACCCGCTGGCGGCGCAGACGCCGGTCATCGTCACCTTCGATGAGACGTCGGCCCTGCCGCACCACGAGATGCTGGTCAACCTCACCCGCCGCGTGCCCGCCAACGTGGACCGCTTCGCGCGCGTGTTCGAGATCATCTCGACGGACGAACTGGACGCCGCAGAGGGCCGCAAGCGCTACGTCGCCTACAAGAAGCAGTCCTATTCCCTGACCCACTTCGTCGCAGGACAATCATGAACCAGAACGCCGCTTTCGACGCGAGCATCCCCGTTCTTACCGAGATCGTCACCGACCCGGCCGCGGCGGCAGAACAGGCCGCGTCCGCGCTCCCGCCTGGTCCCGAGCCGGTTGCCGAACAGCTGGAACGCCGCGCCACCGAGCGCTGGACCGGCGAGGAATGGAGCGTGCTGGAGCGCCGCGTCACCGAGCGCGTGCTGCAGCAGCTCCAGGGCCGCGTCGACTTCGTGCTCGAGCAGCGCGTGCGCGACGCCATGGCCGACGCCATGCAGCGCACGCTCGAGACCTTCACGGCCGACCTGCGCGAAGGCCTGCACGAGGCGCTGGGCGAGATCGTCCACCAAGCCGTCAGCCAGGAACTCGAATATCTACGAAAACCGTAGGGTGGGCGAGTCTCTCGCCCACGCGTTCAACTCCCGCTTGATCTGACGCACTATCGGCCTTCTACACCGCCATACCATGCGTCGATGCCTCATTATCGACGCGCCCTGACGGGCACCATCTATTTTTTACGCTCGTGACACACCGCCGTCTCCCATCCCGTGTGACGACGACATACGCGCAGCACTTCGTCGTGCCATAGAACAGGTGCGGAGTCGCCCTCCGTTCGACACCGATGCGATGGTGCTGATGCCGGACCATCCGAGAACCGCCCACCCTACGTGCAACATGGCTTCCAGTCATCGGCTAAGATTGCAGGCTCTGCAATCCACCCAGCCGTTCCCGTGAACCGAAAGATCCTCATCGCCGCGCTTGCGGGCGCGGGCGTCGCCATTGCCGGCGCCGTCCTCTACTTCACCGACACCATCGAGCGCCAGCCGGGCGCGCTCGCCGTGTTTACACCGAAGGCGGCGAAGACCGTGCCCTTCTGGCCGGCGCGCGTCACCACGCTGGCCGGCGACGGCATCCCGGGCGCCCTCGATGGCCCGGTCGCCTCCAGCCGGTTCGACGACCCCTTCGGCGTCGCCCTCGACAGCAAGGGAAACATCTACATCGCCGATGGCGGCGACACCAACCGCATCCGTACCATCGCGCCCGACGGCACGGTCGCGACCTTCGCCGGCAGCAGCGAAGGCTTCAAGGACGGCGTGGGAACGGCGGCGGCATTCAACACGCCTTCGAGCATCGCCTTCGACCACGAGGGCAACCTCTACGTGGCCGATACCGGCAACCACGCCATCCGGAGAATCTCGAAAGACGGCACGGTGACCACCCTGGCCGGCGACGGCAGCCGCGGCGACAACGACGGCGTGGGCCGCGCGGCCCGCTTCAACGGCCCGATCGGACTCGCCGTGGACGACACCGGCATCGTCTGGGTGGCCGACACCTACAATGATCGCATCCGCCGCATCGGCCGCGACGGCGCCGTGACCACCGTCGCGGGCGGCAAGCGCCCCGGCAACGCGGACGGCATCGGCGC
>DAMCRY010000165.1:0-6316 GCA_032115075.1 Massilia sp.
CCCGCGGTCGACCGGCTCCGCTTCGTGGTCGAGGCGCGCCGCACCGACGCCGATTCCCGGGCGCCGCTGCTGCCCGCCGTGCGCCTGGTCGGCGACGGCTTCGCGCTACCCCTGGCGCTCGACGCCGGCGGCCGCTTCGTGGTTCCCCGCAGCCAGGCCGCGGAAGATTCCGACAGCGAACTGGAACTGGACCAGAAACGCAGCCTTTACCGGATCGCGCCCGACGTACGCACAGCCGGCTTGCCCGCCAACCAGCGGCGGCTCGGCGACCTCCGGCTCGAGTGCAAGGTCAGGGTGGCGATCATGAAGGCGGAAATGCCCTTTTACCAGGCAGTGCTTCTCAACGGCGTGCTGCTGGGGAGCGACTGGTGCGGCTTCTTCGACGCGAAGCGAAACGCCGGCTTCAGCTACAGGGCCGACCGCCCCGTCAGCGCAGCGCTGCTGCGCGAAGGCGGGCGTGCGCTGCCCTTGAAGGTGAGGCATGGATGGTACGAGGTACCGATCGCCACGCCGGCCTGGAGCGACGAGGCGATGGTCGAGCTGACCTTCGCCGACGCCGCGACGGATCCGGTTCCAGTAACGGTTACTGGAACTGCTGGCGAAACGCCTCGAACTGCGCCCTGAGTTCGGCCAGTTCGCCGCGCAGTCCGGCAACTTCCTGTTCCAGCTGGCCGATGCGGCTGGCGCCGCCGCCGCCGAGCCCGGCGCCGCTGCTCGGCGCCTCGTAGGTGGCGGTGATCTCGCCGCCCAGCAGCTGGCCGTAGCGCGGCTCCTTGGTGCCCGGCGCGCGCTCCAGGCGTGCGACCAGCGGCGGGGATTTGTCGATCAGGAACTGCAGCACGGTCTCGACGTCCTGCACGCTCTTGAACTCGAACAGGCGGCCGGTGCGGGTGCGGATCTCGCCGGCGGTCTGCAGGCCGCGCAGCATCAGGATCGCCAGCACGGCCACCTTGTCCTGCTCCAGCGTCCACTTGATGCGCATGCGGTGCTCGTACTTCACCACGCGCGCGCCGGCCTGGGAGATGGCGCTGACCAGCTTCTTCTCGATCAGGCGCTGCAGGGTGTCCTGGACCATCTCGTCGGTGAGCTGCATGATGGGGTCGCGGCTCGAGACCTGGTTGCAGCCGTTGACGATCGCGTTCAGCGACATCGGGTAGTTGTCGGGGGTCAGCGCTTCTTTTTCGGCGAGTACCGCGAGCACGCGGATTTCTTGCGGGTCCAGCACAGCAGGGGTAGCGGCAGCGTCGGCCGCGCCCGTTACTTCGTTCGTCATGCGATTCCTCAGTCGACCAGTCGGTTCAGTTGTTCGGAATCGAGTTTATCACCCTCGGCCACCTTCGGACAGCACAGGCCGGCCTCGCGCATGGTGTTGGTGAGGCGTTCGATCTGCTCGTCCTGGCGGGCCACGTGGTCGATCAGGCCGCGCAGGGCCTTCGAGAGCGGGTCGTCGCCGTTGGGCGTGACGCCGTAGGCCGCGAACAGCTGGGCGCTGCGCGACTGCTCTTCCTTGCGGATGATGTGGGCCGGGTTGCCGACGGCGGTGGCGCCGCCCGGCACCGGCTTGATGACGACCGCGTTGGAGCCGATCTTGGCGTACTCGCCCACCGTGAAGGCGCCCAGCACCTGGGCGCCGGCGCCGACGATGACGCCGCGCTCGAGCGTCGGGTGGCGCTTGGTGCCGGCTACCAGGGTGGTCCCGCCCAGGGTGACGCCCTGGTAGATGGTGCAGTCGTCGCCGACCACCGCGGTCTCGCCGATGACCACGCCGAAGCCGTGGTCGATGAAGACCCGGCGGCCGATGGTGGCGCCGGGGTGGATCTCGATGCCCGTGACGATGCGGGCGACGTAGGAAATGAAGCGGCCGATCCACTTCAGGTTCATCTTCCAGCAGGCATGCGCCCAGCGGTGCATGATCACGGCATGCAGGCCGGGGTAGCACGTCAGGACTTCCCAGCCGTTGCGGGCGGCGGGGTCGCGCTGGATGATGCTATGGATGTCGCCACGCAGATTGGCAAATAAGTTGGAAAACATAATAAGGAAAATCGCAAACCAACGATGATGGTAGCGTATGTTGCGGGGGTTTGCTTGGGGCTGCGGGGAAGGATACGTTCGCGGCGGCGGGACGAACTTGGGTTCCCGCCTTCGCGGGAAGTCGTAGGCCCCAGTGGGGCGTACGACGGTCTTCCGGCTGGAGGGGTATTGAAGAGTGAGCGTAATGCGAAGAGTGAGGCCGGCAGTGAGGCCGGCAGTGAGGCCAGCAGTGAGATACACCGCTGGCCCAGGCACGTCATCCCCGCGCAGGCGGGGATCCAATTCCAGATGAGCCGAATCAGCCTTCGCGCGCGATGCGCTGGCGGCGCGCCTCGTACAGGCAGACGCCCGAGGCGACCGACACGTTCAGGCTCTCGACCGAGCCGAACATCGGGATGTTGACCAGCAGGTCGCAGGTCTCGCGGGTCAGGCGGCGCATGCCCTCGCCTTCCGAACCCATCACCAGCGCCACGGGGCCGGTGAAGTCGCCTTCGTACAGGCCCTTGTCGGCGTCGTCCGAAGTGCCGATCAGCCAGATGCCGCGGTCCTTCAGGTCGCGCATGGTGCGCGCCAGGTTGGTGACCGTGATGTAGGGGACGCTCTCGGCCGCGCCGCTGGCGACCTTGGCCGCGGTGGCGTTCAGGCCGACCGCGCGGTCCTTCGGCACGATGACCGCATGCGCGCCGGCGCCGTCGGCCACGCGCAGGCAGGCGCCCAGGTTGTGCGGATCGGTGATGCCGTCGAGGATGAGCAGCAGCGGCGGACCCTCGATGGCGTCGAGCAGCTCGTCCAGGTTGCGCGCCAGCGCCAGCTGGCTGGCGAAGGCGATCACGCCCTGGTGGCGGCGGGTGCCGGTGATCTTGTCGAGACGCGCGGCCTCGACCGGCATCACGCGCACGCCGGCCTCTTTCGCATTGGCGATCAGCGCCTTCATGCGGGCATCGTTGCGCTCGGCGTCGACAAAGATCTCTTCCACCGATTGGGCCTCGTGGCGCAGCCGCGAGGTCACCGCGTGGAAACCGAAAAGCATTTTGTTTTTCATGTATTACTTCTTCTTCCTGCTGGTTTTGGCGGCGGGGGTCTTGGCCTCCGCCTTGGTTTTCGGTGCGCTCTTGGCGGCACTCTTGGTTACTGTCTTGCCCGCGGTCTTGGCGGCGGTCTTGGCGGCAGGCTTGCGCGCGCCGCGCGGAGGCGGCACGAAGACCACGTCCTCTTCCGCGCCCGCTTCCTCGTCTTCGGTGCTGGTGTAGCGCGACGCTTCCACCGGCGCGGCGCCGGCCTCGGACCCGCCCCTGGCCTTGCGCTTCTTCGGCGGCTTCGGCTCCAGCGCTTCGATCGCCGCCTGGCGCGCACGCTCGAGCGGCGCCGGGATGGCTTCCTGGCTTTCCGCCAGCACCAGGTCGATCTTGCGCGATTCCAGGTCCACGCGCGCGACTTTCACATTGACCTTGTCGGTCAGCTTGTAGACCTGGCCGCTGCGCTCGCCGCGCAGCTCGTGGCGCGCCTCGTCGTACTGGAAGTAGTCGGTGCCCAGGCCGCTGATGTGGACCAGGCCCTCGACGTAGAGCTGGTCGAGCGTGACGAAGATGCCGAACGGGGTCACGCCGGACACGGTGCCGGTGAAATCCTCGCCCAGCTTGTCCTGCATGAAGTAGCACTTCAGCCAGTTCTCGACGTCGCGCGAGGCTTCGTCGGCGCGGCGCTCGTTGGCCGAGCAGTGCACGCCCAGCGCGTCCCAGATCGTCAGGTCCTTCTCGTTCTTCTGGGTGCCCGCGGCCTTGTCCTTGGCGGCCTGCTTGCGCGCCGAATTCGACATCGTCGTGTTCAGCTTGCCCAGCTCGATGCCCTTCGGCTCGTACTTCTTCCCTTGCAGGATGGCCTTGATGGCGCGGTGGGTCAGCAGGTCGGGATAGCGGCGGATCGGGCTGGTGAAGTGGGCGTAGGCCTCGTAGGCCAGGCCGAAGTGGCCGACATTGTCCGGGCTGTAGACGGCCTGCTGCATCGAGCGCAGCAGCATCGTCTGCAGCAGGGCCGCGTCCGGACGCTCCTTGATCTTCTGCATCACCTCGGCGTAGTCGCGCGCGGTCGGCTTGGTGCCGCCGCCCAGGTTCAGGCCGACCAGCTTCAGGAAGGTGCGCAGCTGGTTCAGCTTTTCCTCGGTCGGCACCGCGTGGATGCGGAAAGTGCCTGGGTGCTTGTGGCGGATCAGGAGGTCGGCCGCGCACACGTTGGCGGCCAGCATGCACTCCTCGATCAGGCGGTGCGCATCGTTGCGGGTACGCGGGATGATCTTCTCGATCTTGCCGACGGCGTTACAGACGATATAGGTCTCGGTGGTCTCGAAATCGATCGCACCGCGTTCCTGGCGCGCCTTGAGCAGCGCGCGGAACACCTCGTTCAGGTTCAGCAGGTGCGGCACGATGCCCGGGCGGCGCTGCGCTTCCGGACCGGAGGTGTTGCCGAGGATCTCGGCGACCTCGTTATAGGTCAGGCGCGCGGCCGAGTGCATCACGGCCGGGTAGAACTGGTAGGCCTTCACCTCGCCGTCCTGGCTGACCACCATGTCGCACACCAGGGTGCAGCGGTCCACCGCCGGGTTCAGCGAACACAGGCC
Organism: Massilia sp.; assembly: GCA_032115075.1. Classification (GTDB taxonomy): domain Bacteria; phylum Pseudomonadota; class Gammaproteobacteria; order Burkholderiales; family Burkholderiaceae_D; genus Telluria. The sequence goes on from DAMCRY010000165.1 coordinate 4,646, forward strand.
GTTGGACAGCTTCTCGGGCAACATCGGGATCACGCGGCGCGGGAAGTAGACCGAGGTGCTGCGGTCGATCGCGTCCTGGTCGAGCGCGTCGTTGGGCTTGACGTAGTGGCTGACGTCGGCGATCGCCACCAGCAGGCGGTAGCCTTTGGCGCGGCCGATCCTGACCGGCTCGCAGTAGACCGCATCGTCGAAGTCGCGCGCGTCTTCGCCGTCGATGGTCACCAGCGGCACGTCGCGCAGGTCGACGCGGTCCGCCAGGTCGGCATCGACCACCTCGTTCGGCAGGCGGTTGGCCTGCTTCAGCGCGGCCGGCGAGAACACGTGCGGTACGCCGAACTTGCGCACGGCGATCTCGATTTCCATGCCGGGATCGTCCAGCTCGCCGAGCACCTCGGCGATGCGGCCGGTCGGCTGCTGGAAGCGCGAGGGCTGCTCGATCAGCTCGACGCTGACCACCTGGCCGGCCTTGGCCTTGCCCGGGCCGCCGGCCACCAGCACGTCCTGGCTGATGCGGTTGTCTTCCGGCGAGACGATCCAGACGCCGCCTTCGTTCATCAGGCGGCCGATGATGTGGGTGTTGGCGCGTTCGACCACTTCCACGATGGTCCCTTCGGGACGGCCGCGGCGATCGGTGCCGGTGACGCGTGCGCGCACGCGGTCGCCGTTGAGCACCTTGTTCATTTCCTTGTCGTTCAGGAACAGGTCGTCGCCGCCCTCGTCCGGAATGACGAAGCCGTAGCCGTCGCGGTGCGCGCTGACCTTGCCGGTGATGAAACCGGACTGGTCGGCAAGCGTATAGGACCCGGTCACGTCGGCGCGGATCTGGCCGTCGCGCTCCATCGCGTTCAGCCTGCGGCCAAGCACTTCCTGTGCGGCGGGCTTCACCTTGAGGGCGCGCGCCAGGTCGGCAGCCAGCAGCGGGCCCTGGGCAGTGCGGAAGACGGCGAGGATTTCCTCGCGGCTAGGAATGGTATGAGTAGGTTGCTTCAAATCGTTTTCTTGTTTCTCTTAGTAGTGGAGCTGCCCATGCAGCCCTGCATTGATGAACACCTTGACAGGCGTAGTGTAAGGGATTGCCATGCGATTCGCCTAACATGTGCGGCGAAACGTGCTCGGGGAAACCCGTGAGCATTCCTGCGATGTACTCGATGCAGGGACTTTGACTTATGAAATCCTTCCGCTATAATCTCGGTCTCTTCAGCAACGCAGCAAGCTGCAGCGGGAGAGAAAGCAGTAGCAGGAAGAGCGTCTTCGCGGCGATCGAACGAAAGTTGATCTAGCGAAAAATGACAAAGCCTGATATTGTAGCAGAGTTAGCAGTTCAGTGCCCACGTGGCGGAATTGGTAGACGCGCATGGTTCAGGTCCATGTGCCGCGAGGTGTGGGGGTTCGAGTCCCTCCGTGGGCACCACTCTACCGGAGCAGTTTTCCGCAAGTTGTATCGTCGTAGAAGTTTGATGTAGCAGTACCAGTGCCCACGTGGCGGAATTGGTAGACGCGCATGGTTCAGGTCCATGTGCCGCGAGGTGTGGGGGTTCGAGTCCCTCCGTGGGCACCACTCTACCGGAGCAGTTTTCCGCAAGTTGTATCGTCGTAGAAGTTTGATGTAGCAGTACCAGTGCCCACGTGGCGGAATTGGTAGACGCGCATGGTTCAGGTCCATGTGCCGCG
>DAMCRY010000165.1:6416-8333 GCA_032115075.1 Massilia sp.
GGTTCAGGTCCATGTGCCGCGAGGTGTGGGGGTTCGAGTCCCTCCGTGGGCACCAAACTCTACCGGGACGCGAATGTCCTCGGATCGATCATGATCCCGCAAAACGCCGTAAGCTTTGGAAAAGGCTTACGGCGTTTTGCGTTTTGCGCGCGACCGGTGCTTCGGTCGGGGACCGTAGACGACGCTCAGTGCGCCGCCAGGTCGTCCAGGATCGGACAATCCGAGCGCGCGTCGCCGTGGCAGGACGCCGCCAGGCTTTCCAGCGTGCGGCGCATCGCCTGCATCTCCGCGATCTTGCGGTCCAGTTCCCCGATGTGGCGGCGCGCCAGCGCGCGCACGTCGGCGCTGGCGCGGCCCTTGTCCTGCCACAGGCTGAGCAGGGTACCAATCTGGTCCAGCGAAAAACCGAGCGCGCGGGCGCGGTGCACGAAGCGCAGCACGTGCACGTCGTCCTGGCCGTAGACCCGATAGCCGGATTCGGTGCGCCTGGCCGCCGCCAGCAGGCCGATCGACTCGTAGTGGCGGATCATCTTGGCCGACACGCCGGACGCCTTGGCGGCTTCGCCGATGTTCAGCATGGTTCCTTCCCGCATTGCTCGCTCCCGTTGTTTCCCGGTGCAGGATACACCTTCCCACGACGGGAAGGTCAAGGCCGGGCTTGACTCCGGGCGCCGGTGCGTTAAGCTCGGGAGGGTATGAACACGAAACTCCTGCCCCGCCTCGCGCTCCCCCTCCTGGCCCTGTTCGTCGCCGGCGCCGCCCTCGCCGGACCGGCGCCCTGGTTCCAGTGGCGTAGCAAGCTCAACGGCGCCCTGGCCTGCTCCCAGACGCCGCTCGGACCCGGCTGGGAGAAGTCAAGCGGTCCGTATCGGGATGCGCGTTGCGAAAAACTCATTGTTGCTAAATAATGGGAAGCAAGGCTCATCCGATCCCATACTAAGGAGACAAGCAATGTTCACGAGTCCGGAGCAGTTTGCCAACGCCACCAAGACCCTGTTCGACCTGCAGATGCAGACCTTCGAAGCCCTCGCCAACAAGACGGTGAAGGGTGTGGAACAGGTGGTGGCGCTGAACATGAATGCGGCGAGGAGCTCGATGGAAGGCTCGCTCGCCGCCGGCCAGGAGATGGCCCGCGCCGGCGACCCGAAGGCCGCGATCGCGGCCCTGCATGCGCGCATGCAGCCGGGCGTGCAAGGCGCCGCCGAGTACCGCGAGCAGTTGAAAACCATCATCGACGAGATGCACAACGAGTTCCGCCAGGCCGCCGACACCCACGTGGCCGAAGCGAAAAGCACCCTGTCGGCGCTGATCTACGACGTGACGCAGAACGTCAAGCCGGGCTCGGAGAACGCGGTCGAGATCATCAAGACCGCGATCGACAATGCCTTCAAGGGGTATGAGCAGGTGACCCAGGCCACGCGCCAGGCGGTGCAGACCGTGGAAGCGCAGATCGCCAAGGCGAGTTCGATGGTGCAGCCGGCGGGGCAGCAGTCGGCCCAGCAACCGGCCGAGTAGTCGTTTCAGGCGTGGTCCGGTCCACTGGACCACGCCTCGCCGGACGCGTGTCCATGCGGTGCATGAATGGACTTCGCGCCTGCGCCAGCCAGTTTGAACGCGCGGACGGCGAAGCCGTCCACCCCACGAAAGAAAATTTCATTTAGGCGCTTCGGATGAAATTTTCTTTCACCTTCCTTCCGCCTCGACCCCCAGCAGTTCCTCCAGGGTCGCCAGCGAGGCCTCGTCCTTGACCACCGAGCGCAGCCATGCATGCAGCGGCTGCTCGCCCCAGCGCGCCGCCCGTTCGGCCAGGTAGGCGACCGGACTGTGCGGTTCGGTGCGGCGGAAGAACTCCGCCACCGCACGCAGCTGGGCCAGCGCCTGCTCGCGGCTCTGCATCGGCCCGTCCGCCGGCACCCG
>DAMCRY010000166.1:0-8142 GCA_032115075.1 Massilia sp.
CGGCGCCGGGCGCGGAAGCGCCCGCGTCCGCTCCGGAAAACGAGGCACAGGCCGAACCGGCCGAGATCCCGATCCGCCTGGTCAACCGCAGCGTGCTGTGCGTGGGCGGCCGCAGCGGCAGCGTGCCGGTCTATCGCACCATGCTCGAGCGCGTCGGCGCCCAGTTCGCGCACCACGACGGCGGCCTGGAAGACAGCGCCGGCCAGCTCGACGCCAGCCTGGCGGCGGCCGACCTGGTGATCTGCCAGACGGGCTGCATCAGCCACCACGCTTACTGGCGCGTGAAGGACCATTGCAAGCGCACGGGCAAGCGCTGCATCTTCATCGACAATCCGAGCGTGTCGAGCCTGGTGCGCGGCTTGCAGGCGGCAAGCGAAGAGGCGGCGCCGGGCTGAAAATGCAAAAAGGGCAGTCCGAAGACTGCCCTTTTTGGGAATTCTGGTGCCGCTGACCGGAATCGAACTGGTGACCTTCGCATTACGAATGCGCTGCTCTACCGACTGAGCTACAGCGGCTCAACGCCGGGCGAACCGGACGAAGAGCCGTATTCTAGCAAACAACTTCGCAAACTTGCTAGTCCGACTCGGCAATTTCGCGCTTTATTGCGCGTGATAGCTGGTGACGAGGTCGACCTCGGCCTTCGAGCCCAGGAACACCGGCACGCGCTGGTGCAGCTTGGTCGGCGGGATGTCCAGGATGCGCTGCACGCCGTCGGTGGCCGCGCCGCCGGCCTGCTCGACGATCATGGCCATCGGGTTGGCTTCGTACATCAGGCGCAGCTTGCCCGGCGAGCTCGGGTCGCGCAGGTCGGCCGGGTACATGAAGACGCCGCCGCGGTTCAGGATGCGGTGCACGTCGGCCACCATCGAGGCGATCCAGCGCATGTTGAAATCCTTGCCGCGCGGGCCGGTGGAACCCGCCAGCATCTCGTCGACGTAGCGCTGGACCGGCGGGTGCCAGTGGCGCTTGTTCGACATGTTGATCGCGAATTCCTTCGTGGTTTCCGGAATCTGCATATTGCTCTGGGTGAGCACCCAGGAACCCATCTCGCGGTCCAGCGTGAAGCACTGGACGCCATTGCCGGTGGTGAGCACCAGCATGGTCTGCGGGCCGTAGACGGCGTAGCCGGCCGCCACCTGCTGGGCGCCGGGCTGCAGGAAGTCCTGCTCGGTCGGCTCCTTCATGCCTTCGGGCGCCTTCAGCACCGAGAAGATGGTGCCGATCGAGACGTTGACGTCGATGTTGGACGAGCCGTCCAGCGGGTCGAACAGCAGCAGGAACTCGCCCTTCGGGTAGCGGCTCGGGATCTTGCGGATGGTTTCCATCTCTTCCGAGGCCATCGCGGCCAGGTGGCCGCCCCACTCGTTCGCTTCCAGCAGGATCTCGTTGGAGATCACGTCGAGCTTCTTCTGCACTTCGCCCTGGATGTTCTCGGTCTCGGCACTGCCCAGCACTTCGCCCAGCGCGCCCTTGCTGACCGAATAGCTGATGCGCTTGCAGGCGCGGGCCACGACCTCGATCAGGAGGCGCAGCTCGGCGTTGATGGTCTGGTGGAGGCGCTGTTCCTCGACCAGGTACTGCGTGAGACTGACGCGTTTCATGGACTTCCTTTGGTTTGGTTTGGATTCTTGTGATCGTGCTTTTATGTAGGGTGGTCGGCGCGTGCCGTTCACGCACCGTTCGAACGCGCGGGCGGGAGACCCGTCCACCCTACGAACATCAGTTTGCGAGCGCTTTCGTGACGATCTCGCGCACGTCGTTCGACAGGCGCTGCTGCCCCGCCACCTGCTGCAGCGCGGTCTTCATGTGCTGCTGCAGCTGCGGCGTATAGCGGCGCCAGCGGTCCATGGCGCGGGCCAGGCGGGCGGCGACCTGCGGGTTGAGGGCGTCGAGCAGCACGACGTGCTCGGCCCAGAACAGGTAGCCGCTGCCGTTCGGCGCGTGGAACTCGACCGGATTGTTCATGCAGTAGGCCGCGACCAGGCTGCGCGCGCGGTTCGGGTTGCGCAGGTTGAAGGCCGGGTGGCGCATCAGCTCGCGGACCTTGGCGATGTCGGTGGTCGGCGCCATGGCCTGCATCGCGAACCACTTGTCCACCACCAGCGCCTCGTCCTGGAACTCGTCGTAGAAGCGCGCCAGTTCGGCCTCGGCTTCCGGCGCACGCGCATGGATCAGCGCATTCAGGCTTGCTGCGCGGTCGGTCATGTTGTCGGCGTCCCGGCACTGGCGCAGGGCCAGGGCGATGGTTTCCTCGTCCGGGGCCGCGTTCAGGTAGGACAGGGCCAGGTTCTTCAGGGCGCGCTTGCCGGCGGACTGGGCGTCCGGGCTGTACGGCCCCGGCGTCTGGTTGGCCTCGTACTGGGCCAGCAGCTCGGCGCGCAGGCGCGCGCCGATGTTGGCGCGCATGAACTGGCGCGCCATGTGCACGGCCAGCGGGTCGACGGTGTCGAGCTGCTCGGCGATCATGGTCTCGGTCGGCAGCAGCAGCGCCTGCTCGCGGAAGGCCGGGTCGAGCGATTCGTCGACCAGCACGCGCCGCATCGCCTCGATGAAGGTATCGTCCAGGCTCAGGCGGTTGGAAGCCGGCGCTTCGCCGGTGAGCTTGAGCAGGCGCCCCATCGCCAGGCGCTGGCCGGCTTCCCAGCGGTTGACCGGGTCGCTGTCGTGGTTGAACAGGTGCAGCAGGTCGCTGTCGCTATAGCCGTGGCGCAGGATCACCGGGGCCGAGAAGTCGCGCAGCACGGACGGCACCGGCTGCTCCGTGACCTTGCTGAAGACGAAGGTCTGCTCGCTCTGCGTCAGCTCCAGCACCGCGGTGGTGCCCATGTCCTTGCCGTCGATCGTGAGCGGCATGTCGCGGCCCTCGCGGTCCAGGAGGCCGACCGCCACCGGGATGTGGAAGGGACGTTTGTCGGGCTGGCCCGGGGTCGGCGGGCAGGACTGGAACAGGGTCAGCGCATAGGTCTGCGCGGCCTCGTCGTAGCGGGTCTCGAAGCGCAGCACCGGGGTGCCGGCCTGGTCGTACCAGCGCTCGAACTGGGTCAGGTCGCGGCCGTTGGCGTCGGCCATGGCCAGGCGGAAGTCGTCGCAGGTGACGGCCTGGCCGTCATGGCGCTCGAAATACAGGTCCATGCCCTTGCGGAAGCCTTCGCGGCCCAGCAGGGTCTGGTACATGCGCACCACTTCGGCACCCTTCTCGTACACCGTGACCGTATAAAAATTGTTGATCTCGACGAAGGAGTCCGGGCGCACCGGGTGGGCCATCGGGCCGGCGTCCTCGGGGAACTGGGCCTGGCGCAGGGTGCGCACCTGGTCGATGCGGGTGATGGCGCGCCCAAGCTCGGTGCCGATCATGTCGGCGGTGAATTCCTGGTCGCGGAACACCGTCAGGCCTTCCTTCAGCGACAGCTGGAACCAGTCGCGGCAGGTGACGCGGTTGCCGGTCCAGTTGTGGAAGTACTCGTGCGCCACCACCGCCTCGATGCCCTGGAAGTCGACGTCGGTGGCCACGCGCGGGTTGGCCAACACGAACTTGGTATTGAAGATGTTCAAGCCCTTGTTCTCCATCGCGCCCATGTTGAAGTCGCTGGTGGCGACGATCATGAAGCGGTCGAGGTCGAGTTCCAGGCCGTAGCGTTCCTCGTCCCAGCGGATGCTGTGCTTGAGCGACTGCATCGCGTAGTCGGTCTTGTCGAGGTTGCCGTCTTCGACCCACACCTGCAGCAGGGCGTCGCGGCCGTCGGCCAGGCGGAAGGTCTCTTCCTGGCACACCAGGCGCGCGGCGACCAGCGCGAACAGGTAGGACGGCTTCTTGAACGGGTCTTCCCACTTGGCGTAGTGGCGGCCGTCGCCCAGCTCGCCCTCTTCCACCAGGTTACCGTTGGAAAGCAGCACCGGATAGCGTTCCTTGTCGGCGCGCAGCATGACCGTGTAGACGGCCATCACGTCCGGGCGGTCCGGGAAATAGGTGATGCGGCGGAAGCCCTCGGCCTCGCACTGGGTGAAGAAGTTGCCGTTCGAGGTGTACAGGCCACTCAGGGTGGTGTTCTGCTCGGGCACGCACACGGTCTCGATCTCGAGCACCGCTTCCTCGGGCGCGTTCGGGATGCTCAGCACGTTGTTGCCGATCAGGTAATCGCCGGCGCGCAGCTCGCGGCCGTTCATGCGCAGGGCCACCAGCTCGATGTCCTCGCCGTAGAGCTCGATCGTTCGCTGGTGGGCGCAGTCCTGGTTGCGGCGCACCGTCATGCGGTTGGCCACCACGGTGCGGGCGGGGTCGAGGTCGAAGCCGAGTTCCACGGTGTCCACCAGGTAGCTCGGCGGAGCGTAATCACTCCGGTAAATTGTCTGGGGCGTATCGGTGCGCATAGGGAAGACCGCAAGAATGTGGGTGAAGTGCTTATTCTACCAACAAGATTTTTTGCTGCTTGCTTCGTTTCCGTGTGTATCAGAATGTATGGCCAGTAACCGGGCGTAAATTATTCTGCGAGAATGCTGAACGGAACCTACACTAGACGATCGGAAAAGACCGCATATATGGAGAACGTAATGAAACGCCTCATGATCGCCGCCGGAGCGGCGTTCGCACTGCTGCTGACCGGTTGCGCCACCACGATCCGCAGCGACGTCACCACCTTCCACCAGTGGCCGGCGCAGATCCAGGACAAGAGCTACGTCTTCGAGGCGCCGCTGCCGCAGGACGACACGCTCGAATGGCGCGCCTACCAGGACATGGTGCGCGGCCAGCTGGCGCGCCTGGGCTTTAGCGACGCCAACGGCACGACGCCGGCCTTGAGGGTGTCGATGCGCTTCTCCACCACCGACATGCCGGTGCGCGTGATCGAACCGGTCATGTCGCCGTTCTACCAGCCGATGTTCGCGCCGCGCTTCGTGTACTTCCGCGGCGCCCACGGCCGCATCCACCGCCGCTACGTCGGCGGCGGCTGGTACAGCCCCTTCTACGATCCGTTCTGGAGCCCGGGCTACCAGGTCTCGGTCGAGCACCATTACCGCCGCGAACTGCAGATCGGCATCAAGCAGGCGGCCGACGGCAAGCGCCTGTTCGACGTCACGGTGCACAACACCAGCCGCGAGCTGTCGACCCCGGCCATCATGCCGGCCCTGGTGCAGAGCGCCTTCGAGGGCTTCCCGGGACCGTCGGGGGTGGCGCGCCGGGTGGAGCTGAAGCAGGAGAATGGTGCGAGCGGCAGCTGATCCCTGCAAGCAGCTGAATGTAAAAACGGAGCCGAAAGGCTCCGTTTTCGCAGGGTGGATGACTCCACCCGATAGCACGATGATGCCCGGCGTGAACGCCGTCCGCGCGTCCAACCAGCCGGTGAACAGCCGTTCTCCCCGATCCCAGGGAAGTCGAACGTGCGACCAGCGTCCATGCGCAGGTCGGTCACGCGCCAGGGTGGAGCCGTCCACCCTACGAGAAATACGCCTCCGAACCGAAGGTGATCGCCACGATCAGCACCAGCGCGAAGGCCAGCACCAGCAGCAGGCGGCCGAACTTCGGCGCGTCGCCGGGCGTGGACGGCCCGCCGCCTTCGCCGCCATTGCCGCCGTTGTCGTTGCGCGGCTCCCGTTGCGTGTCCCTCATGGCAGCAGCACCGTCGAGCCAAGGGTGCGGCGCCCTTCCAGCGCGCGGTGCGCTTCGGCCGCATCCGCCAGCGCGAAGCGCTGCTTGACCTCGATCTTCACCTTGCCGCTGTCGACCATCGCGAACAGCTCGGCGGCCATGGCCTCCAGCTTCTCGCGGTCGGAGGCATAGGCGAACAGGGTCGGACGCGTGATGTACAGCGAGCCGCGCGATGCCAGTTCGCTGAGCGCGAAGGGCGGCACCGCGCCGGAGGCGTTGCCGAAGCTGACCATCAGGCCGCGCGGCTGCAGGCAGTCGAGCGAACGGATGAAGGTGTCCTTGCCGACCGAGTCGTATACCACCGGCACCTTGGCCCCGCCCGTGATGTCGAGCACGCGCGCCACCACGTCTTCGGTGTTGTAGTTGATGACGTGGGCCGCGCCGTGCGCCCGCGCCAGCTCCGCCTTTTCGTCCGAGCCGACCGTGCCGATCAGGTTCACGCCCAGCGCCCTGGCCCACTGGCAGGCGATCAGGCCAACGCCGCCGGCGGCCGCGTGGAACAGGATGGTCTGGCCCGGTTTCAACTCATGGGTCTGGCGGAACAGGTACTGCACCGTCAGGCCCTGCAGCATCATCGCGGCCCCGGTCTCGAAGGAGATGGCGTCCGGCAGGCGCACCAGCTGCTGGGCCGGCATGACGCGCGCCTCGCTGTAGGCGCCCGGCGGCCCGCCGGCATAGGCGACCCGGTCGCCCGGCGCCACGTGCGTCACGCCCTCTCCGACCGCCTCGACCACGCCCGCGCCTTCCTGGCCCAGGCCGGACGGCAGCGCCAGCTTGTACAGGCCGCTGCGGTAATAGGTGTCGATGTAGTTCAGCCCGATCGCGTGGTGGCGCACGCGCGCTTCGCCGGGGCCGGGCTCGCCGACCTCGACGTCCACCAGCTCGAGCACTTCGGGGCCGCCATTGGCGGCGATGCGGATGGCTTTCACCATATTGTCCTCCAGGATGCGCTCGTTCAGGCTTGGGCGCGGGCCTGCATCAGCTGCGTCAGCACCAGGCGCGCGGTCGAGACGTTGGTGGCGCAGGCGACGTTGTGCACGTCGCAGGCGCGCACCAGGGCGTTGATGTCGGGTTCGTGCGGCTGCGGGGTCATCGGGTCGCGCAGGAAGATCACGCAGTCGATCTCGCCGTCGACCAGCTGGGCGCCGATCTGCAGGTCGCCGCCGACCGGGCCGGAGTGCTTGCGCTCGACCGTCAGCCCCAGCTCGTTGGCGAGCCGCCCGCCGGTGGTCCCGGTGGCGGACAAGGTACAGCCCTTGAGGAAGTCGAGGTACTCGCCCGCGAGGGTGATCATGTCGTCCTTCTTCTTGTCGTGCGCGATGAGCGCGATGCGTGGTTTTGTAAGTGGCGTCATTTTTTCAGCGAGAGACAGTAGATCCCCACGAGCACGAGACCGGTGCCGGCCAGCTGCACGCCGGTGATCGGTTCGCCGAGGATCAGCGCGCCGAGGAAGAGCGTGGAGACCGGCCCGATCATCCCGGCCTGCGAGGCGGTGGCGGCGCCGATGCGCTGCACCGCGGCCATGGTCATGAACACGGGAAGGATGGTACAGAATACTCCATTCACGAGCGAGAGCCAGTAAACCTCGGCCGGCTGCACCAGCATGCTCGCCGGACGCAGCAGGAAGAACTGCAGCAGGCAGGCGACGCTCGACACGCACATCGCATACGCGACCAGGCGCAGCGAGCCGATGCGCCGCACCATCTCGCCGGTCCCCAGCAGGTAGAGGGCGTAGCTGAGGGCCGAACCGAGCACGAACAGGGAACCGAGCACGGTGCTGCCCGAGCCGCCGGCCAGGTCGTGCACGAACACCAGCACGATGCCGCAATAGGCCAGCGCCAGCGCCGCCCATTCGACCGGGCGCACGCGGCGCTTGAACACCACCACGTTGATGAGCAGGACGAAGGTCGGCGTCAGGAACAGGATCAGGCGCTCGAGCCCGACCGAGATGTGCTGCAGGCCGAGGAAATCGAGGTAGCTCGACAGGTAGTAGCCGATCAGGCCGAGACCGGCGATGCGCCAGCGGTCACGCGGGCTGAGCGGGGGGCCGGCGCGCATCTTCCACACCGCCACGGCGATAAACACCGGAAGCGAGAACAGCATTCTGAACGCGATCAAAGTAACTGCATCGATGTGGTAGCGGTACAGCAATTTGGCGACGATCGCCTTCGTGGAAAACAGAACCGCGCCGGCGATGGCGATCGAGAGGCCGGCGACGATGGCGGCGCGTGGTAAAGGCGCAGCAGAGTGGCTGGAAGCGAGGTCGTTCATCCGACGATTGTACGAGGGAATGGCCGGGCTTGCCGGCAACGGGCTGGAGTGGAAGGGAGAACGGCAGTGCAATCTTGCTGTCGAACAGCGCACTTCAACCATCCCGAGGAGAAATAGCATGAGCAAGCAGATCGAGGGCCGCCGGCCACGGCATGCGGGCCGGCGCGTGCGCCTGCGCCGCGGGAGCGCACGATGAGCGCATCCGTGCTGGACGAACGCGGCGGCCCGCC
>DAMCRY010000167.1:0-8087 GCA_032115075.1 Massilia sp.
CGCCGTGATCGAGGCCGGCGGCGCCGGACCGGACCGGCTCAGCCTCTATGCCGGCAGCTCGCCCACCGGGACCGGCATCCTGCGGGTGCTCGACAACTACATCGGCGGCACCCGCATCGAGGTCGACCGCGTGCCCTACGGCTTCGCCAGGGGCGACGTGATCCTGGTGGCGCCGGAAACCATGGGCGACCCCTGCTCGGTGGCCCAGGTATCGAACGACATCGACACGCTGCCGCCGACGCCGGCGCAGCAGTACGTCCTGATCGGCGGCGCCGGCCACCGCTTCAACAGCGGCGCGCTGGGCAGCCAGTACAAGGGCGGCGCGGCGCGCATCTTCAACCTCGGCCCGGCGGCCAGCTTCTCGTTGCGCACCTGGTCGGTCGAGCGCGGCTTCCTGCGCCTGCGCGCCACCGACCTGGCCGGAGCGGGCCAGGCCTCGCAGGCGGTGGCCGACAACATCGTCTCGCTCAAGGCGCAGTACGGCTTCGACACCCGCACCGGCGGGGACTTCGAGCCGGAAAAGGGCATGCGCGTGAGCGCCTGGTCGAGCACCATGATCGACGCGGACGCCGACGGCGAGACCGGCGGCGCCGGCGACTACCAGCGCATCGCCGCGCTGCGCATCGCGGTGGTTGCGCGCGCCAAGAACCCGGAACGCCCGAACGCGTCGACGGGGGCGTGCACGGCCACCACGGTGCGCCCGACCGTGTTCGCCACCCTTGGCGACGACAACGGCAACACCGCGCCGGTGCAGGTGGACGTGGCCGTCGCCGGCGACCCGGTCGACTGGCGCTGCTACCGCTACCGCGTGTTCGACACCATCGTCCCGCTGCGTAACACGGGCTGGAGGCCGACTTCGACACCATGATCCGTCCAGACCTCCCTTATCCGCCGCGCGTCCGGCGCCAGCGCGGCGTGGCCCTGCCGGTCATGCTGATCATGCTGGTGGTGCTGCTGGTGTCGAGCATCTACCTGCTCCGCTCCAGCAACTCGACCACGCTGACCGCCGCCAACCTCGCCTACGACGCCCAACTGGTGCGCGCGGCCGACTACGGCCTGCACACCGGCTTCCAGTGGCTCAGCGAGACCGCCGCGGCGAACAAGCCGGCGCTCGACAACCACGCGCCCAGCCAGGGCTACCGCGCCAACCTGAACACCCGGCTGACGGTGCGCTCGAACGAATACTGGGACGGCTCGCGCGAAGTGACCGACCCCGCCGGCAACCGGATCCGCTACGTGATCCACCGCCTGTGCAGGCTGGCCATCGACCACAGCAATCCCCTGAACGCCTGTGTCCAGACCAGCGCCAACACCTCGAACCTCGGCAACACGGTCGGGGTGGGCAACAGCCTGGTCACCAACGCGCCGCTGTACGCCGGCGTGCCGCAGATCCACTACGTGATCACGGCGCGGATCGACGGCCCGCGCGGCGGCAACGTGATCACCCAGATGGTGGTCCTGATCGGCGCCTGACCCGGCCCCTGGCATATCGAAAACGGAACGCGCATGAACCGCACCCCTTTCCGCATCTTCCTCCCGCAGGCGCCGCATCTCCCGGCGCCTGCACTGCCGGCCGCGCTGCTGGCCGCGCTGCTTGCCCTGTTCGCACTGCTCCTGGCCGCGCCGGCGCGCGCCGAGCCGACCGCGATCGCCAACCTGCCGCTGCTGAACATGACCGGCAGCGGCACCGTGAAGGCCAACCTGATGCTCCTGTACGACAACTCGGGTTCGATGAGCAGCACTTTCACGCCCGACTACATCGACGACAGCATCAGCTGCCGCTCGCGCGCCACCCTGGCCGGCGGCACCCGCGGCTGCCGTGCCGGCGACCCGCCGTTCGCCAGTCCCGACTTCAACAGGCAGTACTACGACCCACGCGTGCGCTACACCCCGCCGGTGAAGGCCGATGGCAGCAGTTTCCAGAGCCAGGACCGCGGCGCGACGAGCGGCTGGACCTCGGTCACCACCGACGGCTTCGGCGTCAACCGCACCGACCTGCTGGGCGCCGGCGTGAACAATACCGACCTGGCGAGCGGCTTCCCCGACCTGCGCTGGTGCGACGGCAACGGCAACTGCAGCGCGAACCGCAACGGCTATGCCTATCCGAACGACGAGCGCTACACGCCCCAGAGCTTCACCGCCAATCCCTACTATTACCTGATCAACGTCGCCGAATACTGCAGCGACCAGGCCCTGACCAACTGCCGCGTCACCTCGGTGAACGCGCCGGCGCCGAGCGGCTTCCCGTATCCGGCCCGGGTGCGCTGGTGTAACTCGCGCGCGCTGACCACCTGCCAGGCCAAGTACGTCGGCGCCTTCAAGTATCCGCGCTTCTCCGACCCGGAGCGCCCGGCCGAGTGGTACGGCACCATCACGATCGGCGCCTCCAGCGGCACCGCCTCGATCACGCTCAACAGCGTCACCGCGATCGGCAGCGGCGGCAGCTTCGTGATCACCAACACGAGCGTCACCGCCGCCAACGGCACCAACACGGCGGCCAAGCGCCAGGCCGTCGCCGTCGCGCTGGCGGCGTCGATCATCGCCAGGACCGGCCTGGCCCAGCCCTTCACGGCCTGCCTGCGCACCGCCTCCGGCGGGGTGCCGGCCTGCTCGAGCTTCGGCATCACCCTGGACAGCACCGACGTGGTGGGCGTGGTCCCGATCAGCTGCCCGGCCGGCACCAACGGCAAGTCGGTCGGCCCCTGCACTCTGGCCAATGACGGCAGCCGCGCCGGCACCGAGCTGCGGGTCTCGTCCGGTAGTTCGGCCACCGCGCTGCTCTACATCAGCGGCAAGACCAATCCAAGCAAGAACCAGGTGCTGTCGCAGCTGACCTACGGCGGCGTCAACATGTTCTCGAGCAGCCTGACCCTGGGCAAGGGCATCAACGCCGCGTCGGTCGCGACGGCGATCCGCGACAAGATCGGCACCAGGGGCACGGTGCGCGCCTACGTCGGCGGCGCCAGGGGCAGCGGGCTGGTCTGCGAGGCCGCCCCCAACATGGCGGTCTGCCTGGTCGACACCGCCGGCGACGCCGAGGGCAAGAACATCGCCGGCAACCTGCCGAGCAATAACGGCTCGACCAGGGACCCCTACCTGAGCTTCGGCGTCGCCGCCGCCGTCGGCGACGGCATTCCCGCCAGCCCGACCGAGCTGGGCGCCTCGGTGTTCGTGCGGACCGACATCGTCCCGACCCGCAACAGTTACCCGAAGAGCGCGAACCGCAACGACTGCGCCGGCGACAGCTGCACCTACGACGAAGAGATGACCAACTTCGCCAACTGGTACGCCTACTACAAGACGCGCAACCAGATGATGAAGACCTCGGTGGGACATGCCTTCCAGCCGATCGGCGACAACTACAACGTCGGCCTGGTGTCGCTCTCGAACGCCGCCGCCGAGCGCTCGATGATGAAGCCGGACCGCTTCTCGGGCACCCACCGCAGCGACTGGTACGACGCGCTGTATGCGATGAACGGCAGCCAGTCGACCCCGATCCGCCAGGCCCTGCACGCGATCGGCAAGCTGTTCGCCAACCAGGCGCCGTACGACTTCGACAAGGACAGCCAGGTGGTGAAGTTCCCCTGCCAGCAGAACTTCACCATCATCACCACCGACGGCTACTGGAACGGCAACGCCGCGGCGGACGTGGTCAGCAACGACAACCGGGAAGACGCGCGGCGCTTCTGCCTGCGCTCGAAGGGCTGCGTCGATCCCTCGGCCCAGACCCTGAACTCGCTGTCCGACGTCGCGCTGTACTGGTACAACGGCGGCTCGAACGACGGCACCACCTCGCTGCGCCCGAACCTGGAGGACTGGTCCAGGCCCGGCCTGGTGCCGGCCGCGCCGGGCGAGAACACCCGCCTGCACATGAAGACCTATGCGCTCGGCCTGGGCGTGGACGGCATCATGAACTACGAGCCGAACTACGACACCGCGGCCGTCGTCGGCGGCGACTTCTACAAGCTGATCACCGGCGTCACCAGCGGCTGCCCCTGGAACGGCGGCGGCGCCTACGTCTGGCCCGACCCGCTCACCGGCGACAACAGCGGCAGCGCCGCCTACCAGTCGCGCGTGGACGACCTGTGGCACGCGGCGATCAACGGCCACGGCAAGTACTTCCCGGCCTCCGATCCGCTGCAGGTGGTCACCGGCCTGCGCACGGCCCTGTCGAACATCGAGGTCAAGCTGGGCGCCGCCGCCGCGTCCGCGACCTCGACCCCGAACATCTCGCAGTACGACAACGACCTGTACTCGGCCACCTTCACCACCGTGAAGTGGTTCGGCCAGCTCACCAAGCGCAAGATCAACATCGTCACCGGCGACGTCGAGCCGGCCGAGCTGTGGAACTCCTCGAACATCGTCGGGCGCAAGGTGGACGAGTCGTCCGACAGCCGCCGCATCCTGATGCTGGACACCGCGACCGGCGGCCTCAAGGACTTCGACTACGGCGCCATGTCGACGCTGGAGCGCAGCTGGTTCGACAACAAGTGCGCGGCGCTGTCGCAATGCGCCAACCTGTCGAGCGCCAACCGCGCCATCGTCAACAGCGGCGCAACCATCGTCGACTGGCTGCGCGGCCAGCAGCAGTACGCCAACGACACCGTGCTGCGCGCCTATGCGCGCTCGGAGACCATCCCGCAGGGGATGAGCAACACGGTGCCGCTGGTGCTGGGCGACATCGCCTCGGCCAAGCCGGCCTTCGTGCGCGACTCGCGCAAGAACTACGCGCGCGCCGGCTATAACGACTTCAAGGTGGCGCAGGCGGACCGCCCCGGCATGCTCTACGTGGCCGCCAACGACGGCATGCTGCACGCCTTCGCCAGCGACGACGGCGAGGAGCTGTGGGCTTACGCGCCGCGCATCACGATGAAGAAGCTGCACCAGCAGGCCAGCGTCAACTACGGCGTCAACCACCAGTACACGGTGGACGGCTCGCCGGAAGCGGCCGACGTGTTCATCAACGGCGCCTGGCGCACGGTGCTGGTGGGCGGCTTGAACGCCGGCGGACGCGGCTACTACGCGATCGACGTCACCGATCCCGGGAATCCGCGCGCCCTGTGGGAACTGTGCGCCGACGCGGCCGTGTGCGGCGGCATCAACTACGAGCCGGAGATCGGCCTGTCCTTCGGCAACCCCCAGTTCGGCACCTGGAGGAACGCCAGCGGCGCCGAGCGCTGGGTGGTGTTCCTGACATCGGGCTACAACAACATCCCGGGCGCCGACGGCATCAACGCGGGCAGCGGCAAGGGCTTCCTGTTCGTGGTCGACGTGGCGACCGGCGAGGTGCTGGACCGCATCACGACGAATTCGGGCAGCACCGCGACGCCGTCGGGCTTCGCCAAGATCAGCGCCATCACCGAGAACCCGACCACCGACCCGCTGGTGACCTACGTCTACGGCGGCGACAACCTGGGCCAGATGTGGCGCTTCGACTTCACCAGCCCCGGCACCGTGCGCATGCTGAAGATGGGCGACGCCGGCCCCGACCAGCCGATCACGACCGCGCCCGACATCGCCCTGTGCCGGGTCGAGACGGTAGCCGACGACGGCTCGACCGAGCCGCAGGCCCGGCGCGTGGTGGCCTTCGGTACCGGCCGCCTGCTCGACCTGGCCGACATCTCGAACACGGCGGTGCAGTCGGCCTACGTGCTGCGCGACAGCGGCGTGGCGGTCGGCGCGGCCCAGTGGCGCGCCGCCTCCAGCATGCCGAAGCAGACCCTCACCAAGACCGCCGGGGCCGGCGGCGACCAGTACACGATCGACGGCCCCACGGTCGACCTGAGCCAGCACGCCGGCTGGTTCGTCGACTTCGACCGCAACGGCGGCGAACGCGTCAACCTCGATCCGAAGATCGTGCTGGGCACGCTGCGGGTGGTGACCAACCTCCCGAGTTCGTCCTCGTCCTGTTCGGTGGGCGGCACCGCCAACATCTACGGCCTCGACCTGTGCACCGGCAAGGCGGTCGGCGAATACGCCGGCCAGACCCTGTCGAACAACGCGGGCGTGGTCGGCTTCATCGACATCATCCTGCCGAACGGCTCGTCGCGCACCCTGGCGACCACCGCCACCGGCAAGATCGAGAACCCGGAAGGCAAGGCCGCGGTGAAGATCCCGGCGCGCCGCTCGGGCTGGCGCCGGGTGCGCGAATAAGCGCGTTCCGGGCGCCACGGCCGTCCGCCGGCTGCGAATCTTCACACGGCGGCGGCCGGAATCGGTAAAATCGAGGGTTTTCTTACCTGGGCCGCATTGCAAGGCTCGACTATGGCCAACGACACCGATTTCACCGCCGACGACAGCGCAGCTGCCGCGGACAGTTCCAGCACCCGCCAGGCCGGCCAGATCGCGCGCGAAGTCGCGCGCCGCCGCACCTTCGGCATCATTTCCCACCCCGACGCCGGTAAAACGACCCTGACCGAGAAGCTGCTGCTGTTCTCGGGCGCGATCCAGCTCGCCGGCACCGTCAAGGGCCGCAAGAGCGGCCGCCACGCGACCTCGGACTGGATGGACATCGAGAAGCAGCGCGGCATTTCGGTCGCGTCCTCGGTGATGCAGTTCGAATTCCGCGACCACGTCATCAACCTGCTCGACACCCCGGGCCACCAGGACTTCTCGGAAGACACCTACCGCGTGCTGACCGCGGTCGACTCGGCCCTGATGGTGATCGACGCGGCCAAGGGCGTGGAAGAGCAGACCATCAAGCTGCTCGACGTCTGCCGCATGCGCGACACCCCGATCGTCACCTTCATGAACAAGCTGGACCGCGAGACCCGCGATCCGCTCGAACTGCTGGACGAGGTCGAGTCGGTGCTGAAGATCGAGTGCGCCCCGGTGACCTGGCCGATCGGCATGGGCAAGAACTTCCGCGGCGTCTACCACCTGCTGCGCGACGAGATCATGCTGTTCAAGGCCGGCGAGGAGAAGGCCGACGGCGCCTTCGAGATCGTCAAGGGCATCGACAACCCGAAGCTGGCCGAGATGTTCCCGCTCGAGATCGAGCAGCTCAAGATGGAAGTCGAGCTGGTGCACGGCGCCTCGCACGTGTTCGACCTCGAGCGCTTCCTGTCGGGCGTGCAGACCCCGGTGTTCTTCGGTTCGGCGATCAACAACTTCGGCGTGCGCGAGATCCTGTCGGCCCTGGTTGACTGGGCCCCGGCCCCGCGCGAACGCGACGCCACCGTGCGCGCGGTCGAGCCGGTCGAACCGAAGTTCTCGGGCTTCGTCTTCAAGATCCAGGCCAATATGGACCCGGCCCACCGCGACCGCATCGCCTTCCTGCGCGTGTGCTCGGGACGCTTCGAAAAGGGCATGAAGGTCAAGCACCTGCGCCTGGGCCGCGAAGTGAAGCTCTCGTCGGTGGTGACCTTCATGGCGTCCAGCCGCGAACAGGTGGAAGAAGCCTACGCCGGCGACATCATCGGCCTGCCGAACCACGGCAACATGCAGATCGGCGACAGCTTCTCGGAAGGCGAGATGCTGACCTTCACCGGCATCCCGTACTTCGCCCCGGACCTGTTCCGCACGGTGCGCATCCGGAATCCGCTGAAAGTGAAACAGCTGCATAAAGGGCTGCAGCAGCTGGGCGAGGAGGGCGCGGTGCAGGTGTTCAAGCCGGTGCTGGGCTCGGACCTGATCCTGGGCGCGGTCGGCGTGCTGCAGTTCGAGGTCGTGGCGAGCCGCCTGCTCAACGAATACGGCGTCGACGCGGTGTTCGAGAGCAGCAGCATCAGCAGCGCGCGCTGGGTGTCGAGCGAGGACAAGAAATCGCTGTCCGACTTCGAGAACCAGCTCGGCCACCAGGTCGCCTACGATGCGGCCGGCAACATGGCCTTCCTGGCGACCTCCGGCGTCAACCTGCGCCTGACCCAGGAGCGCTGGCCCAAGCTGACCTTCCACGCCACCCGCGAGCACGCGGCGAAGCTGGCGTAAGCAGGGTTCCCGGCCGGCTCAGCTGGCCGGCGCCCGCCTGACTTCCTTCAGTACCTGCGTGCGCACTGTGCCGTCCGGCGCGGTCGCACGCAGCTGCACCGGCAGCCATCCGTGGCCCGGCGCCAGCCAGATCTCCAGCCGCGCCGTGCCGGCGCGCG
>DAMCRY010000168.1:0-8061 GCA_032115075.1 Massilia sp.
CGGCGCGGACGCGGCGCGGCCGGGCGTCTTCAGGATCCGGTGGGCCGGCGTGCCGGGCGGGGGCGGGCGGTCCGAGAAATGGCGGGTTCCCCCGGCGTCGATCCAGGAGTATTGGGCCTGCGCCAGTCCGGCGGACAGGAGCAGGGCGAGCCCGCCCAGGAGGCGCGGCAGGGCGCGGAGCGCGGAAGACGTCATCGAATGTTCCTTGCGTAACTATCCGGATTAAGCCGCCATTGCGCGCCCCTGTCAATCGCCCTGCCGGGCCCGGACGGGCGCTGTGGCGCAACGGGAACGGCGCGGTGCGAAGTCATGCTTGCGCCGCTGCCGTTACCGTCGTCCGCCAAGCGTGGAGGGTGTGGTCCCGGCAATCTCGCGCCGCGTCCCCGAAAAACTTCGGTGGTCCCGCGACGACTCCTTCCAACTTCTGTATAATTTGCTTTTGCGCCTATAGGAAAATGCTATGCGTCTACTCCAAAAAGCACTCACGTTCGATGACGTGCTGCTCGTCCCGGCCTACTCCAATGTTCTCCCGGCCGACACTTCCCTTCGCACCAAACTGACCCGGAATATCACGCTGAATATCCCGCTGCTGTCGGCTGCGATGGACACCGTGACCGAAGCACGCCTGGCGATCGCGATGGCGCAGGAGGGGGGCATCGGCATCATCCACAAGAACCTGCGCCCTGCCGACCAGGCCCGCGAAGTGGCGCGCGTCAAGCGCTACGAATCCGGCGTGCTGCGCGACCCGATCACCATTCCTCCCACCATGAAGATCCGCGAAGTGCTGGCGCTGTCGCAACAGCACGGCATCAGCGGCTTCCCGGTGGTCGAGGGCAAGCAGGTGGTCGGCATCATCACCAACCGCGACCTGCGCTTCGAGGAAGACCTGGACGCGGAAGCGCGCGCCAAGATGACCCCGCGCGAAAAGCTCGTCTACGTCAAGGAAGACGCGAACACCGACGAAGCCAAGCGCCTGATGAACAAGCACCGTCTCGAGCGCGTGCTGGTGGTCAACGACGACTTCGAACTGCGCGGCCTCATTACCGTGAAGGACATCCAGAAGTCGCACGAGCACCCGCTGGCCTCGAAGGACTCGCAGGGCAAGCTGCTGGTCGGCGCGGCGGTCGGCGTCGGCGCCCGCGACGAAGAGCGCATCGAACTGCTGGTCCAGGCCGGCGTGGACGTGCTGGTGGTCGACACCGCCCACGGCCACTCGCAAGGCATCCTCGACCGCGTGAAATGGATCAAGGAGCGCTTCCCGCACGTGGATGTCATCGGCGGCAACATCGCCACCGCCGCCGCCGCGCGCGCGCTGGTCGAGCACGGCGCCGACGCGGTCAAGGTCGGCATCGGCCCTGGCTCGATCTGCACCACCCGCATCGTCGCCGGCGTCGGCGTGCCGCAGATCACCGCGATCTCGAACGTGGCGAAGGAACTGGAAGGCACCGGCGTGCCCTGCATCGCCGACGGCGGCATCCGCTTCTCGGGCGACATCTCGAAGGCGCTGGCAGCGGGCGCGCACACCGTCATGATGGGCAGCATGTTCGCCGGCACCGATGAAGCGCCGGGCGAGACCATCCTGTACCAGGGCCGCAGCTACAAGTCCTACCGCGGCATGGGCAGCCTGGGCGCGATGGCCGAGGGCTCGGCCGACCGCTACTTCCAGGAAGCCTCGAGCAAGGCCGACAAGTTCGTCCCCGAAGGCATCGAAGGCCGCGTCGCCTACAAGGGCAGCGTGCTGGCGATCATCTTCCAGCTGGTGGGCGGCGTGCGCCAGTCGATGGGCTACTGCGGCTGCGCGACCATCGAGGAGCTGCGCGAGAAAGCCGAGTTCGTCGAGATCACCTCGGCCGGCATGCGCGAATCCCACGTGCACGACGTGCAGATCACCAAGGAAGCGCCGAACTACCGTTCGGAATAAACCGTCCATGAAACGCGGCCCGAGGGCCGCGTTTTCGCATTACCCGATTCATCATCTATCGTTGCCCACCACATGCATTCGAAAATCCTCATCCTCGATTTCGGTTCCCAGGTTACCCAGCTGATCGCGCGCCGCGTGCGCGACGCCGGCGTGTTTTCCGAAGTCTTCCCGTATGACGTCAGCGACGAGTTCGTGCGCAACTACGGCGCCAGCGGCATCATCCTCTCGGGCAGCCACAACTCGACGCTCGAAGGCGACTCGCCGCGCGCGCCCCAGGCCGTGTTCGAAGCCGGCGTGCCGGTGCTGGGCATCTGCTACGGCATGCAGACCATGGCCGCCCAGCTCGGCGGCAAGGTCGAGAACGGCAAGCTGCGCGAATTCGGCTACGCCGAGGTGCGCGCCCGCGGCCATACCGCGCTGCTGAACGGCATCAACGATTTCGTGACAAGCGAAGGCCACGGCATGCTGCGCGTCTGGATGAGCCACGGCGACAAGGTGCTGGACATGCCGCCGGGCTTCAAGCTGATGGGCTCCACCGACAGCTGCCCGATCGCCGCGATGGCCGACGAGGACCGCCGTTTCTACGCGCTGCAGTTCCACCCGGAAGTCACCCACACCACGCAGGGCGAAGCCATCATCGGCCGCTTCGTGCACGAGATCTGCGGCTGCAAGTCGGACTGGAACATGCCCGACTACATCGGCGAAGCGGTACAGAAGATCCGCGAACAGGTGGGCACCGACGAGGTGATCCTGGGCCTGTCGGGCGGCGTCGACTCGAGCGTGGCCGCGGCCCTGATCCACCGCGCCATCGGCGACCAGCTGACCTGCGTGTTCGTCGACCACGGCCTGCTGCGCAAGGACGAGGGCAAGATGGTGATGGACATGTTCTCGAAAAACCTCGGCGTGAAGGTGCTGCGCATCGACGCCGAAGACCAGTTCATGGGCCACCTGGCCGGCGTCACCGACCCCGAGCAGAAGCGCAAGATCATCGGCCGTGAATTCGTCGAGGTGTTCCAGCAGGAAGCCGGCAAGCTGACCAATGCGAAGTGGCTGGCGCAGGGCACGATCTACCCGGACGTGATCGAATCGGCCGGCAAAGGTAAAAAAGGCCAGACCATCAAGAGCCACCACAACGTGGGCGGCCTGCCGGAGACCCTGAACCTGAAACTGCTCGAGCCGCTGCGCGAGCTGTTCAAGGACGAGGTGCGCAAGCTGGGCGTCGCGCTCGGGCTGCCGCATGACATGGTCTACCGTCACCCGTTCCCGGGTCCGGGCCTGGGCGTGCGCATCCTGGGCGAGGTCAAGAAGGAGTACGCCGACCTGCTGCGCGAAGCGGATGCGATCTTTATCGAAGAGCTGCGCAACACGCCGTTCGAGCTGCCTGCCGTGGCCGGCATCGATCCGGGCAAGGCGCCGGTGAACTGGTACGAGGCGACCAGCCAGGCGTTTGCCGTGTTCCTGCCGGTGAAGTCGGTGGGGGTGATGGGCGACGGGCGTACCTACGAGTACGTGGTGGCGCTGCGCGCGGTGCAGACGCTGGACTTCATGACGGCGCAGTGGGCGCATTTGCCGCATTCGCTGCTGGGGAAGGTGTCGAATCGCATCATCAATGAAGTGCGCGGGCTGAATCGTGTCGTGTATGACATTTCGGGGAAGCCGCCGGCGACGATTGAGTGGGAATGACTGAAGTAGCACAGATAGCTGACCTTTAAGAAGAGTCAGGTAAGCCGTTGATCGTTCGATTTGAATGATCAACGGCTTTTTTGTTTTCTGCTGGGTTCGGCCAGCACGCGTCTATTGACGAATCAAATCGTCGCCATTCTAAAAAAATGTAACTAACCCACGTGGATTTTCGCCTACGACGATACCTCGACGTTAATAACTGCGAACAAACTAACTACACCTTGCCAAGGCTTCCAGGAAGGTCCAGATTGTCGGCGACCATTCGGGAGGAGCTGTCCGCAAGGCGCCTGCTTGTGCAGAGAAACGGCGGGTTGTCAGGACAGCATGTCCGGATACCGGCATAGGAATACCGGGCGGTGCAGCGCATGTGTTCGACGCCCTCCGGTACCCTGCAGTCCGGCAACTCGTCATCATGGACAACACGGTCGGTCCAGATCATGTATTGTCAACGCAGATTAGCGACACTTTCCGACGACTGGCAATGACACCGAAACCAGGCCCGAAGCTCGACGCCACGCCTCAGCTTGGACTTCCGTTTGTCCAGCAAGGGCCCGCGCACGACCTGACCTACTACATCGGTATCTGTACCGTGTTCGCCAGCTACCACAAGCGCTGGCCAACGTCCCAGGCGACGGGGGAAGAGTTCCGCGCCGCACGCATACTGGGCTACGATGGCCGACGGCTCGCCCGCGAAGTGCGCTTCCCCGGTCCCGAACTCGAGGCCGATCCTTCCTACCAGGCATTGCGGGACCGCTGCCGCGCCGAGGGCATCGATGACGGCATCGACCTGGCGATGCTGGATCCGCGCTATCGCAGCGTGCTGCAGGACGAAGTCATCGCCGAGCTGTTCGAATCCCTCGCGCTGGTTGGCGACGCCGCTCCGGGCAGCGTGCGCTACGCAACAGGCATCGCTGCCCATGCGCCGGACGAGCTGACGCTGCACTGCGGTGAGGTTATCCGCACGCGCGCGGTGGAAGCGGCGAGGCTCGATGCCTTCGACCCCAAGGTGCTACGGCAAACGTTCTCGCTTCGCGTACGCGCGAACGACGAGCTGAAGCAGTTTATCGACCGCGTCGGGATGGTGTACCGTTCGAGCGATGGCTTGCTGGCCGATCGCTACCGCCTTGAGGCGAGCGACGACGGGCGGCTGTATATCCGGTACCAGATGGTGGAGGGAAGCCGGTACGCAGGACGGTTTGATGTCGAGCGGCAGACGGCGCGGCTGGCGGCCTTGCTGGCGGCCCGGTCGGATCTCGCCAGGGCCTTCGGCCGCAACGACGCGGCCGGGGAGCCAGACACGCCAGCGGTCGCGCCCCGCGTCGGAAGCGGCGACGAACTGCAGCGGCAACTGCGCATGCTCACGCTTGACGGCTGCAGCCTGAAACTGCCGATCCAAACGTTGAGCCGACTGCCCGACATCATGCTGGTAGTGGAGGAGGCCGGCGGCGTGTACCGGCCGCGCCAGCAGCAGTTCGACTTTCCCGATAACGAAGCGGCCGCCGGCGCCCTCGGGCAGCTGCTTGCCCGTTGCGACGGCAAGCCCGAGCGCTAGGCGCGACGCGCGATGGCCCGGCGCCGTGGCGACATGGGCACGTCGCTGCCGCCGAACAGGTCCGGCTGTACCGGAACAGGAGAAATGGTCGCCAGTGCAGGCGCCGCCTCTGGCCGTGCCGGCGCGACGGTTTCATACGGGTCGATTTCCGCAGCGATGCCGTTTGCGTGGGCCAGCACATCGTCCAATATTTGCAGCTTTCCCGGGTCGATGAGATCGCTCGACGCCACCAGCGCGCGCCGGCTGCGCACAACGTCTTCCCGCACCTTCGCCACCGTGCGGCTGCCATCGGTGCCCGTGATGAGCTTCTCGAAGCGATATTCTTCCCACTTGTCGAGTTCCCTTGGCGACAGGGCATCCGGATAGTGACGCGCCTTGTAGCGCAACCACAGCGTGGCGAGGCGGGGATCGTCGAACTCCGGCCTGGCGGTGCAGAAGTCGCGCGGATCGAGGATGCGAAGCTGATCCAGCGTGCGGCGATCGGCATCGCCTAGCAGGCCTGCGTACAGCGCCACCTCGGGATCGCCCTCGGGGTCCAGGCCGTCACGGGCAAAGACCACCTGCAACAGCCTGTCTATGTCCACTGCCTGCAGCACGCGCGCCATCGCGGCGGCGTTTTCCATCGCTGCATCCATATCCAGGCCGAGTTCGGCCGCCCGCTGGCCTGATACGACGTCGAGGTTCGCGAACACGGCCGGCGACTGGTTCGCGGCGATGCTGTCGAGCGGCAGGCGCTGGAAGCCTTCGGGCCGGTCCTTGACCGGCGTGAACAGGCGCTTGCGGGCGGTCTCCGCGTCCATGTCGAGCAGCTCGCGCGGGTCGTGCGCCAGGTCCCAGGCGATGACTTCGTTGCGGTTGGTGGGATGCGCAGCGAGGGGAAGCATGATGCGCAGTCCTGCCGTCGCGGTCGCGCCATATCCCACGTGGATGAATGGCTGGCGCCGCTCCAGGGCCATCTCCTGCATCGCCAGGTTCTTGTTGCGCATTGCCACACAGTGCGCGTACAGGCGCGGCTGGCGTTCCATGACGAGGCGCGCCAACGCGATCGTGGCGTACACGTCGGACAGCGCATCGTGCGCAGATTCATGCAGCAGCTGGTTTGCGCTACTTAAGCGTTCCAGGGCGAATGAGACCCTGCCATCGTCCTCGCGCGGCCATTCCATCGTCTCGGGCCGTAGCGCGTACGTGGCGCGCACCGCCATCATCACGTCCCATCGGCTGCAGTCGTTTTTCCACTCGCGCTCGTACGGGTCCATCAGGTTGCGCCACAGCATGAAGCGTGTCACCTCGTCGTCGAACGTGATCGAGTTGTAGCCCGTGCCGACCGTGCCAGGCGCGCCAAGTTCCCGGCGCACTTCGCGCACGAACCGCAACTCTGGCAGGCCCACTTCGTTGCACAGTTGCGGCGTGATGCCGGTGGCAAGGCAGGCGCCCGCATCGGGCAGATGGTCGGGCGCCGGCTTGCAGTACAGCGTCGTCGGTTGACCGACGATTTCCAGATTCATGTCGGTACGCACGCACGCGAACTGGGTCGGGCGTTCGCGGGCAGGGACCAGACCCGTGGTCTCATAGTCGAAAAACAGCATCGTATTCATACACGGCTTTGCGGAATCAGGCGCTTGATCTTGCTATATCGGTGTCAGCACCATGATTTCAAGCGGTGTTGCGTTCCTATCCAGGAAAGCCGCGATACGGCGCAGAGCGGCTTTTCGCATCCAGAGATCGCACTACATGTTCGGATAGCTCGGCCCGCGGCCGCCTTCCGGGGGCATCCAGACGATGTTCGGGGTCGGATCCTTGACGTCGCAGGTCTTGCAGTGCATGCAGTTCTGGGCGTCGATCTGCAGGCGATCGCGGCCTTCGTCGGTTTTTTGTAATCGTGGCAAGGCGAGCAACGCGAAAAGCTTCGTTTCAGCTATGCTGCCGCGGCATGAATGGAGCCGGCCCCGCACGGGCAGCGGCCCGCGCCGGTACGCCGCCGCGACCCAGGTGTGATTTGACAATCTCCCGTGTTACCATTTTTCTTCCAAGTCAACGAGCCAACCCATGTCCATGATCGATCGCCCCCGCCGTTCCGGAGAACACCGCACCAGCGCCGCCTCGCGCGAGCGCATCCTCGACGCCGCATTCGAGGTGCTGCGCGACGAGGGCTACAGCGGCGCGACCATGGCCAAGGTGGCGAAGAAGGCCGAGCTGCCGGTGGGAAGCGTGTACTGGCACTTCGAGAACAAGGACATGCTGCTGGCGGCGCTGATCGACACCAGCTATGCGCGCTGGCACAGCCAGGTCGCGAGCGCGCACCAGCCCATGGCCGGCGAATCGTTCGCCGAGCACATCGCGCGCCTGTTCGACGGCGACGGCGACCGCCAGTACGACGCGGCCGACTTCTGGCGCCTGGGGGTGATCCTTAGCGTGGAGAAGTCGGTGCGCGAACAGGTGGCGCGCGAGCGTTTCCTCAAGATCCGCCAGTTGCAGCGCGCCGAGTTCGCGTCCTGGTGGCGCTCGGTCCTGCCCGAGGCCCTGCTCGGGCACGATCCCGGACTGCCGGAGCGCCTCAGCGGTTTCGCCCTGGCCCTGCAGGACGGGAACGCGATCGCCGACGCATCGGGCGAAGCGATCGAGGCGTTCCGTCCGATGCTGGCTTCCAGCCTGGTGCATCTGGTGGAAGCCGCCGCCGGACTGTCCGCGCCGACGCGTAAGCGCGCTAAAGCCGCTGCGCCCAACGCCGTCGCCGACAAGGCCTGATTCCTCCTGCATTTCCGCTGCGCCAGGCCGCGCCCGGCGCCACCGTGCGCTGGCACGTCGACGAGGGCGGGCGCTGCCGGGCCGGACAGGTCGTCGCCGAGATCGACGGCAACGCGCGCGACCTGCTGACGGCCGAGCGCACCTGTCTGAACTTCCTGCA
>DAMCRY010000169.1:0-8061 GCA_032115075.1 Massilia sp.
GCCGCGCGTTCCGGCGCCCACACCATCATCGCCTGGGGCCGCGAAGAGAACGTGCTCACCCGGCTGGCCGGCGGCGAGCCGATCGGCACCCAGCTCACCGCGCCGACCGGCCGCCTGACCGCGCGCCGCCAGTGGATGATCGACCACCTGCACACCACCGGCGAGGTCGTGATCGACGCCGGTGCCGCCCAGAAGCTCACCCGCGAAGGCAAGTCGCTGCTGCCGATCGGGGTGACCGCCGTGCGCGGCGAATTCGGGCGCGGGCAGGTGATCACCTGCATCGACGAGAACGGCACGCCGCTGGCGCGCGGGCTGACCAACTACACCAGCAGCGAAGTGCGGCGCATCATGCGCCATTCCTCGGCGGAGATCGAAGGCATACTCGGCTATGTCGAGGGGCCGGAGCTGGTGCACCGGGATAACCTGGTGCTGCTGTAGGGCGACCCCGTTGTTGCTCGGCCGGTACAAAACATGGCTGGATGTAAATACAATGCGTCAAATTTTTGCCCGGTGGATACAAAATCCGTAGACTGATCATGCGTGGCGCATGGGCGCCTTTTTCTATCCGCATGAACCATGAAACTCAGCCGTAAACTACCGATCGGTTTTGCCGCGGTTACCCTGGTCGTCGCTTGTGCTGGTTTCTTTGGCATGGGCCGCATGAACCATGCGCTCGACACCTATAACGACGCCGTGGCCCAGTCCGGCCATGCCCAGCGCGTCGAAGGTCTTCTCTCGCACTTCCGACTGCAAACGCAGGAATGGAAGAACACCCTGTTGCGCGGCAAGGACGAGGCGCAGCGCGGCAGATTCTGGGATGCCTTCCAGAAGAGCGAAGCCGAGGTCGCACAAGAGGCGAAGAACCTGGTCGAGGTCCTGCCGGCCGGCGAGGTGCGCGATCTCCTGGCGCGCTTCGGCGGCGAACATGCGAAGATGGGCGAAGGATACCGCCGCGGTTACGCCGACTTCACGGCATCGGACTTCGATGCCGCCGCCGGCGACGCCGCCGTCAAGGGCATGGACCGGGCCCCGGCCGAACTGCTGGCCCAGGCGCGGGAAGCGATGTCGAGCCAGGCTGTCGCGACAGTCGCCGCAGCCGAAACGGTCGGCAGGCATGCCACCATCCTGAGCTACAGCCTGATGCTGCTGGGCGCCATCGCGGCGGTCGGCGCCGGTGTGCTGGTGTCGCGCTCGATCACCCGTCCGATCGAGGACGCCGTCGAGGTGGCCCAGAGCGTCGCGGCGGGCGACCTGCGCACCACCATCGAGGTGCGCGGCAACGACGAGACCGGCCAGTTGCTGCAGGCGCTGAAAGACATGACCGGCAGCCTGCAGAACATCGTGGCCCAGGTGCGCGGCGGCGCCGAGACCATCGCCGTCGCATCGAACGAGATCGCGCAGGGCAATATGGACCTGTCGGCCCGCACCGAACAGCAGGCCGGCGCCATCGAGGAAACCGCCGCATCGATGGAAGAAATCACGACCGCGGTGCAGCAGAACGCCGACAATGCACGCCGGGCCAGCCAGCTCGCCGTCTCGGCCTGCGACGTCGCCGCGAAGGGCGGCCAGATGGTCGAGCAGGTAGTGGGCACGATGGCCTCGATCAGCGAGTCGTCGACCAAGATCGTGGACATCATCGGCGTCATCGACGGCATCGCCTTCCAGACCAATATCCTGGCGCTGAACGCTGCGGTGGAGGCCGCGCGCGCGGGCGAACAGGGCCGCGGCTTTGCCGTGGTCGCGGGCGAGGTGCGCAACCTGGCGCACCGCTCGGCCATGGCGGCCAAGGAAATCAAGGACCTGATCAACGATTCGGTTGCCCGTGTCGACGCCGGCAACCGCCTGGTCGGCGAGACCGGCGTCACCATGGGCGACATCGTCACCGGCGTGCGCCGCGTGATGGACATCATCGGCGAGATCAGCACCGCCAGCGCGGAACAGGGCGCGGGAATCGCCCAGGTCAACATGGCGGTGAGCGAGATGGACACGGCGACGCAGCAGAACGCCGCGCTGGTGGAAGAAGCGGCGGCCGCGGCGCAGTCGCTGCGCGAGCAGACGAAGGCGCTGAACGAAGTCGTGGCGGTGTTCAAGCTGGAGGATGCGCGGCAGGCGCGCAAGGCGATCGGCATGAACGCGCCGAAGCGCCTGGCTGCGTAGGCGTCCAGCGAAGCCGGACACCCTGCGGTAAGATGACAGACGCGCCAAACCCGGCGCGTTTTCATCTCTACTCGCGGAGCCCATGAACACCACCTCCCCTCTCGCCGTCGTCCAGGCCCAGCTCGACGCCTACAACGCCAAGGACCTCGACGCCCTGATGCACACCTATGCGCCGGACGCGCAGCAGTTCGCGCTGCACGGCGCCCTGCTGGCCCAAGGGCATGAACAGATCCGCCCGCGCTACCAGGAGCGCTTCGCCGAACCCGACCTCCATGCGCGCCTGATCAGCCGCTCGGTCATCGGCAACGTCGTCACCGACGTCGAAGTCGTCACCCGCAATTTCCCGCAAGGGCGCGGCACGGTGGAGATGCTGTGCGTGTACGAGGTCGTCGACGGGCGCATCGCGCGCGCCTCGTTCGCCACCGGCGACACGCGGATGGGCTGAAAACCTATTCCAGCCCGGCCGCCTCGGCGGCTTCCACTGCCGGATCGAGCGTGCCGGGCGGCGCCGGGGTCTTGTCCTTGAACTCGCACAGGTCGCCGATCAGGCAGTTCCAGCACTTGGGCTTGCGCGCCACGCAGGTGTAGCGGCCGTGCAGGATCAGCCAGTGGTGGGCGTCAATGAGAAAATCCTTTGGCACGAACTTCAGGAGTTTCTGCTCGACGATGTCGACGTTCTTGCCCGGTGCGATCCTGGTCCGGTTCGCCACCCGGAAGATGTGGGTGTCGACCGCCATGGTCGGTTCGCCGAAGGCGGTGTTCAGCACCACGTTGGCGGTCTTGCGGCCCACGCCCGGCAGCGCTTCCAGCGCCTCGCGCGAACGCGGCACCTCGCCGCCATGCTGTTCCACGAGAATGCGGCAGGTCGCCATGACGTTGGCGGCCTTGGTGTTGTACAGGCCGATGGTCGAGATGTACGACTTGAGTTCGTCCAGGCCCAGGTCGAGGATGGCCTGCGGCGTGTTCGCCACCGGGTACAGGCGGCGCGTGGCCTTGTTGACGCCGACGTCGGTCGACTGCGCCGACAGCAGCACCGCGATCAGGAGTTCGAACGGCGTGGTGAATTCGAGTTCGGTGGTCGGCTTGGGATTGGCGGCGCGGAAGCGCGTGAAAATTTCTAAACGTTTGGCGGGATTCATTCGTTTTGCTTACGTTTTGTCGGGAGAGCCGCCCGCCGCTTTCAGGCGCGCGCGTTCCATCGCGGCGGCGATGATGGCGCGCTTGCGCTCCTTCTCCGCCAGCTCTTCCGGCGTGTTGGTCTCTTCCGCCGTCACCGCGCGCATCTTCTCCAGCGCCTTGGCGGCCAGGCGCGCGTCGTTCTCGTCCTTTTCGCGGCGCAGGCGCTCGGTGCGGAAGTCGTGGCGGGCGCGCGCCGCGTCGGCCGCTTCCTGCGACCATGCGGCCCAGCCGGTCAGCTCGCCCGTCACCGGCACCATCGAGATGCAGTCGACCGGGCAGGGCGCCACGCACAGGTCGCAGCCTGTGCACAGGCTCGGCAGGATGGTGTGCATCTGCTTGGCCGCGCCCATGATCGCGTCGACCGGGCAGGCCTGGATGCACAGGGTGCAGCCGATGCACAGCGATTCGTCGATGAAGGCGACCGGGCGCGGGCGTTCGATGCCGTTTGCCGGGTTGATCGGAATCACCGGGCGCCCGGTGGCGGCGGCCAGGCGGCGCACGCCTTCCATGCCGCCCGGCGGGCACTGGTTGATCTCGGCTTCGCCGCGGGCGATCGCTTCCGCGTAGGGCCGGCACGCGGGGTAGCCGCACTTGGTGCACTGCGTCTGCGGCAGCAGGTCTTCGATCTGGTCGGCGAGGGTCTTGGTCACGGCGCGTGGGTCTGCGAAGAAGCGGTGAAAGCCGACATTATCCGCCAAAACCGCGGGCCTTGCGAAGTCGGAGGGCGTGCGTGCTGGAGCGTACAGACCGCGCCGGCCCCCCGTGGTCTACTGGGCCCATCGACTGACAGGGAGCTACCATGAACAAGATCGTCGTTCCGGCCCTGGTCGCCGCGGTGCTGGCCTGCGGGGCCGCGGCCCAGGCGCACCAGCGCAACGAACAGGATGCACGCGCGCTGCAAACCGGGACCGCCGCCAAGGCCGGACCCTACCGCAGCGTGGAAGCGAGCGGACAGCTCAAGCGCGGCGAGCAGCTGCCGCCGCGCTACCGGACCCACCATTACGTGGTCGAGAACTGGAAGGCGCACCGGCTCACGCAGCCGCCGGCGGGACACCAGTGGGTGCAGGCGGGAAGCGATTATGCGCTGGTGTCGATTGCGACCGGGGTGGTGACGGAGGTGCTGGTGGGGAGGTGAGGTTTTGCGCTAACGCTGCTCACGCAACATTGGGTTCCCGCCTTCGCGGGAACGACGGTTTTGCGGATCGAGGTACTACGATCGCAAACGTTCAGCCAGGATCTTCAGCACGTCATTCCCGCGAAGGCGGGCATCCAGGTTGCCTCGAACAGTCGCCATCCCAAACAAAAATGCCGGAGCAAGCTCCGGCATTTTTTCGAGCATCAGGCATGCGCCCGAATGAACTCCCCGATCTTCGGGCAGATGATCTCGCGCCAGCGGCGTCCCGAGAAGATGCCGTAGTGGCCGCACTTCGGCGCCACGAACTCCTCGTGCATCTCGGGCGGAATCCCGCTGCACAGGTCGTGTGCGGCGCGGGTCTGGCCCAGGCCGGAGATGTCGTCCAGCTCGCCCTCGACGGTGAACAGGGCCACCGTGGTGATGTCCTGCGGACGCACCAGCTGGCCGCCGACTTTCCAGGTCCCCTTCGGCAGCGCGTGGTCCTGGAACACGGTCTTGATGGTCTCGAGGTAGTACTCGGCCGGCATGTCGAGCACGGCGTTGTATTCGTCGTAGAACTGGCGGTGCGCCTCGGCCGAATCGTCGTCGCCGCGCACCAGGTGCTGGTAGAACTCGCGGTGGCTCTGGGCATGGCGGCCCGGGTTCATCGCGATGAAGCCGGCGTGCTGCAGGAAGCCCGGATAGACCTTGCGGCCATAGCCCGGGTAGTTGCCCGGCACCGAGTAGATCACGGTGTTCTCGAACCACGAGAAGGGCTTCTCGGTGGCCAGGTCGTTGACCGCGGTCGGCGACTTGCGCGGGTCGATCGGGCCGCCCATCATCGTCATGGTCTTCGGCAGCTTCGGGTCCTTGTTGGTCGCCATCAGGGCGATCGCGGCCAGCACCGGCACGGTCGGCTGGCATACCGAGATCACGTGCACGTCCGGGCCCAGGTGGCGGATGAAGTCCTGCACGTAGAAGACGTAGTCGTCCAGGTGGAAGGGGCCCTGGGACAGCGGCACCATGCGGGCGTCGGTCCAGTCGGTGATGTAGACGTCATGCTCGACCAGCAGGGCGCGCACGGTGTCGCGCAGCAGGGTCGCGTGGTGGCCGGACAGCGGCGCCACCACCAGCACGCTCGGCTGCTTCAGCTCGGCGAAGGCCTTGTCGCCCAGGTCTTTCTTGAAATGGAGGAGCTTGCAGAACGGCTTCTCGATGACGGTGCGCTCGATGATGCCGACCTCGGTCCCGCCGATAGGGACGGTCTTGATGCCGAATGCCGGCTTTTCGTAGTCCTTGCCCAGGCGGTACATCAGCTCGTAGCCGGCGGCGATACGTTGCGAGAACGGCGTGTGCGCGAACGGGGAAACGGGATTCGAGAACAGTTTCGAGGACGCATCTGCCCACTGCATCAGCGGGGTCAGGAAGGAGCGTTGCATCTCGTGCAGTTGGTAAAGCATAAATAATTCCTTCGTAGGGTGCGCGTCGCATACGCGCATGTCGCAATCGTTTGCGCATGGATTCAATCAATTATAGGGGATAGTCATTTACTTGTGGAAACAGTCGTTTTCACTCTCCCGAACCCATGGATACCTTGTAGCATATTTGTGCAAGAGCGTTCGGTGAGGCGCCCCACATAAGCGGGACGGGCTGGCGGAACGGGGTGTTTCGTCGCACGCCGGTTACTGAACACGGCCGACCGGAAATAAAAATGCCGCCCGGCTTGCGCGGGGCGGCATCTCTGGAGCGGCTGCGGATCAGTCGAAGACCGGGGTCTCGACGCCGAGGATCTTGTGCAGTTTCGGCGAGGTCGTCGTGTACTGCATGTGGATCTTCTTGTCCGGGAAGATGTACGGCGCGGCGCCGAAGGCCGCCAGCGCGGCTTCGTGGAAGCCCGACAGGATCAGCTTCTTCTTGCCCGGGTAGGTGTTGATGTCGCCCACCGCGAAGATGCCCGGGACGTTGGTCTCGAACTTCTCGGTGTCCATCACCTTGAGCTGCTTGCGCTCGATGTCCAGGCCCCATTCGGCGATCGGACCCAGCTTCGGCGACAGGCCGAAGAACACCAGCAGCATGTCCAGCGGGACGCGGCGGGTGACGCCATCGGCGCCGGTGACCTTCACTTCGGAGAGTTTACCGTCGGTCTCGTCGAAGCCGGTGACCTGGCCGATGATCAGCTGCATCTCGTACTCGTCGCACAGTGCCTTCATCTTGGCGACCGACGCCGGGGCGGCGCGGAAGTCCTCGCGGCGGTGCAGCAGCACGACCGACTCGGCCTTGCCGACGAAGTTCAGGGCCCAGTCCAGGGCGGAGTCGCCGCCGCCGCAGATGACCAGGTTCTTGCCTTCGAACAGCGCCGGATCCTTGACGCGGTAGAACAGCTGGCTGTTCTCGAACTTCTCGATGCCGTCGACCTTCATGGTGCGCGCCTGGAAGGAGCCCACGCCGGCGGCGATGAAAATGGTCTTGGTGATGAAGCGGGTGCCGGTCGAGGTCTCGACGTTGAAGCGGCCGTCTTCGCGGCGCTGCACGGTGGTCACTTCCTGGCCGAGGTGGAAGGTCGGCTCGAACGGTTCGATCTGCTTGAGCAGGTTGTCGGTCAGTTCCTGGCCGGTGCAGACGGGCACCGCGGGGATGTCGTAGATCGGCTTGTCCGGATACAGTTCCACGCACTGGCCGCCGACGGCCGGCAGCGAGTCGATGACGTGGGCCTTGATCTCGAGGAGGCCGAGTTCGAAGACCTGGAACAGGCCGACCGGGCCGGCGCCGATGATGACGGCGTCGGCGTCGATCGCGCCGGCGAACGAGCTGTTGGGAGCGATGCTGCCCGCATCGTGGGAGGCACTGATAGTCATGCGCTTGAACTTTCTGTGGATATGATGAATGAGTGGGTATGAGCGGGACGGTGGCCGCTAGTGTGCCACGATTGACGAACTGCCGCAGGCAGCGGGCCCGGGCGGGCCCGCCATGCCCTGGCCGGCGTTCAGCGGGCCAGCTGGTCCAGCTTGTCCTTGACGTCTTTCCACTCTTCGGCGTCTGGCAGCGCCGGCTTGGTCTTGGTGATCGACGGCCAGAAGCGCGCGAGATCCGCGTTCAGCTTGATGAATTGCTGCTGGTCCGACGGCACGTCTTCTTCCGCGTAGATCGCGTTCACCGGGCACTCGGCCACGCAGACGGCGCAGTCGATGCACTCGTCGGGATCGATGGCGAGGAAATTCGGGCCTTCCCGGAAACAATCTACCGGGCATACATCGACGCAGTCGGTGTAGCGACAACGGATGCACGATTCGGTGACAACGTGGGTCATAACAGTCCTATTAGTTTAGTAGGTCGCGTCGCCGGGCGCTGACTGGGCCGGCCGGACATGGCAAAGCACTGTATTTTAGGGCAATTCGGACATTCCTTCAAATTGGCCTTCATACACAATATATATAAGCAAATGCAATGCGCGGCGCGCGCCTGGGACGACGCCGCCTTCGGTACTGGACTCAGCCGGCGGCGCGCAGGCGGTCGAGCAGGGCTTGCCAGTCGCCGCCGCTGCCGTCCTCGCGCACGAACACCGTGTGGCAGCGCAGCCCGTCCTCGACCGTGATCTCCCAGCGCGGCAGGTC
>DAMCRY010000170.1:0-8044 GCA_032115075.1 Massilia sp.
GTCGAGCCCGAGCGCGGCGCCATGCACCGCCCAGGCCACGGCGGTGACGCCTGAAATGACGGCGCCCCGGCGCGACGGCAGCAGGGCGCACACCGCGTACAGCAGGGCCGCGGCGAGGAAGAGGGAGTTCTGCATAATAAGAGTCTACACCATCGGGAAATGGTGGGGCAGGCCCTCGGCCGCTGGCCGGGTCTGGCGGGACGGCCGGTCACACGAGATT
This sequence comes from Massilia sp., assembly GCA_032115075.1. Classification (GTDB taxonomy): domain Bacteria; phylum Pseudomonadota; class Gammaproteobacteria; order Burkholderiales; family Burkholderiaceae_D; genus Telluria. Next base: position 221 of record DAMCRY010000170.1, read on the forward strand.
GGATCCCGGCCTGCGCCGGGATGAAGTGCGTTGGCAAACTTTTAAATACCTTGTACCACTGCTCCACGAACCGTCGTCCCGGCGCAGGCCGGGACCCAGGTTCACGCACCGCCGCCCGCCACTCAATCCACCGCCGCCATCCTCACCTCGTCCGCATGGTGCCGTTGCTGCTCCTCCATCACCAGCACGCCCAGTTCGCGCTTGAGCAGGTTGAACTCGGGCGCCGCCGGGTCGCGCATGCGCGGCATGTCGACCAGCAGGTCGCGCTTGACCGTGCCCGGCCGGTAGGTCATCACCACGATGCGATCGGCCAGGTAAACGGCCTCCTCGATGCTGTGGGTGACGAACAGGATGGTCTTCTTCAGCTCCGACCAGATGCGCAGCAGCTCGTCCTGCAGGTTGCGGCGGGTGAGCGCGTCCAGGGCGCCGAAGGGCTCGTCCATCAGCATGATCGGCGAATCGAGCGCCAGCACGCGCGCGATCGCCACGCGCTGGCGCATGCCGCCCGACAGGTCCTTGGGAAAGCGCTGGCGGAAGTCGCCCAGCGACAGCATCGACAGCAAGCCCCCTACCCGGTCGCGGATCTCGGGCTTGGACATGCCCTTGATGTGCAGCCCGAAGGCGATGTTGTCCTCCACCGTCATCCAGGGGAACAGCGCATATTCCTGGAACACCATGCCGCGGTCCGGCCCCGGTCCCGTGACCGGATGGCCGTCGACCGTGATCGCGCCGCTGCTCGGCAGCGAAAAGCCGGCCACGGCGTTGAGCAGGGTGGACTTGCCGCAGCCCGAGGGCCCGAGCAGGCAGGTGAACTGGCCGTGCGGGATGTCGAGCCGGATGTCCTGCAGCGCGGTGACCGTGCGTCCGCCGGTCTCGAAGGACTTGCCGACGCGGTCGACGCGGATGTGCGCCGTGACTCCATGGGGTGCGTTCATGTCAGTGCTCCAGGCCGCGGTGCCAGCGCAGCAGGTGGTTGTTGAGGCGGTTCATGGCGACGTCGATGGCCAGGCCGAGCAGGCCGATGGTGATCATCCCGGCGATGATCTTGTCCGACCAGAAGTACTCGCGCGCCTCCAGGATGCGGAAACCGAGCCCGTTGTTCACCGCGATCATCTCGGACACGATCACCACGATGAAGGCGGTGCCGATCCCGATGCGCACGCCGGACAGGATGTAGGGGACGGCGGCCGGCAGGATCACGCGCAGGAACATGGTGGTCCCGCCCGCGCCCAGGTTGCGCGCGGCGCGCAGGTAGATGCCGTCGACGTGGCGCACCCCGGCGATGGTATTCATCAGGACCGGGAAGAAGGCCCCCAGGGCGATCAGGAAAACGGCCGGCGGATTGCCGAGCCCGAACCACAGGATGGCCAGCGGGATGTAGGCGATCGGCGGAATCGGCCGCAGGATCTGCACGAAGGGATTCATCCACGCATACACGGTGCGGCTGGCGCCCATCGCCAGCCCGAGCGGCAGCGCCAGCCCGGCGCCGATGGCGAAGCCCAGCACCACCCGCACCATGCTGGCCCAGATATCCATCGGCAGCTCGCCCGACAGGGCCCAGGCGCACCAGCCGCCTTCGGTGTACTCGGCGTACGGCACCAGCGGCAGCAGGTACTCGACCCACTTGCGCCACACGTCCAGCGGCGCCGGCAGCACCTGCGGATGGACCCAGCCATTGGCGGCCACCCACTGCCACAGGACGATCGCCAGCAAGGGGACCACCATGCCGACGGCGTGCCGGTTCCACCGGTTGCGCCAGAACTCGCGCGAACGCCTGCGCCGTTCCGGCCGGCCCGCTTCGGCCTGCGCACCGCTCCGCACCTCTGCTTCCTTACCTGTCTGGATCGTATTCATGATTCCTCCTCAGCGAACGCCCAGGTTCTTCATGGCGGCGTCGAGCAGGTCGGTCCGCACCCAGTCCTTCGCCACCGGCGGACGCGCCATGCGCCCGACGCCGGTCTTGACCATGATGTCGGTCGTGACCTGGATGTGCTCGGGCGTGATGGCATAGGAATACGGCGAATTGCGGATCGCGTCCTGGAAGTCCTCGCTCGAGATCTGGTTCTTGAATACCGCCTCGCGCACGTATTTCTCGGCCACGGCCGGCTGGTCGATGAAGGTGCGGGTGGCGTCGACGAAGCAGCGCATGAAGCGCTCGGCGACCGGACGGCGCTCGCGGTAGAACTTCTCGGTCATCACCATGGTGTGCACCGGCTCGCCGATCGCCGTGTCGTAGGGTTTCAGCACCTCGGCGCCGAAGCCCTTGTTGATGGCCTGCGAGGACTGCGGTTCGGACTGCATCATGGCGTCGATCTGCTTGCCCAGCAGGGCCTGGTTCAGGTCGGGATAGGATAGGAACACCAGTTGCACGTCCTTGCCGGGCGACGGCGCGGAGCTCAGGCCGTGCTTGGCCAGTTCCGCCATCAGGAGCACTTCCTGGATCGCGCCGCGCGTCACCCCGACCCGCTTGCCCTTGAGCTGGGGAACGCTGCGGATGTTCAGGTCGGGCCGTGCCACCAGGCGCGCGCCGCCGCGCGCGAAGCCGGCCACCACCACGATCGGGGCGCCGCCGGCGCGGCCCGAGATCGCCGCTTCGGAAGCGGTGGCGCCGACGTCCAGTTCGCCGGCGATGATCGCCTGCATCACGTCCAGCCCCTTCGCGAACACCTTCTCCTCGACGCGGATGCCGCACTTGGGCGCGATCTCCTTGATGTACGAAACGGCCCCGAAATGGGCGAGCTTGAGGTTCCCGAGCCGGACGACGTCCTGGGCTCCGGCGCCGCCTGCTGCCAGCAGGGCGGTCGCGAAAAGGATGCTGCCGAATACCTTGGTCATGCCTGTCTCCTGTTGATTTCGGTGCAACGAAACGGCGTTGCACAGAGATCGATGCTGACGGGAAATGACCTTTTAGCATCTGAGATGTGTCAAGCTCGGTAAGCTTTCCATGTGGTCGAACACATCACAGGCGCCGAAAAAGTGCGCTATATCGCTTGCTCAGCCAGACCGGGCGGCCGCTGCAAGGTAGAATGGTTGTTTTTTGTAGGGTGGACGGCTTCGTCGTCCGCGCGTCCAACCGGTCCCGGAATCATCCGTGCGCATCGATTCACCGCGTCGCCGACCACCGTACGCACACCGACATACTGTCTATATTAGTCAGGTAGAACATGCTAGATAACCTTACCCAACGCCTAGCCAAGGTCGTCAAGACGATGCGTGGCGAGGCGCGCCTCACCGAGGCGAACACCGCCGAGATGCTGCGCGAAGTGCGCATGGCCCTGCTCGAGGCCGACGTGGCGCTGCCGGCGGTGCGCGAGTTCATCGCCAAAGTGAAGGAAAAAGCGCTGGGCGAAGAAGTCATCGGTTCGCTCAGCCCGGGCCAGGCCCTGGTCGGCGTGGTGCAGCGCGAGCTGGCGGCCCTGATGGGCGCCGACCTCGGCCCCGACGCCACCCAGCTCTCCTTCGCCCAGCAGCCGCCGGCGATCATCCTGATGGCCGGCCTGCAGGGTGTGGGTAAAACCACGACCACCGGCAAGCTCGCCAAGTACCTGAAGGAGCAAAAGAAGAAGAAGGTCCTGACCGTCTCCGCCGACGTCTACCGCCCCGCCGCGATCGCGCAGCTGGAGTCGGTGACCAAGCAGGTCGGCGCCGACTTCTTCCCGAGCACCGCCAACGACAAGCCGGTCGACATCGCGCGCAACGCCCTCGATTGGGCCAAGAAGCACTACCACGACGTCCTGATCATCGACACCGCCGGCCGCCTCGGCATCGACGAAGCGATGATGCAGGAGATCGCCGCGGTGCACGCCGCCGTGAATCCGGTCGAGACCCTGTTCGTGGTCGACGCCATGCTGGGCCAGGATGCGATCAACACCGCCAAGGCCTTCAACGACGCGCTGCCGCTGACCGGCGTGGTGCTGACCAAGCTCGATGGCGACTCGCGCGGCGGCGCCGCGCTGTCGGTGCGCCACGTGACCGGCAAGCCGATCAAGTTCGCCGGCGTGTCCGAAAAGCTGGACGGCCTGGAAGCCTTCGACCCGACCCGCATGGCCAACCGCGTGCTGGGCATGGGCGACATCCTGGCGCTGGTGGAAGAAGCGCGCAAGGGCGTCGATGCCGAAGCCGCGACCGAGCTGGCCAACAAGATCAAGAGCGGCGGCAGGTTCGACATGAACGACTTCAAGGCCCAGCTCACCCAGATGAAGAAGATGGGCGGCATGTCCGGCCTGCTGGATAAACTGCCGGCGCAGTTCCAGCAGGCCGCCAGCGGCGCCAACATGGACCAGGCCGAAAAGCAGGTGCGCCGCATGGTCGGCATCATCGACTCGATGACGCCGCAGGAGCGCGCCAAGCCGGACCTGATCAAGGCCAACCGCAAGCGCCGCATCGCGGCCGGCGCCGGCGTGCAGGTGCAGGAAGTGAACCGCATGCTGAACCAGTACGAGCAGATGCAGACCATGATGAAGAAGCTCAAGGGCGGCGGCCTGATGAAGATGATGCGCGGGATGAAGGGCATGATGCCCGGCCTGCGCTGACCGACTGGCGCCGGGACCCTTCGTCCCTGCCGAAAACCGCGCGGACACTGGCTTTGCGCGGTTTTTTTACGCCTGGGAGGCTGGATTTTTCATCCAATGTGCCTGGAGTGTGCGATAGCTCGCATTTTGGGGCTTATAAGAATGAAAAAATTTCGAAAAAGACTTGCACGAACAGTAAAAGGCCACCAATATAAGCCCGTGCGTAAATAACGCAATTTCCCCGTGATCGTTTTAGGAGGCTCGAAGATGGCAACAGCCAAAAAATCCACCGCAGCGCCAGCCAAGCAAGCCGCCAAGCCGGCTGCAGCGGCCAAGCCTGCAGCGAAGAAGGCAGCAGCTCCAGCAAAAGCAGCAGCGAAGCCGGCGGCCAAGCCCGCAGCGGCGCGCAAACCGAACGCCGCTTTCATGAAAGAGATGACCCCGTCGGGCGAACTGGCAGCAGTGGTGGGCAACAAGCCGCTGCCACGTACCGAAGTGACCAAGAAGGTCTGGGACTACATCAAGAAAGAAAACCTGCAGGACGCATCGAACCGCCGCATGATCAACGCCGACGACAAGCTGAAGGCTGTCTTCGGTGGCAAGGCACAGGTGTCGATGTTCGAAATGACCAAGCTGATTTCGGACCACCTGAAGTAAGCACTGGCCGGCTGTCCAGTAGCCTTGCGAATGAGAAGCCCCGGGGAACCGGGGCTTTTTGTTTTGGTACCGCTCTCGATGCAAATGCCGGTGCGCCTGACGGCCAGACACATTGCACGTCATTCCGGCGAAAGCCGGAATCCAGTATTGCACGCACTGCCACAAGCGCTTGCATTCTCGATGTACGAAGGAACTGGATCCCGGCCTGCGCCGGGATGACGTCGTTCCACGCTGGCGGTCATGCGCTTGAAATGGCTCACAGCCCTGCTGCCGCCTTCATCAGGTGGAACACCTGCGTGTTTTCCATCGTCCCCTTGAACGGCGCCGACCCCGCACCGACCGCATACAGCTTCACGTCGCCGCCGCCGTGCGATTCGTACAGCGTGCGCACGCCCGCTTCCTGCTGGTAGTCGTCGCCCAGCGCGGTGGCGCTGTCCACGTCGGCGCGCACGTCGGGGCGCACCTTGCCGTTGCCGAAGACGAGGGCCGTGAAGGTCTTGCCGTCGGCGTCCTTCTTCGGCTCGCCGGTGGCGTAGTCGTGCACGATGTCGAGCACCTTGCTCCCGCGCTTCGGGTAGCCGTTCAGGACCATCGTGTGGTCGTGGTCCGCCGTCACCACGATCAGGGTGTTTTCCAGGCCCGGGTCGATGCTGCGCATGCGGTCGATCGCGGCCTGGATCGCCTCGTCGAAAGCCACCGTGTCGGCCAGCGCGTTCCTGGCATTGGTGTCGTGCAGGGCGTGGTCGATCTTGCCGCCTTCGACCATCAGGAAGAAGCCATCCGGATCCTTCGAGAGCAGCTCGATCGCCTTCAGGGCCATCTCGGTCAGGGTCGGCTGCTCCGGGCGGCGCGCCAGCGAATAATCCATATGGTCGTCGGCGCTGTAGATACCGACGAACTTGCGGCCGGCCCTGGCCGACATCATGTCGGCGCGGGTCCTGGCCACGGCATAGCCTTGCGCCGCGAACTCCGCCATCAGGTCGCGCCCGTCCGCGCGGCCCTTCGGATTGCGGTCCTTGTCGTAGGGCGTGAAGTGGTGGCGTCCGCCCCCCATCAGGACGTCGACGCCGTCCTTCAGCGCCACGTTATAGCCCTCCCCTCCCGGAACGATCTGGCGCGCGATGCTGTAGGCCGCGTCGCGGTGGCACACGTGCGAGAAGGTCGAGGCGGGCGTCGCGTGGGTCAGTTCGGTGGTGGTCACCGCGCCCACCGCCTTTCCCTTCGCCTTGGCCAGTTCGAGGATGGTCGGCGCGACGTGGCCGTTGTCCGCGCCGCACAGGTCCACCGTGCGGTTGCCGTTGGCGTCCTTGCCCGGGTCGATGGCGCGCGCATCCTTCATCGAGATGCCGTCCTGGTTGATCTTCACCCCGGTCATGTAGGCGCCCATCGAGGGCGCGCTGTCGGTGGTCTGGAAATCGTTCGAATAGGTCTTGATGCGCGCGGTGCGCTCCAGGCGCTCGAAGTTCAGCAGGCCGCCCTCGCCGTGCCTGAAGATGCGCGCGGCGGTGATCGCGGTCGGGCCCATGCCGTCGCCGAGGAAGAAGATGATGTTCTTCGCCTGCGGCGCCGCCATCGCGGAGGTGCTGAACAGGCCGGCCAGCAGCAGGGTCGAAAGTCGTTTGTGCAGTGTGTGCATGAAGCTCTCCTTACAGGCCGGCGGCGTTCTTGATCAGGCTGAAGACCCGGGTGTTGTCGATGGTCCCGCGGAACAGCTCGGCGCCGGCGCCCGCGGCGCCCAGGTAGACGTCGGAGCCGCCATGGGTCTCGGCACCAAGCCGGGTGCGCACCACGGCTTCCTGGTGGTAGTCGTCGCGCGTCACGATCTCGTCGGTGAGCGCGGGCTTGCTCGCGCGGCTGCCGTTGGTGCGGTTCTCGCCGTTGCCGAAGCCGATGATGGTGAAGGGGCGGCCTTCCTTGTCCAGCTTCGGGCTCCCGTCGAGGTTGCGCACCAGGCCCAGCACGCCGGGATTGGTCGGCGTGGTCTTGCCGGTGCGGACCGTGTAGCCGTTCAGGAGCAGGGTGTGGTCATGGTCGGCGGTGGAGACGATCAGGGTGTTCTTCAGGCCCGGGTCGAGCCGCTCCATCTTGTCCAGCGCGGCCTGCATGGCGTCGTTGAAGGAGACGGTTTCCTGCAGCGCGCGCTTGCCGAGGGTCGCGTGCAGCGCGTGGTCGATCAGGCCGCCCTCCACCACCAGGAAGAAGCCCTGGCCGGCGCTGGCGGCGTGCGGCGCCAGCAGGTCGATGGCCTTGCGCGTCATCTCGGTCAGGCTGGGCTGCTGGGCAGGCTTGCGCACCGCGTCGAAGTCCATGTGGTTCTGGGCGAACAGGCCGACGACCGGCTGCTGCGGGTTGGCGGCGAGCGCATCGAACTGCGCCGTGTCGGTGACCACGCGGAAGCCCTGCTGTCCCAGTTCGCCCAGCAGGTCGCGGTTGTCGGCGCGCTTGCCGCCGCGCGCGAAGGGCGTGAAGAATTGCGCGCCGCCGCCGAACAGGACGTCCAGGCCACGCGGGCCGAGCGCGCCGTTGTAGCCGGCGCCGCCCGGCACCAGCATTGCGGCGTAGTCGGTTTCCAGCTTGCGGTGGCAGCCGTGGCCGTAGCTCGAGGCGGGGGTGGCGTCGGTGACGCTGGTGTTGGTCACCACGCCGATCGCCATGC
>DAMCRY010000171.1:0-8040 GCA_032115075.1 Massilia sp.
GCGCGCGCGGACCGGCGGTGGTCTCGCGCAGGCCGGCCGCGCCCGTCACCTGGGTGCCGCGCTCGATCGTGAAGCGCGCGCCGGCATCCTTGCCCAGCACCTGCACCAGCCAGGGCATGGTGTCGCGCAGCATCGCTTCCAGGGTGTAGGGCGGGTTCAGGATGAACATGCCGCTGCTGTGCAGGCCGATGCCGTCCGGACCCGGGGTCGACACGGTCAGGGTCACGTTGAGCCACTCCTTGGCCGGCAGGCGCTTGAGCTTGTCGGGGAACTGGCGCGACTCCATGCGCTGCAGCACCGGATACCAGACCGCGTACATGCCGCTCGGGAAACGGCCCAGCGCCTCTTCCAGCGCGTCGCGGACCTTCTTGTAGTCGTCCTTCACCTCGTAGGGCGGATCGACCAGAACCAGCGCGCGGCGCGATGGCGGCGGCAGCAGTTTCTTGAGGCTCTGGAAGCCGTCGCCGTGCTCGACGAGGACGCGCTTGCCGCGCGCCCGCTCGCCCTGCTCGGCCTTGTGCGCCTCGGCCTTGCGGATATTCTCGTTCAGGATCTTGACGTCGGCCGGGTGGAGCTCGAACAGGCGCAGGCGGTCCTCGAGGCGCGACATCTGGTCGGCCACATAGGGAGAGCCCGGGTAGTAGCGCATCTTGCCGCTCGGGTTCATCGACTTGACCAGGTCCAGGTAGGGCTTGAGCGCCTCGGGGACTTCGGTAGCGTTCCACAGCGGGCCGATGCCGGTGTCGAATTCCGCGGTCTTGGTCGCCTGGAAGCTGTCGAGCGCGTAGACGCCGGCGCCGGAGTGGGTATCGATATAGGTGTAGGCAACGTCCTTCTGGTTCATGTACAGGTGCAGTTGAACCTGGACAAAATGCTTGAGGACATCGGCGTGGTTACCCGCGTGGAAGGCGTGGCGGTAGCTCAACATAAGCTGGAATTCCTGAGTAAAGAGTCGGTGCCGTGTTTTACAACGGCGCAATTGCCGCCATTATCCACTACATCGACACTTCCCGGGCTGACGAAAAAGCCGCAGGCCCTCGCGGGCACTGCGGCAAATTCCAGAAAGCGGATGAAGCGCCGCCGCTTACGCGACCTTCTTCTCGTCGAAGAACTGCTCGTCTTCCGTCGAGCCATGCAGCGCCGTGGTCGAGCTCTGGTTCTGCTGGATGGTCTGGGTCACCGCGTCGAAGTAGCCGGTGCCGACTTCGCGCTGGTGCTTCACGGCGGTGAAGCCCTTCTCGGCGGCCGCGAACTCGTTTTCCTGCAGCTCGACGAAGGCCGACATGCCGCGGCGCGCATAGCCGTGGGCCAGGTTGAACATGCTGTAGTTCAGGGCGTGGAAGCCGGCCAGCGTGATGAACTGGAACTTGTAGCCCATCGCGCCCAGCTCTTTCTGGAACTTGGCGATGGTGGCGTCGTCCAGGTTCTTCTTCCAGTTGAACGAGGGCGAGCAGTTATAGGCCAGCATCTTGCCCGGGAACTTGGCGTGGATGGCTTCGGCGAACTGCTTGGCGAAGTTCAGGTCCGGCTTGCCGGTCTCGCACCAGACCAGGTCGGCGAAGGGCGCATAGGCCAGGCCGCGCGAGATGGCCTGCTCGATGCCCGGCTTGACGCGGAAGAACCCTTCCACGGTGCGCTCGCCGGTGCAGAACGGCTGGTCGTTGGGGTCGACGTCCGAGGTCAGGAGGTCGGCCGCTTCCGCATCGGTGCGGGCGATGACCAGGGTCGGGGTGCCCATCACGTCGGCGGCCAGGCGCGCGGCATTGAGTTTCTCGACGGCTTCGCGGCTCGGCACCAGCACCTTGCCGCCCATGTGGCCGCATTTCTTGACCGAGGCCAGCTGGTCCTCGAAGTGCACGCCGGCCGCGCCGGCGTCGATCATGGCCTTCATCAGCTCGAAGGCGTTCAGCACGCCGCCGAAACCGGCTTCGGCGTCCGCCACGATCGGGGCGAAGTAGTCGATGTCGTCCTTGCCTTCCGACCACTGGATCTGGTCGGCGCGCTGGAAGGTGTTGTTGATGCGGCGCACGACCTGCGGCACGGAGTTGGCCGGGTACAGCGATTGATCCGGATACATCTCGCCAGCAACGTTGGCATCGCCCGCCACCTGCCAGCCGGACAGGTAGATCGCCTTCAGGCCGGCCTTCACCTGCTGCATGGCCTGGTTGCCGGTCAGGGCGCCCAGGGCGTTGACGTAGGGCTCGCTATTGACCAGGTCCCACAGCTTCTCGGCGCCGCGCTTGGCCAGCGTGTGCTCGATCTGCAGCGAGCCGCGCAGGCGCACCACGTCGGCCGCCGTGTAGTTGCGGGTCACGCCCTGCCAGCGCGGATTGCTCTCCCAGTCTTGCTGGAGTTGGGTGATCTGTTGTTCACGAGTTGCCATGCTAGTTCTCCTGGATAAAAAACACATTTGCGAAGGAATCCGTTGAGATCATCATAGATTACTTTGTGCAGGGCACAACAACTCTTATATGAGACATAAAAAGATTTTTTTATCTTTACTATTCAATGACTTGGCTCGATCATTCCATGATGTGACATGAAATTTCTTACGATGAGAACCGCAGCCGAGGTTTGTTTGCTGCGCATTTCGCAATGCGCACGCGATTCCGGATTGTGAAATTACGTGAAACCTAATGTCATCCATTGTTGTAATTAGTTCTCGCTATTAGCCTAATCTAAAGAAATAAATATTGAGTAATAGAATTTATATTGACGCGCCTCAGGGAGAATGAGAACCTACAAACCTCATCAATTCCGTCAAATACATTTCGCGAAAGTGATCATGACCCGCACCTTGCGCCATGCCCTGCTTCCCCTCCTTTTCGCCGCTGCCGGCACCGCCTCCGCCAGCGTCATCACCCTGGATGGCGTCGTGTTCACCACGACCTATACCGGCAATGTCCTGACGCTGCAGATCGACGCGGCAGGACGCACCGGCGGCTGGGCGGGCGCGACCGCGATCGATGCGCTCGGCATCAAGAACGTGGGCAGCTTCGGTGGCGTGAAGATGACGAGCCGCACCGGCGCCGACTGGGCCTTCTCCAGCAACGAGCTGAACTCCGGCGGCTGCAGCGCCGCGGGCAACGGCAACGGCAACGGCAACGGCAACGGCAAGAAAGACAAGAGCAACAAGAGCAACAAGGAAAACAGCGATACCGCCGACGGCGCTCGCATCTGCTACACGGGCGGCGCCGTGAACCTGGCGGACAATATGGTCTTCACCTTCGCTTTCGAGGGCACGCCGAGCCTGGGCGCGCCGCACCTGAAAGTCCATTTCGTGGATGCCAACGGCAACAAGGTGGGCGACCTGCTGTCGCGGACCTTCGACTGGCAGGCCGAAACCATCCCGGCGCAGCCAGGCAACGGTTCCAACCAGGGCGGCGGCGCCGACACGGGCGGTACCGGGGATACCGGCGGCAGCGGCAATACCGGCGGCTCTTCCGGTTCGCAGGAAGGCGGCGCGGGCGAGACGGGTACCGGCGACACGGGTACCGGCGATACCGGCACCGGCACGCCGGGCGGCGTCACCACCCCCGAGACCGATCCGCCCGTCCTGCCCCCGGAACTGTTCCCGACGCCGGGCGACAACGCCAGCGAAGGCGGCAACGTGGACACCCCGCCGTCCACCACCCCGTCCGGCGACATTCCGGAACCGCAGACGCTGGCCACCATCGGCGCCGGCCTGGCCGTGATGGGCCTGGTGCGCCGCCGCAGCCGCGCCAGGCGCAAGACGGACTGATATTGCGCCCTACCTCCGACAAGACGGACCGCCCCTGCGGTCCGTTTTGCTTTCCGGCGTCGCCAATGAAAAAACGGCGCCGTCCCTTGCGGGAGGCGCCGTTTCCGATCCGCGGCGGCGGGCTTACTTGGCCAGCTCGACCTGCTCGCCGAACACCAGCTGTCCGCCGCGCACCCGCACCGGGATCGTATCCTTCGGCCCGAACCTGCCGGCCAGGATCGCCTTCGACAGCGGGTTTTCGATCTGCTGCTGGATCGCGCGCTTGAGCGGGCGGGCGCCGTACACCGGGTCGAAGCCGGCTTCAGCGATCTTCTGCAGGGCCTCGTCGTCGATGTCGAGCGTCATCTCCATCTTGGCCAGGCGTTGCTCCAGGCCATGCAGCTGGATCTTAGCGATCGCGCCGATGTTCTTCTCGTCGAGCGCGTGGAAGACCACGATCTCGTCGATGCGGTTGATGAACTCGGGGCGGAAATGTCCGCGCACCTCGGCCATCACGGCCAGCTTCACCACCGCGGGCTCGTCGGTGTCCATCGACTGGATCTTGTGCGAACCCAGGTTCGAGGTCATCACGATCACCGTGTTCTTGAAGTCCACGGTGCGGCCCTGGCCGTCGGTCATGCGGCCGTCGTCGAGCGCCTGCAGCAGCACGTTGAACACGTCCGGGTGGGCCTTCTCGATCTCGTCGAGCAGGATCACGCTGTACGGTTTGCGGCGCACCGCTTCGGTCAGGTAACCGCCCTCCTCGTAGCCGACGTAGCCCGGCGGCGCGCCGATCAGGCGGGCGACCGAATGCTTCTCCATGAATTCGCTCATGTCGATGCGGACCAAGGCATCCTCGGTGTCGAACAGGAAGGCGGCCAGCGCCTTGCACAGCTCGGTCTTGCCGACGCCGGTCGGGCCCAGGAACATGAACGAGCCATACGGTTTGTTCGGATCCGACAGCCCGGCGCGCGAGCGGCGGATCGCATCCGAGACCGCCTCGATCGCCTCGTCCTGGCCCACCACGCGCTTGTGCAGCTCGTCCTCGATGTGCAGCAGCTTGTCGCGCTCGCCCTGCATCATGCGCGAGACCGGGATGCCGGTGGCGCGCGCCACCACTTCGGCGATCTCTTCGGCGCCGACCTGGGTGCGCAGCAGCTTCGGCTTGCTGGCGTCGCCGTCGGCGCCGGCCGCGGCTTCCTCGGCCTTCTTCAGTTGCGCTTCGAGCTCCGGCAAGCGGCCGTACTGCAGCTCGGAGACCTGCTGCCAGTTGCTCTGGCGCTTGGCTTCCTCCATCTGGTGGCGCACGCGCTCGATCTCTTCCTTGAGGTGGCTGGTGCCCTGCACCGCCGCCTTCTCGGACTTGAGGATCTCCTCGTAGTCGTTGTACTCGCGTTCCAGGCGCGCGATCTCCTCGCCGATCAGCTCCAGGCGGCGCATCGAGGCTTCGTCGGTTTCCTTGCGCACGGCTTCGCGCTCGATCTTCAGCTGGATCAGGCGGCGTTCGAGCTTGTCCATGACTTCCGGCTTGGAGTCGATCTCGATCTTGATCTTCGAGGCCGCCTCGTCGATCAGGTCGATCGCCTTGTCCGGCAGGAAGCGGTCGCTGATGTAGCGGTGGGAGAGCTCGGCCGCGGCGATGATCGCGGGGTCGGTGATCTCCACCTTATGGTGCAGCTCGTATTTTTCCTGCAGGCCGCGCAGGATGGCAATCGTCGCCTCTACGCTCGGCTCGTCGACCATGATCTTCTGGAAGCGGCGCTCGAGCGCGGCGTCCTTCTCGACGTACTTGCGGTACTCATCCAGGGTGGTGGCGCCGACGCAGTGCAATTCGCCCCGCGCCAGCGCGGGTTTCAGCATGTTGCCGGCGTCCATCGCGCCTTCGGCCTTGCCGGCGCCGACCATGGTGTGGATCTCGTCGATGAAGACGATGGTCTGGCCCTCGTCCTGGGCCAGTTCCTTCAACACCGACTTCAGGCGCTCTTCGAATTCGCCGCGGTACTTGGCGCCCGCCAGCAGCGCCGCCATGTCGAGCGACAGCACGCGCTTGCCCTTGAGCGAATCGGGCACCTCGCCGTTGACGATCCGTTGCGCCAGGCCTTCGACGATGGCGGTCTTGCCCACGCCCGGTTCGCCGATCAGGACCGGGTTGTTCTTGGAACGGCGCTGCAGCACCTGGATCGCGCGGCGGATCTCGTCGTCGCGGCCGATCACCGGGTCCAGCTTGCCCATGCGGGCACGCTCGGTCAGGTCGAGGGTGTATTTCTTGAGCGCTTCGCGCTGGCCCTCGGCCTCCTGCGAGTTCACCGACTCGCCGCCGCGCACGGCCGAGATGGCCGACTCCAGGGCCCTCCTCGCCAGGCCGTTCTCGCGCGCCAGGCGGCCGGCGTCGGACTTGTCCTCCACCAGCGCCAGCAGCACCATTTCCGACGAGAGGAACTGGTCGCCGCGCTTCTGCGACTCGCGGTCGGCGAGGTTCAGCAGGGCCACGAGCTCGCGCCCGACCTGGACGTCGCCGCCGGTGCCCGAGACCTTGGGCAAGCGCTCGAGCGCCGACTTCAGCGCATTCGACAGGCCGCCGACATTGACGCCGGCGCGCTGCAGGAGCGAACGGGCGCCGCCGTCGTCCTGGTTCAGCAGGGCGACGAGCAGGTGCACCGGTTCGATGTATTGGTTATCGTTGCCGACCGCCAGGCTCTGGGCATCCGCCAGCGCTTCCTGGAGCTTGGTCGTCAGTTTGTCTTGCCGCATTGTCTTGCTCCCTAGTGGTGTTCTTAACTGAGGAGCAAGATAGGGATGGCTCTGTGCTTTTCAAGATGTGCAATGCACAGCGGGAAAACCAACCAAGGGTTCAAGCGACGTCGACCCTGTGTTCGAGCGGTTCCAGCGCGGCCACGTCGCGCACGTTCTTCTGGACAGCCACCACGGCGAACAGGCTCAGCGTGAAGGACATCGCATAGAAGCCCTTCTCGCTCGGCGCCAGGGTGGCGTTCCACAGGCCGACCACCAGCAGCAGGATGGCGGCCAGCACCGAGATCCAGCACACGCCCACGTACATATTCGTCACCCGCAGGCCCTCGCTGCGGTCGCGCACCGTCTTCTGCAGCGACACCGCGGCGAACAGGCCGTAGAGCAGCAGGGTCAGGTAGTAGCCCTTCTCGTTCAGCTGCATGTCGGCATTCCACAAGCCGATCAGGTAGGCGCAGGCCCCGATCAGGAGGGCGCCCCAGGAAGCGCCGACGAAGGCGGCGGTCGGGCGTTGGATCGATTGCATGGCAGTTCTCGTGCGATGGAAGTGAAGGAGCCGCCAAGTTAGCACGGTCGCGCCGTCGGACGCTTGCGCTAATGCATTGGTATCGGGGGACGATACGCTTAGCCCCGCAGGGCGCGCCATGTGGCGAAACCGGCCGCGCAGAGCAGGAGCGAGCCGAGCAGGTGCAGCGCCGTGTGCAGCAGCGCCCAGCCGATCTCGCCGCGCTGCAGCAGCACGACCGATTCGCCGGAAAAACTGGAAAAGGTGGTCAGGCCGCCGAGGAAGCCGGTGATGGCGAACAGCCGCCACTCGGGCGCCAGGCCGGGATGGCCGGTGAAGAAGCCCAGCGCCAGCCCGACCAGGTAGCCGCCGAGCAGGTTGGCGGCCAGGGTCCCGACCTGCACGAAGGCGTGCAGGCTGCCGAGCCAGATACCCAGTCGCCAGCGCAGCCAGGCGCCCAGCGCCGCTCCCGCCCCGACCGCCAGCCAGCTCAACGGCCGCTTCCCGTCGCGGTCCACTTGGCCTTGGCGGAATCGTCGCTGGCGCGGGCGTCGACCCAGCGCGCGCCCTGCGGCGTCTGTTCCTTCTTCCAGAACGGCGCGTCGGTCTTCAGGTAGTCCATGATGAACTCGCAGGCGGCGAAGGCTTCGCCGCGGTGCGCCGAGGCGCAGGCCACCAGCACGATCTGGTCCAGCGGTTTCAACGGGCCGACCCGGTGCAGCACCTGCACGCCGAACAGGTCCCAGCGCGCGCGGGCCTGGGCCACGATGTCTTCCAGCGCCCGTTCCGTCATGCCCGGATAGTGCTCCAACTCCATCTCGGAGACGGCGGCGCCCTCGTTCAGGTCGCGCACCGTGCCGACGAAACTGACCACGGCGCCGACCCGGCCGTCGCCCGCCCGCAGGCGCGCGATCTCGGCCGACAGGTCGAAATCGGCTTCCTGCACCCGGATGTCAGTCAACCGGGCGGCGGGGCTGGATGGGCTGGATGGGGCGCCCGGCAGGTCCACCGCCGCGCTCACCGGCCGTCCTTCGCGTGACGCAGCAGCAAGCCCTCGATGCGGGTC
>DAMCRY010000172.1:0-7976 GCA_032115075.1 Massilia sp.
CTGGCGGCGCGCAGTTCCTCGGCCGTCATGTATTCGAAGCGGCGGCTGTCCAGCTCGAGCGAGGCGGGGTCGACGCCGGCACAGGCGGCCAGGCGTTCGAGCGCATCGCACACCTGCGCGCGGCTGGTGGCGCCGGCGGCGACGCCGGACACGAAGGCGCGCACCAGTTTATCGCGCGCGGCGGTGTCCGCCAGGTCGTGGTCGCCGTCGATGCCGGCGCCGAAGCCCTCGATGCGGATCGTCTTGCGCGGCGACTTCCACAAGATATAGCGGGTGCTCACGTTCAGGACCGGCCAGCCTTCCAGGAAATGCTGGGTGCAAAGATACAGCGTGGACGGCAGGCCGCGCTCGGCCAGCAGCGGCAGCAGCGTGCTGCCGGTCGAATACCAGCCGTCGTCGAAGGTGATCACGGTTTCCAGCGGCGCGCGGCGGCTCGGGGGCGTGGCGACGGCCTGGTCCAGGCTGACGATGCGAAAGCCCGCCTGCTGCAGCCAGTCCAGGCGCGCACGGAAGGCTTCGGCGGAGCAGAACAGCTTCGGGTTGTAGCGGTGCTCGTCGCCGATGCGGCCACCGTGGTAACACAGGATTCGCAGGCGCGAGGCGGTCAGCCGGCGCGCGAGTGCAAACATGCCAAAGGACCGGGCTAACCACAGGACAGCGATTTTGGGCCGGAAACCGGTAGGGGTGGTCATATAGTCCAGTTCAACTTTCGAATTGCAAAAGCTTAACTTTCTGCAGCTTCTCTTGCAATACTGTTCAGATATCGTGCGCGCCGAAAACGGCCGTAAAACCCGTGTTTAGCGCGAATAAACGAAAAAAGGGCCGCACTAGCGGCCCTTTTGCATGACTATCGTCGCATTAGCGGATGCGCGTTACCAGATAATGACGCGGTCCTGCGGCGCCAGGTACATCTTGTCGCCCTGCTTCACCTTGAAGGCTTCGTAGAAGCCCGGCTGGTTCTTCAGGGTGCCGTTGGCGCGGAACTGGGCCGGCGAGTGCGGGTCGGTCTTGACCTGGTTGATCTGGGCCGGTTCGCGCATCTTCGCGCGCCACACCTGGCCCCAGCCCATGTAGAAGCGCTGGTCGCCCGTCAAGCCGTTGATCACCGGCGCCGGCTTGCCTTTCAGCGACAGCTTGTAGGCTTTATAGGCCACCGCCAGGCCCGAGTTGTCGCCGATGTTCTCGCCCAGGGTCAGCTCGCCGTTGACGTGATAGCCCGGCAGCGGGCTGTAGGAGGCGTACTGGGCGATCAAGACCTTGGTCTTCTCGGCGAAGCGCTTGCCGTCTTCCTCGGTCCACCAGTTGCGCATATTGCCATCGCCGTCGTACTGCGAGCCCTGGTCGTCGAAACCGTGGCTGATCTCGTGGCCGATCACGGCGCCGATGCCGCCGTAGTTGACGGCATCGTCCGCGTTGGCGTCGAAGAACGGCGGCTGCAGGATCGCGGCCGGGAACACGATCTCGTTCAGTTCCGGGTTGTAGTAGGCGTTGACGGTCTGCGGCGTCATGCCCCATTCGTCGCGGTCGATCGGCTTGCCCAGCTTGTTCAGCTCGCGGTTGTACTCGACTTCGCGCGAACGCATCACGTTGCCGACCAGGTCGTCGCGCTTGACGGTCAGGGCCGAATAATCCTTCCACTTGTTCGGGTAGCCGATCTTCGGGGTGAACTTGGCCAGCTTGGCCTGCGCTTCCTTCTTGGTGGCGGGGCTCATCCAGTCGAGAGTGTCGATCGACGACTTGTAGGCCGCCAGCAGGTTCTTCACCAGGACTTCCATGCGCGCCTTGCGCTCGGCCGGGAAGTGCTCCTTCACGTACAGCTTGCCCACCGCGTCGCCGAGCGCGCCTTCGACGGTCGACACGCCGCGCTTCCAGCGCGGTTCCAGCTGCGGGGCGCCCGACAGGGCGGTGCCGTGGAAGGCGAAGCGCTGGTCGACGAAGGCCTTCGACAGGTAGCCGGCGTAGCCGTTCACGGTGTGCAGGCGCAGGTAGGTCTTCCAGGTCTCCAGCGGCACGCGGTTCACGACTTCGGCCATGCCCTTCAGGTAGCTCGGCTGGCTGACGATGAGGTAGTCGGTCTTGCCCTGGACGCCCGATGCGGCCAGCCAGGCATTCCAGCCGAAGCCCGGCGCCACTTCCGGCAGTTTCGCGATCTCGACCTTGTTATAGGTCTTGATCGGGTCGCGGTTCTCGACCTTGGTCCACTGGACCTTGGCCAGCTCGGTCTCCAGCTCGACGACGGCCTTGGCGTTGGCGGCCGCATTGGCGTCGCCCGACAGGGCCAGCATCTTCTCGACGTGCTGCTGGTACTTGGCGCGGATGTCGGCCAGCTTGGCGTCGTCCGCCTTCAGGTAGTAGTCGCGGTCCGGCATGCCCAGGCCGCCCTGGTACAGGTCGGCCACGTACTTGGTCGAATCCTTGGCGTCCTGGTGGATGTAGAAGCCGAACGGCGAGTTCACGCCGATCTTGCCCATGTGGGCGAAGACGGCCGGCAGTTCGGCCTTGTCCTTGATCGCGTCGATCTTCGCCAGTTCGCCCTTCAGCGGGCCGATGCCGAGCTGCTCGAGCCTGGCCTCGTCCATGTAGCTGGCGAAGAAGTCGCCGATCAGCTGGACTTCGGAGCCGGCGGCCGCGCCCTTGGCGGCGGCGGATTTTTCGATGATGGCGCGCAGCTGCGGCTGGGTGTCGTCGTGCAGCTTGTGGAAGGCGCCCCAGCTCGACTTGTCGGCCGGGATCTCGACGGTCTTGAGCCACTTGCCGTTCAGGTGTTCGAAGAAGTCGTCCTGCGCGCGCACGGCCGGCTCGACGTACTCGAGGGCGATGCCGGCGGACAGCACCGGGGCTTTCGAGGCGCCCTTGGCGCTCTTGGCGCTGGCGGCCGCGCCGGTGGCTGACTCTGCATGGGCGATCGACGCGGTCGAGGCCACCAGGACGAGCGCCGCGGCGCTCAGGATATGTCGTTTCATTCGTCTCTCCGTAGGGATTTCTTATGGTGTCTTGAAAGCAGGACGGGCCGGCTTGCGCCGGCCCGTCCCTTTACTGCCCGGTTACCAGATGATCACGCGGTCCTGCGGGGCCAGGTACATCTTGTCGCCCGGCTTCACGTCGAAGGCCTCGTAGAACTCCGGCATGTTCATCACGGTACCGTTGGCGCGGAACTGGCCCGGCGAGTGCGGGTCGGTCTTGACCTGGTTGATCTGCGCCGCCTCGCGCATCTTCGCGCGCCACACCTGGCCGAAGCCCATGAAGAAGCGCTGGTCGCCGGTGAGATTGTCGATCACCGGGGCCGGCTGGCCGTGCAGCGACAGCTTGTAGGCCTTATAGGCGATCGACAGGCCGGCGTTGTCGCCGATGTTCTCGCCCAGGGTCAGCTCGCCGTTCACGTTGTAGCCCGGCAGCGGCGAGAAGCCGTTGAACTGCTTGACCAGCTTGTCGGTGCGGGCCTTGAAGGCGGCGCGGTCTTCCGCGGTCCACCAGTCGCGCAGGTTGCCGTCGCCGTCCGACTGGCTGCCCTTGTCGTCGAAGCCGTGGCCGATCTCGTGGCCGATCACGGCGCCGATGGCGCCATAGTTGACGGCGTCGTCGGCGCGCATGTCGAAGAACGGCGGCTGCAGGATCGCGGCCGGGAACACGATCTCGTTGGTCGTGCTGCGGTAGTAGGCATTCACGGTCTGCGGCGTCATGCCCCATTCGGTGCGGTCGACCGGCTTGCCCAGTTTGTTCAGCTGGTAGTTGTACTGGAAGGTCGCGGTGCGCATCGCGTTGCCGACCAGGTCGTCACGCTTGATGGTCAGCTTCGAGTAGTCGCGCCACTTGTCCGGGTAGCCGATCTTCGGGGTGAACTTGGCCAGCTTGGCGCGGGCTTCCTTCTTGGTCTCGGGGCTCATCCACTCGAGGTTGTCGATCGACTGGCCGTAGGCGACGATCAGGTTCTTGACCAGCTCTTCCATGCGCGCCTTGCGCTCGGCCGGGAAGTGCTCCTTCACGTACAGCTTGCCGACCGCTTCGCCCAGCGCGCGCTCGACGGTGCCGACGCCGCGCTTCCACAGCGGCGACTGCTCGCTCACGCCGGACAGCGTGGTGCCGTAGAACGAGAAGCTCTGCTCCACGAAGGCCTTCGACAGCAGCGGCGAGTATTCGCGCAGCAGCTGCCATTCGAAGTAGGACTTCAGGGTCGACAGCTCGGTCTTGGCCAGCACCGCGTTCAGGCCCTCGAAGTAGCTCGGCTGGTTGACGATCAGGGTGTCGAGCTTGTTGCCGACGCCGGCCGCGCCCAGCGCCGCCTTCCAGTCGTAGCCCGGGGCCAGCTTGCCCAGCTCGGCCACGGTCATCTTGTTGTAGCGCTTGACCGGGTCGCGGTTCTCGACGCGGGTCCACTGCACCTTGGCCAGCTCGGTCTCGAAGTCGACGATGGCCTTGGCCTGGGCCGCGGCATCCTTCTCGCCGGCCAGCGCCAGGGTCTGCTCGACGTGCTTCAGGTACTTGGCGCGGGTTTCGGCCAGCTTGGCGTCGTCCTGCTTCAGGTAGTAGTCGCGGTCCGGCATGCCCAGGCCGCTTTGCGAGATGTAGACGACGTGCTGCGTCGAATTGCGCATGTCCTGGCTGACGTAGATGCCGTACGGGGTCGACACGCCGATCTTCGACAGGTGCGCCACCAGGGTCGGCAGGCCCTTCTTGTCCTTCAGGGTGCGGATCTTCTGCAGCTCGCCGGCGAGCGGCTTGGTGCCGAGCGCTTCGCGGCGCGCTTCGTCCATGTAGCTGGCGTACAGGTCGCCGATCTTCTGGGTTTCCGAGCCGGTTTTCGCCGCCTTGTCGGCCTGCGCGGCCTCGATGATGGCCTTGATCTGCGGCGTGACGTCGTCGCGCAGCTTCATGAAGGTACCCCAGCTGGCCTTGTCGCTCGGGATCTCGGTCTCCTTCAGCCACTTGCCGTTCAGGTAGGTGAAGAAGTCGTCCTGCGGACGCACGCTGGTGTCGATGTATTGCGTGTCGACGCCCGAGATCGGGGCGCCGGCCGGCTTGGCAGGCGCGGTGTCCGCCGCGTTGGCAAAGGCTGCCATCAGGGACAGCGTCAGGGTGCTCAAAAGGATTCGCTTCACGGAATGGTCCTCGGTTACTGGGAAAGGTACTGGGAAATCACCGGCTCGTGGCCGGTTGGGAAATGTGCGCCGTCGGCACACGCCGGCAGCCGCGCCGGTGCGCGCCTGCGTGGAAAGGGGGGACGCGGGAACGGCCGGCATGGGCTGGGCCCAGGCCGGGCGGCGCCAGGCAAGCGGTCGAGTCGAAATTCTGCATGCTCTTGTTGTTGTGCGATGGACGTCCCTGTCGGCGCCCCGCTCGTTAGAGGACAGGGCTCAGGGCATTTTAGCGGCTACCCATGAGGCGGCAATGGCCGGCGGAGTCTTTTTTACTTTTCGATACATGGGAAGGCCCCATGTCGCATATGCATGTGTTGGGGCATAACAACAGCATGCCTGCGCGGCGGCGCTTGCGTTCGATCATGCCGGACAGGCAAGTCCGCGCCAGCCGCCGGCATAAAAAAACCCGCGGAGGGGGCCGCGGGTAAAGACCACTTCAAAAAGTGGAGAGAGAGAAAAACTGAGATTGACTATAGGAGCCCACTCATGCGTTCGCTTGGACTCTTACAATTGCTTACCAAGCTGGGCAAATCGTAACAAGTGGTCGATCGCGGCCACCGGGCCAGGACAGGGGCTGGCGCCGCGCCGCCCCCGGTTTGGCCGAGCTCGCGGCAGCCCGCGGTGTTCGGGTTTATACTGAGCCGGCGCGTCTCGGGCATGCGCATCCAACCGGATACACCATGGGCTCCACTTTCAAGAATTCCTGTCTCGTCGGCCTCGGCGCCATTGCCGGGGTGGCGCTCACCATGCAGTTTTCCGCCCTCGCCCACAAGCCGGTCGACGCCGGCATGCCGCTGGCCGAACTGCGCCAGCTGGCCGACGTCTACGGCGTGATCAAGTCGACCTATGTCGAACCGGTCGAAGACAAGGCCCTGCTGTCGCAGGCGATTTCCGGCATGGTGGCCTCGCTCGACCCGCACTCGGCCTACCTCGACCCGCGCGCCTACCGCGAGCTGCGCGAAGGCACCGAGGGCCGCTTCGTCGGCCTCGGCATCGAGATTTCCGAGAGCGACGACGGCTATGTGGAGATCGTCGCCCCGATCGAGGATTCGCCAGCCTGGCACGCCGGCATCAAGGAGGGCGACCTGATCACCGGGATCGACGGCCAGCCGGTGCAGGGCCTGCCGATCGACGAGGCGATCAAGCGCATGCGCGGCGAGCCGGGCACCAGGGTGACCCTCACCATCGCGCGCAAGGACAGTCCCACCCCGCTGCAATTCACCATCGCGCGCAGCGAAATTGTCCAGAAAAGCGTGAAGGCGAAGATGGTGGAACCGGGCTACGCCTGGCTGCGCGTCGCCCAGTTCCAGGAGCCGACCGTGGACGACATGGCGGCCAAGCTGAAAGCCCTGTACCGCGACAACCCGGACATGAAGGGCCTGGTGCTCGACCTGCGCAACGATCCGGGCGGCCTGCTGCAGGGCGCGATCGGCGTGGCCGCCGCCTTCCTGCCGAAGGACGCCGAGATCGTCTCGACCAACGGCCAACTGGCCGATTCGCGCCAGCGCTTCTACGCCCGCCCCGAGTTCTACATGCTGCGCAGCGGCGCCGACCCGTTGTCGACCCTGCCGCCGGCCTTCAAGTCCCTGCCGATGGTGGTGCTGGTGAACACCGGCTCGGCCTCGGCTTCCGAAATCGTGGCCGGCGCCCTGCAGGACTACAAGCGCGCCGCCATCCTGGGCAGCCAGACCTTCGGCAAGGGCTCGGTGCAGACCATCCGCCCGATCGGCCGCGACGCCGCGGTCAAGCTGACCACCGCGCGCTACTACACCCCGGCCGGGCGCTCGATCCAGGCGCGCGGCATCGTGCCCGACTTCCCGGTCGACGAAAACGCCGACGGCGACGGCCTGAACGCGCTGCGCATGCGCGAGGCCGACCTCGAACGGCACCTGTCGAACGACCGCGACAAGGAAGCCGCCACGCGCCAGGAAGACATCGAGGAGCAGATGCGCCTGTGGGCGGACGCGCGTGCGCGCAAGCCGGTCGACTACGGCAGCGCCGACGACTTCCAGCTGGCGCAGGCATTGCGCCACCTCAAGGGAGAGAAGGTGCAGCTGTCGCGGCGCGCGAGCCCGGCGGAGACGACCCTGGCGCAGCACGCGCGCTGACTTTTTTTACGCCGGGCTTGCCAATTCCGACAATTCCCAGCTCCGGCCCGAGGGTGTAGAATCCCTGCATCTTCCGGGCAACTCCCGTTATTTCCTTTGAAAGTCCCAACATGAAACCTGTCGTGATCAGCGGCACCGGCCTGTTTACGCCGCCGTACTCCATCTCCAACGATGAGCTGGTGACGGCGTACAACGCCTACGTCGAACTGTACAACCAGGAACACGCTAGCGCGATCGCCGCGGGCGAGACCGCCGCGCTCGAACCCTCGAGCAGCGCCTTCATCGAGAAAGCCTCCGGCATCAAGTCGCGCTACGTGATGGAGAAGGAAGGCATCCTCGACCCGACCCACATGACCGCCCGCATCCCGGAGCGCGCCGACGAACAGGTCTCGCTGCAGGCCGAGATGTGCGTGGCCGCCGCCCGCGAGGCGCTCGAGCGCGCCGGCAAGCAGGCGTCCGACATCGACATGGTGCTGGTGGCCTGCTCGAACATGCAGCGCCCCTACCCGGCCATGGCGGTCGAGGTGCAGGACGCGCTCGGCATCGAGGGCTTCGGCTTCGACATGAACGTGGCCTGCTCCTCCGCCACCTTCGGCATCCAGACCGCGGTGGACGCGGTGCGCAGCGGCCGCGCGCGCGCCGTCCTGATGCTGAATCCGGAAATCACCAGCGGCCACCTGAACTTCCGCGACCGCGACAGCCACTTCATCTTCGGCGACGCCTGCACCGCGGT
>DAMCRY010000173.1:0-6154 GCA_032115075.1 Massilia sp.
GGCTGCCGCGTCGAGCTGCCGACCCGGATCGAGCAGCTGGTCGTCGAGACCGGCGAGTTGACCACGCTCGGCGGCAATGCGTACACCTTCACGACCCTGCTGCGCAACCAGGGCGATTCGGTGCAGGCCTGGCCGAGCCTCGAACTGACCCTGTCGGACGTCGACGACAAGCCGCTGGTGCGCCGCGTGTTCGGCCCGCGCGACTACCTGCCGGCCGGCCCGCAGCTGGCGGCCGGCTTCGCCGCGCGCACGGAGCAGCCGGTCAGGCTGCACTTCCGTGTCGAGGAACCCGCTCCGTCGGGTTACCATATCGCGGTCTTCTATCCCTGAATTCACCTTCTCCTGAAAGCCCATCCATGACCAAGACCGCCCTGATCTGCGGATCGATCGCCTTCGACAAGATCATGCAGTACCACGGCCGCTTCGCCGAGACCTTGCTGGCCGACCAGCTGCACCGCGTGAACGTCTCCTTCCTGGTGCCGACCATGCGCCTCGAGTACGGCGGCTGCTCGGTGAACATCGCCTACAACCTCAAGCTGCTCGGCGGCGAGCCTCTCATCATGGGCACCATCGGCCAGGACGGCGGCGACTACCTGGAGCGCATGGGCAAACAGGGCCTGGACACCCGCGCCATCCGCACCATCCCCGATGCCTACACCGCGCAATGCTTCGTCACCGCGGACCAGGACAACAACCAGATCAACGCCTTCCACCCGGGCGCGATGCAGCACTCGCACGAGAACAGCGTGGCCGACCAGGGTCCGCTGCGCGTGGCGATCATCTCGCCGGACGGCCGCGACGGCATGATCAAGCACGCCGCGGACTGCGCGGCCAACGGCATCCCCTTCATGTTCGATCCGGGCCAGCAGCTGCCGATGTTCTCGGGCGAAGAGCTGATCCGCTTCATCGACCAGGCCAGCTACCTGGCCTGCAACGACTACGAGTTCGAAGTGGTGATGGACCGCACCGGCCTCACGCTGGCCGACATCGCAGCGCGCCTGGACGCGCTGATCGTCACCCGCGGCGGCGAGGGTTCGGATATCTACGCGGGCGGCGAACACCACCGCATCCCGGCGGTGCAGGCCGAGAAGATCGTCGACCCGACCGGCTGCGGCGACGCTTACCGCGCCGGCCTGCTGTACGGGATCACCAACGACCTGGACTGGCCGACCACCGGCCGTATCGCCAGCGTGCTGGGCGCCATCAAGATCGGCAGCATCGGCGGCCAGAACCACACGTTCACGCCGGAAGAGATCGGGCGGAAGTTCGAGGCGGCGTTCGGCTACACCTTCCGCTGATCGCAGCGCTGCGCATAAAAAAGGGGTCCCCGCAGGGACCCCTTTTTCATTGCTGCGCCGTCAGCTGTAAAAGACCTGCCTCAGCACGAACTGGATAATCTGGATGAGCACCAGCGCCACCAGCACCGATAAATCGATACCGCCGATCGGCGGCACCACGCGGCGGATCGGCCGCAGCACCGGCGTATTCAGCGCATGCACGAAGGGCGCCAGCGGCGCATGCGGATTCACCCAGCTGAAGATCGCTTCGATGATCAAGAGCGCCATGAAGCCGTAGAGGATCCAGTTCAGGAAACGGAACAGCGCCTGCTTCAGCACGAACGCGCCATCGGCCCCGACGATCAGCAGCAGCGAGCTGGCCAGCGCCACCATCAGGAAGGCGCCAATCAGGCTGGCCCAGTCATAGCCGCCGATTCCCGGCATCAGGCGCCGCAGCGGCAACACCAGCCAGTCGGTGAGCGTGAAAGTGAACTGCCCGATCTGCTGCGGCGGGCGCACGCGGATCGCCTGCATCCAGAAGCGCAGCAGGAGCAGTCCGCCGAGCAGACCCGCGGCGATATCGACGATGAACTGGAGAATAGACAGCACGTAGGCTCCTCAAAAAAAAACCGCCGTGTGAACGATCACACAGCGGTATTTTGCCTGATCCAGGCAAAGCTCGCTATCGAGCGGCGTGTCGACCGCGGATTACGGACGGCTGCTGGTCGGGAACGGCCATGCGGCTGCCGGCGACAGGGTGGTCTTCGCTGCCGGAGCAGGCGTCGACGCTGCCTTGCTGTCTGCCTTGCCGTCGGCTTTCGCTTCCGACTTGGCGTCCGATTTGGCTTCCGGCTTGGCCTCGGCCTTCGCTTCCGACTTGCTGTCCGCCTTGGTGTCGGCCTTGGTTTCCGGCTTGGCTTCGGCCTTGGTTTCCGGCTTGGCTTCGGCCTTCACTTCCGGCTTGGCTTCTGCTTTTGCAGCCGGTTTTGCGGCAGGCTTGGCAGCGGCCGATTTGGTCGCGGTGGTTTTGGTAGCGGCGGTTTTGGTTGCAGCAGTTTTAGTTGCTGCGGTTTTGGTAGCAGCAGTTTTAGCCGGGGCAGCCGATTTAGCCGAGGCAGCCGATTTAGCCGGAGCAGCCGATTTAGCCGGAGCAGCCGATTTAGCCGGAGCAGCCGATTTAGCCGGTGCCGCAGCTTTTTTAGCCGGAGCAGCAGCTTTCTTTGCAGCAGGTTTAGCTGCGGTCGCCTTTGCTGCCGGTTTGGCCGCGGCTTTGGTTGCGGTCGCTTTCTTTGCTGCCGGCTTTGCTACCGATTTGCTTGCCGCGGTTTTGGTCGCGGCCGCTTTCTTTGCTGCCGGTTTTGCAGCGGCTTTGGTCGCTGCCGGTTTAGCAGCGGCTTTCTTGGCTGCTGGCTTTGCTGCCGATTTGGCTGCCGGCTTCGCTGCCGGTTTAGCCGCTGCTTTCTTTGCTGCCGGCTTGGCTACCGGCTTTGCGGCGGCTTTCTTTGCTGCCGGTTTTGCAGCTGCCTTGGTCGCGCTTTTTGCTGCCGACTTCGCTGCCGGTTTAGTAGCGGCGTTCTTTGCAGCCGGCTTTGCGGCCGATTTAGCTGCCGATTTAGCTGCCGATTTAGCCGCCGGTTTTGCAGCAGCTTTCTTGGCTGCCGGTTTAGCGGCTGCTTTCTTTGCCGCCGGCTTTGCTGCCGGTTTAGCAGCTGCGGCTTTCTTTGCTGCCGGCTTCGCTGCCGCCTTGGTGGCGGTGGTCTTGCTTGCTGCGGTCTTGGTTGCTGCAGCTTTCTTTGCAGCAGGCTTGGCTGCCGACTTGGCTGCCGGCTTGGCGGCCGATTTCGCTGCGGTCTTGGCTGCCGGCTTGGCTGCCGATTTGGCTGCAGTCTTGGCTGCCGGCTTGGCTGCCGATTTCGCTGCGGTCTTGGCTGCCGGCTTCGCTGCCGACTTGGTCGCTGCCTTGGCTGCCGGCTTCGCTGCCGACTTGCTTGCTGCCTTGGCTGCCGGCTTGGCGGCTGCCTTGGTGGCGGTGGTCTTGGTGGCGGCGGTCTTCGCTGCCGGTTTCTCCGCGGCTGCCTTTGCGGCCGGTTTAGCGGTCTTCGTCGTCGACGAAGGCGCGCTCTTTGCTGCTGCCTTTGCTGCTGGTTTCTTAGCGGTTGCCATTTTTCTTCTCCTTCATCTGCGATGAGAAATACGCTCAAGGGTTAAAACCCGCCCGACCTCCGCTGGCGGGCGAGTTATTCATCGGACCAAACCGAAGCGGTTAAGGCCAATGAATCCGGCACCGGCTGAACTGCTGCAACTCCTCACAATTGCAGCGCTTCAGCCAACGTCGAGAGGCAACCGACTCAATGCATTTCGCTTCGCTACCCTCGCGGGCGCGAAAAGAAAAAGCCGCCATGCCTGAACATGGGTCAGGCAGTGCGGCTTGTTCTTTTCGCTGCGCTTGCGTGCATACTGATTGAATCAGTTTCCTATTATTCGATCGATTACTGCCCGGATGGACGCGACAATATCACATCTTCACGTTTTGACAAATTCAATCACGTAAAGTACACGAAAACTTTGTGAGCGCGCAACCGAACTAGCGCAAATCAAATCCACTTTTTCGCGTTAAAACATGCGCCCGCGCATTCGACCTCACACACTTGCGCATTCGTATGTGAAGCAGTGCACGCACGCATCGCGAATCGCATTCCAAGCGATCGACAAACCATCGTCCGGCAGGTCCCGGCGGCCGCCCTTTCAGCCGAACCACGTGCGTCGAAAAGCGCTCGCCGCGCAAGGATGCATCTCGTGGTCCGGGTACGCATCGTGGCGCCGGGACTGGCGGCGTTCGCGGCGGCGATGGCGGCCGCCCCCCCCTACTCGACCACCCGCAGCAGATCCATCTTGCACAGCCACGCCAGCCCGCGCAGCAACGTCGGCCGATCACACGGCCCCAAGGTGTCGATCAGCTCCTCCACCTCCACCGGGCGCGGCCCGATCGCCCCGAACAGCCGACCGAAATCTTCTAGCGACGGAAGCGAGGCGGACGCGAAGCGGTTGATCGCCAGCTCGCGGTACTGGCGCACCAGCGCCAGCGAGGAATCCGCCGTCAGTTCCACCAGCGAGGCCGCCGTCAGCGGCTTGGTCGGATAGCAGGCGAACAGCTTGAAAGGATCGGGACGGTCCGGCGCGCGCGCCGGCAGCGGTGGCGCCAGGACCGGATCGGCGCGGCGCCGCTCGCCGAGTTCTTCCCACAGCGCGCGGTAGCGCCCGAGAATGACGCCCCAGTCGAACTCCGTTTCGGCGCGCTGCCGCGCCTGCTCGCCGAGCCTGCGGCGCAAGTCGGCGTCGCGCACCAGGCGGCCATAGGCCTGGGCCAGCAGGGCGCCATCCACCGCCACCGCCTGGCTGGTGTGGCCGCAGTACATGTCGAAGCTGTCCACGCCGTCGTCGTAGCGCTGCGCCAGGTCGAGCCCCGCGCCCGGACCCGGCATCACGGTCGGGATGCGGTAGCCGTCGACGCCGTCGCGCACCGTGTCGCGGTAGCCGTTCCAGTCCGAGACCACGCAAGGCAGGCCGGCCGCCATCGCCTCGACAGGCGTCAGGCCGAAGGTCTCCTGCACGTTGTCGGACAGCGAGGTGAACACGTCGGCCGCCGCCCAGGCATCCACCTGGTTTTCCGGCGCGCGGCCCTCGAGTTCCACCAGCCGCACCGATGGGCACAGCAGTGCCGCCGCCTCGCGGAAGGCGTGCTCGATGGCTTCGCCGGCGAACCAGCCGGCCAGGATCAGGTGCACGCGCCGCCCGCCCTTCTCGGCGCGCTCGAGCGCGGTGAACATCTGCTGCGGATGCGACTTGGCATGGAGCGACAGGCGCCCGAGGTAGAGGAAGGCCACGTCGTCCTCGCCGATGCCGAGGCGGGCGCGCGCTTCCATGCGGCGGCCCGGATCGGGGCGCAGGTCGGCGCAATGCACGCCGAGTGGAATCAGGGGCAGTTGCGGCAGCTCGAAGCGCTGCGCGGCCAGCCGGGTGCGCAGGTAGTCGGCCTGCTCCTCGACCAGCACCCGCACGCTGTCGCGCACCACGCGCGAGGTGCAGACGATCGCGTCCCAGCTGCGCACCGGCGCCACCAGCAGGTTGGTCACCATGCTCATGGTCTCGTGCGAAGCGGTGGCGTGGGTGATGCCGCACAGGCTGTAGCGGTGCTCGCCGGCCTGCAGGCGGCGCCAGGCCAGCCGGTCGATGCCGGGACCGGGGTGGTAGAGGCAGCCGAATCGTCCCAGTTCCTGCGGGTGCGCTTGCGGCACCCACGCGACGTCGCCACCGTAGCCATCTTCGCGCAGGGTGGCTTCGAAGGCTTCGGCATGGCTGCGCTCCAGGGCGAAGCAGCCGATGTCGCCCGCCTGGGCGTGACGCGCGATGGCGCGCAGCAGGCCGACGCCGGCCGACTGGCGGCCCATCAGCTTCTGGCCGGCGGTGGAAAACGCTTCGGGAACGTAGTGCAGGGCGAAACGGTCGGGCATGCGGTCTCCTGTGGCCAGGCGCGCGCCGCGAAAGCGGCATGCGGCTGACCTGTCCGGAGCATGATAGCGAGGGCATGGCGAGGACGGCGCAAGCCTGCCGTCGCGGCCGGGGCTCAGCTGCCGCAGCCTCCGCCTCCGCCGCAACCGCCGCCGCAGGCACTGCCACCGTCGCCGGACACGCCGTCGCCGTCACCGCTGCCGCCATCGGGTCCAGGGTCGCCACCGATGCCGCTCCACGTCATGAGCGGTT
Organism: Massilia sp.; assembly: GCA_032115075.1. Taxonomy (GTDB): domain Bacteria; phylum Pseudomonadota; class Gammaproteobacteria; order Burkholderiales; family Burkholderiaceae_D; genus Telluria. The sequence goes on from DAMCRY010000173.1 coordinate 6,039, forward strand.
CCGGGGCAGCGATCCCGGTGGCCTTGCGGAAGTCGTCCTTGCCGATCAGACCCGCATCGAGCAGGCCTTGCGGCGACAGCTCGCGCGGGAAGCGCATGTCGCTTCCCGGATGCCCG
>DAMCRY010000173.1:6164-7973 GCA_032115075.1 Massilia sp.
ACGCGATCATGCCGCCGACGATCCCGTAGCCGAAGCCGCCCGGCATGCCCAGTCGCCCATCCAGGGTAAACAGCCGCGGCAAATGGGGGCCGCCGACCGGCTGCGACGCGCGCCGGCGCGCCTGCACCAGGCACACGGCCAGCGCCCCGGGCATCGCTTCGCGCATCTTCGCTTTCTCCACATGCGGGATCGTCTTGCCGAAATGCCGGATGCAGAAGCGCTGGAGGCCCGCTTCGTCCATGCCGATCCACGCATGCCAGACCGTATCCGCGGCGCGCGAAGGCAGGGCGCAGGGCCGGTGCGCGGATGCCACGCAGTCGAAGAACATCATCAGTCCCTCCACCGACTGCGCATAGAAGGATGCGTCGCGCGGAATGCCGGGGAATTCCTGCCGCGCCGCCCCAGCCCAGTACGGATACAGCGCGGGCGGCACCTCGGCCAGCACCTGCGCATAGGTGGAGTGCGCGAATTCCCTTGCCACCTCGTGCCCCGCTTCCCTGACGTTCATTGCCGCTCCCGGTCGTGATCGTCCGGCTACGTTAATTCACGGAAACTCGATCGATGCTGACGCGGCGCAAGCAATAAAAAACCCGCCTGGCGGCGGGTCCCGGGGAGGCATCAGCGCTGCGGCGCCACGCGCCACACCACGCCGCCGGCGTCGTCGACCACCAGCAGCGCGCCATCCTGGGCCACCTCGACCCCGGCCGGGCGCCCCCAGACGTCGCGGTCGCTCAGCACCATGCCGGACATGAAGTCCTGGTACTGCCCGGTCGGCACGCCGTTCTTCATGAACACGCGCACCACCTTGTAGCCGGTGCGCACGCCGCGGTTCCAGGAGCCGTGCAGGGCCACGAACACGTCGCCCTCGTATTCCTTCGGGAAGGCGTTGGCCGCGCCCTTCGGCGCCTGGTAGACGACCATGCCCAGCGGCGCCGAGTGCGACTGGATCAGCACGTCCGGCACGATGGCCTTGCCCTTCAGGTCGGGTCGCTGGCCCTTCAGGCGCGGGTCTTCGTTGTCGCCGATGTAGTACCACGGCCAGCCGTAGAAGCCGCCCTGCTTCACCCGGGTCAGGTAGTCCGGCGGCAGGTTGTCGCCCAGGGCGTCGCGCTCGTTCACGGTGCACATCACGTCGCCGGTGCCGGGATAGACCAGCAGGCCGACGCAGTTGCGCAGGCCGGTGGCATACACGCGGCGGTTCCTGCCGTCCGGGTCGAAGGCCATCACGGTGGCGCGGTCGGTCTCCACGCCCCAGGCGCCGCCCACGCCGTGCTTCGCTTCCCACTGCGCCAGCGGCTCTGGCGGCTTGGCGCCGATCTCGGTGGCGACGTTGGTGGCCGAACCGATCGACAGCAGCATGGTCTTGTCGTCGTTCGAGAACACCAGGGTGCGGGTGGTGTGGCCGCCGCTGGTGTCGGACAGGGCGGGCACGACCACCTCCGCTTCGGCGCGCGCCTTCAGGTCGCCGTTGCGATAGGGGATGCGCACCACCGAGTTCACGTTGGCGACATACAGGTACTGCGGATTGTCGTTCGAGGGCCAGAAGGCCATGCCGTAGGGGCGGCTCAAGCCGGTGGCGAAGGTCTCGACGCCATCGGCCGCCTGCCCGTTCTTCGAGCGCAGCACGTGGATCTCGCCCTTGGCGGTGGCGGCCAGGAAGATGTCGCCGTTCGGCGCGCGCAGCGGCAGGCGCGGCTTGTCGGCATCCTGGGCGAACACGCCGACAGTGAAGCCCTTCGGCACGGTCGGCATGCTGCCGTTCGGGCGCGCCTCGACGCGCGGGCCGTTGCCGGCGCTGCTGGTGGCGAA
>DAMCRY010000174.1:0-7885 GCA_032115075.1 Massilia sp.
CACCTGGTGATCCTGGACGAATCGCACTACATCAAGAACACCCGCTCCAAGGCGGCGCAGACGGCGGGCTCGCTCGACGCCAACCACCGCCTGTGCTTGTCCGGCACCCCGCTGGAAAACCACCTGGGCGAGCTGTGGTCGCAGTTCCACTTCCTGCTGCCCGGCCTGCTGGGCGACGAGAAGACCTTCAACAACCAGTTCCGCCACCCGATCGAACGCCAGGACGACACGGTGCGCCGCGCGCTGCTGAGCCGCCGCATCAAGCCCTTCCTGCTGCGCCGGACCAAGGACCACGTGGCCAAGGAACTGCCGGAGAAGACCGAGATGGTGCGCCGCATCGAGCTCTCGGGCCCGCAGCGCGACCTGTACGAAACCGTGCGCCTGGCGATGGACAAGAAGGTGCGCGAGGAGATCGACCGCAAGGGCGTGGCGCGCAGCCAGATCGTCATCCTGGAAGCGCTGCTGAAACTGCGCCAGGTCTGCTGCGACCCGCGCCTGGTCAAGGCCATGCCGGCCAAGAAGAATTCGGCGGCGGTGTCGGCCAAGCTGACCGACCTGATGCAGATGGTCGAAGACCTGCTGCAGGAAGGCCGCAAGATCCTGGTGTTCTCGCAGTTCACCAGCATGCTGTTCCTGATCGAGGAAGAACTCGCCGCGCGCGGCATCCACTACGCGCTGCTCACCGGCGAGACGCGCGACCGCTCGGCGCAGGTCGCCGCCTTCCAGCAGGGCGCGGTGCCGATCTTCCTGATCAGCCTGAAGGCCGGCGGCGTCGGCCTGAACCTGACGGCGGCCGACACCGTGATCCACTACGACCCGTGGTGGAACCCGGCGGCCGAGAACCAGGCCACCGACCGCGCCTGGCGCATCGGTCAGGACAAGCCCGTATTCGTCTATAAACTGATCGCGAAGGGCACGCTGGAGGAAAAGATCCAGCTGCTGCAGCAGAAGAAGTCGGAGCTGGCGCAATCGATCCTGTCCGAAGGCGAATCGCAGAAGATGGCGCTGACGCAGGAAGACCTGCAGGCGATCTTCGCGCCACTGGACGACGGGGCAGCCTGAATCGAAGGCGGCGGCAGGCCGGGCCTGCCGCCGCTCCGGTCCCGCGCTAACGCAGCACTTCGTCGGTGGACACGATGCGCACGTCGTGCATCTGGTTCAGATATGCTTCGAGATACCATTTGTGGCTGAAGCCGACGATGACGAGCGTGCGGTTCCCTGGAAGGTTCCCCACGGCTTCCCGGATGTTCGAGGCCATGCGCAGGTTGCGCATTTCCCAATTGGTCACGTAGCCGCGGCCGAATTGCTGCGGGGATGTCTCGTTGAGGACCGCACCGAAGTCAGCTGTGTAGATGACCTTGGCATGTGATGGGTCATTGACCGCGCGATACAGCGACATCACGTTTTCGGCATTGCTGACATCGGCAAACAGGCGCTTGTACATCCGTGCGCGCTCGATGTTTGCGGGATTGTTCCAGGCTGCCGCTACCGCTTCCTCATAGCCATCCCGGGGAGGCGTCGGCACATCCGAGATCGTGTGATCATCCATGCTGACGACGCGCTCGAGCCCGAGTGCGGCGGCCAGCGGCGCTGCGATCAGCGCATCCTCCCCGCGCGGGCCGCGGCCGAAGCGCCGGTTGTCGAGTGCGTCGACGAGAAGCGCGTCGAGTCCATCGCCGACGCGCCGTTCGGCCTCCGGCAATCTCAACCATTGCACCAGGGCGGAAACCGGTTCGCCGGCGGCCAGGAAGACCGCGGCAAGGCGGCGCCGCTGGGATGGCGTCGGCTCGGCTGGCCAGCTGGCCAGCAGCCTGTCCATTTCGACGGTCGCGCCCGGGACGTCGAGCCCGGTTGCGGCGCGTGCCGGCGCCGGATCCCATGTGCAGAACTTTTGTATCGTCCCCGCGTTGCGTTGCGGGTAGCGGCGCATCATGTCGCACTGCGTACCGGACAAGCCTTCGATGGCCACGATCCCGGGCTTCCAGGCGAGTAAGCGTTCTTTCAGCACGTCGAGGCTGGCTGGCAGGAAGGTCGAGGGCAGTTGTGCCAGATGGGTCGTGCCGAGGACCATGATGTCGTTCTGTTTGCCCTTGGCAGGACCTTTCAGGGCGCTCGGGTCGAACACCGAGGTCGCGTCCCGGGCACTCGCGCTTGCCATGCTCAATGTGGTGGCGACCAGCAGGCCAATCGTTCGCTTCAAAATCTTGTCACTCCTTTCGTGAGAAAGCCGGCAATCGCATCGCCGTAACGTTCTGGTTGGAAGGAATACTGTAGGCGTTCAGCCTCTTTCAAGACCGCTGCATGCGACAAGATGCAGATCTCTTGCCGCACAGCGCAGATTTCGTGGATGAATGGACTACACGGTGCAGCCGCCGGCATCATGAAAAAAGGCTGCCGGTATGAACCGGCAGCCTTTTGCGTTCAAGTCGCTGGGGGCAGCGCGACGCTTACTTGTAAAACGCCTCGACCTTGCCCTTCAGCTTGATCAGCATCGGCTTGCCCTTGCGGTCGAGTGTGCGGCCGGCGGCGACCTTGATCCAGCCTTCGCTGATGCAATACTCTTCCACGTCGTGGCGGTCCTTGTCGTTGAAGCGGATGCCGATCTCGCGCTGGAAGACATCGCGGTTATGAAATGGGCTGCTCGGGTCGATCGAGAGCCGGTCCGGGAGTTGGGGGAGGGAGGTAGTGTCGTTCATAGACGCGAATTATCCACCAACTCCGCGCCATGTGGCGCAAATATTGCGGCGCCCGTGGACTTCGGCTGTCTATACAAACAGGCAATATCAGCGATATACTGACCGACACGTGCCTGACAACAATCATTGTCCCATCGCCAACAGAAAGAGCGCCCGATGACCCGTCGTACGGATGCGTCCACCACTGTCCCGGCCCGCCGGCAAGCGCCGAAGGCCGGCTTGTCCGGCATGGGCGAGCAGTTCCGCGTCATCGCCGAACTCGCCGGCGACATCGCCTTCAGCATCGATCTCCCTTCGCACACGGTGCGCTACCTGAGTCCGGCCTTCAGCGCCATGTTCGGCTACGAGCCCGGCGCGCTGCAGGACGCGATCGCCGGTATCGGCGCGCACGGCGCCCTCGGGCCGCTGGGGATGCACCTGGCCGCCGCGCAGCACATGCCGGGCGAGCGCCGCAGCCAGGAAGTCGAGGTCAGCAATGCGGACGGCCACCCGGTCGGCCTGCAGGTGATCTCGACCGTGGTGCGCAACGGCGACGGCACCTTGTCCCTGGTCGGGTTGCTGCGCGACCTGACGCCGCAGCGCACCTACCTGGCCGACCAGCGCCGCTTCGCGAGCATGCTGAACCATGAATTCCGCACCCCGCTGGCGACCATCGACGGCGCGGTGCAGCGCCTGGAAGCGACCAGCCAGAGCGCCGATGAACCGACCCGCCAGCGCTACCGCAAGATCGCGGTGGCGACCGACCGCCTGATCGCCATGCTCGACGAATACCTGTCGCCGGACCGCATGGCCGCGATCGGCAAGGTGCGCCAGCCGAACACCATCGCCGCGCGCGAACTGCTCGACGGCGGCGTCGCGCAGGTGCGCGAAGCGGGGCGCGAAGCGCGGGTCGAGGCCGGCGCGCTGGAGCTGGCGCAGGTATTGCGGGGCGAACCGGAAGGCTTGCGCCTGGCGCTGAAGGTGCTGGTCGATAATGCGCTGCTGTACTCGCCGGCCGGCACCCGAGTGACCCTGGGCGCGCGCCGCAGCGGTGCCGGGGTCGAGTTCACGGTGCGCGACGAAGGACCGGGCGTGCCGCCGGACGACGCGGCCTGCATTTTCGACAAGGGCTACCGCGGCGGCAACGCGGAAGGCCTGCCGGGTAGTGGCCTGGGCCTGTACATGGCGCGCTCGATCGTCGACGTCCACGGCGGCATGCTGCGCCTGGGAGAGGGCCAGGGCGGCGCCGAATTCCGGCTATGGCTGCCGGCACTGGAGAACGGTGGGCAACTACGACTTGCCTCATCCAGCCTCAGCAGTGATAATCGGAGCGATCAATAACATGGGCCCCCCATGACGCAGATACTGATTGTTGAAGACAATGGCGAATACGCAGACGACATGGCCGAGTTCCTGAGGGAGCTGGACCACGACGTCGCCATCGCCAAGACCGCGAGCGAGATGTGGGCCGCGCTGACGCGCACGCCGGCAGCGGTCGTGGTGCTGGACCTCGGCCTGCCGGACGAGGACGGTTTCAACGTCATTCCGCGCATGCGCCAGCTGTATCCGGAGATCGGCCTGCTGGTGCTGACCGGACGGGTCGCTTTCGACCACCGCATCCTCGGCCTGCGCCTGGGCGCCGACCACTATCTGACCAAGCCCATCAAGTTCCCCGAACTGGCGGCCCACATCGAGGCCCTGGACCGCCGCGTGCGCCCGGCCGACCCGGCCCCGGCGCCGAGCAAGTGGACCCTGCGCGTAAGCGCGCGCCAGCTCGAGCTGGGCGGCAAGGTGATCGACCTGACCGAAAAGGAGTGCAACTTCCTGCACCTCCTGACCATCAACACCCGTCCCGTCCCGCGCCATGTGATCGTCGCCGGCATGGGCGGCGAAGACCCGGACGCCAGCCGCCGCGTCGACATGCTGGTATACCGCCTGCGCAAGAAAGCCCGCTCCGGCCTCGGCCAGGACCTGCCCCTGCGCAGCGCCTACGGCGAAGGCTACAGCCTGTCGGCCGGCTTCACCCTCTCGTAATTGGGGTCAGAGTCAAATTACCGGGCAATTGCTCCCAAACGGCCCTTCTCCAATAAGGGTCAGTGTGCAATTATTGGCCAATTGCCAGCTGGATAATTAGGGTCAGCGTCCAATTACTGGGTAATTGCTCATGGCTACCGGCCTCATCTTCCGGCCTGGAATGCGGCCATCGAGCTAATCGGGGACAGAGTCAGCTCCATTTTTGCCTTCCTTGAGATTAATTGGGGACAGAGTAAAATTTCTCAGCTAAAATGCCTGCTCGACTTTTGAGCACTGCCATGGCACGCCTTCCCCGACTCATCATCCCAAACCAGCCGCACCACGTCATCCAGCGTGGCAACAACCGCCAGCCGATCTTCCGCGAGGAGGTGGATTACCAGCGCTTCCTGGCCTGGCTGAAGGAGGCGGCACGCTTCTACCAGGTGGCCATTCATGCCTATGTGCTGATGCCCAACCACATCCACCTGCTGGCGACCCCGTCCGACAACGTCGGCCTGGCGCTGATGATGCAGAAGGTCGGTCGCTTCTACGTCCCCTGGTTCAACAACAAGTACGAACGCACCGGCGGGCTGTTCGAAGGGCGTTTCCGTACCTCGCTGATCGATACCGAGCGCTATTTCCTGGCCTGCAGCCGCTATATCGAGCTCAACCCGGTACGCGCCGGACTGGCTGCGGGGCCGCTCGACTATCCCTGGTCGAGCTATGCCCACCACGCCGGCGTACGCACCGACGCCCTGGTCACCGACCATCTTCTTTACTGGGGCCTGGGCAACACCCCGTTCCAGCGCGAAGCCGCCTATACTGAACTGGTCATGCAGGGCATTCCGCAGGACGAGCTCGATTTCGTCACCGCCTCGGTGCTCAAGAACCAGCCGCTGGGCTCGGATGACTTCAAGGCCGAGCTGGAGCGCAAGACCAAGCGCCAGATCCTGCCGGCCAAGCGCGGGCGCCCGTTCCGCGATCCCTTGCCACCGTATCAGCAGGCGTAGGCAGGAAAAACAGAACAAACGGCACGGTCATCCGTGCCGTTTTTTATTTTTGCGGCCGAAGCAGGTCTCCACGGCTGCTCGCGGGCAGCGAAGCCGCAGCCAGATATTTCATGGCCTGCACCTCAACCGTGTAATTACTCGATAAAAATCAATGCCTTAGCCATCGATCAAATGCCTGTGTATAGCCTTGATTGACTCTGTCCCCAATTAATCAGCGACAAAAAAAGTTGTCAAACAATTCGACTCTGACCCTAATTGTTCTGGTTGCGGCTTCTGTTGCATTGCACTATTCTCGATTTTCGACCCTAGATTAAGCTGTGGAGATTGCCTCATGATTGCCCAAGGTTTGTACGATCCCGCCAACGAGCACGATGCCTGCGGCGTTGGATTTATCGCCCACATCAAGGGCAACAAGAGTCACTCGATCATCGAGCAAGGGCTGATGATCCTGAAGAACCTCGACCACCGGGGCGCCGTCGGCGCCGATCCGCTGATGGGCGATGGCGCCGGCATCCTGATCCAGATTCCGGACCAGTATTTCCGCGACGAGATGGCCAAGCAGGGCGTCGAGCTGCCGCCGCCCGGAGAGTATGGCGTCGGCATGGTCTTCCTGCCGAAGGAACACGCGTCGCGCATCGCCTGCGAGCAGGAGATCGAACGCGCCGTGCGCATCGAAGGCCAGGTCGTGCTCGGCTGGCGCAACGTGCCGGTCGACGAGACCATGCCGATGTCGCCGTTCGTGAAAGCGAAAGAACCGGTGATCCGCCAGATCTTCATCGGCCGCGGCCCGGACATCATGGTCACCGACGCCCTCGAGCGCAAGCTCTACGTGATCCGCAAATCGTCCGGCCACGCGATCCAGGCTTTGAAACTCCTGCACGGCAAGGAGTTCTTCGTGCCCTCGATGTCGGCCCGCACCATCGTCTACAAGGGCCTGCTGCTGGCCGACCAGGTCGGCGTCTACTATAAAGACCTGCAAGACCCGCGCTGCATCTCCGCGCTGGCCCTGGTGCACCAGCGCTTCTCGACCAACACCTTCCCGGAATGGCCGCTGGCCCACCCCTATCGCCTGATCGCGCACAACGGCGAGATCAACACCGTCAAGGGCAACTTCAACTGGACCCGCGCGCGCGAAGGCATGCTCAAGTCCGCGGTGCTGGGCGAAGACCTGGGCAAGCTGTTCCCGCTGATCTACGAAGGCCAGTCCGACACCGCCTGCTTCGACAACGCGCTCGAGCTGCTGGTGATGGCCGGCTACCCGGTCGCCCAGGCGATGATGATGATGATCCCGGAAGCCTGGGAAAACCACACGTCGATGGACGACAACCGCCGTGCCTTCTACGAATACCACGCCGCGATGATGGAACCATGGGACGGCCCTGCCGCCATGGCCTTCACCGACGGCCGCCACATCGGCGGCACCCTGGACCGCAACGGCCTGCGCCCGGCGCGCTACGTGATCACCGAGGACGACCTGGTCGTCATGGCCTCCGAATCCGGCGTGCTGCCGATTCCCGAGTCGCGCATCGTCAAGAAGTGGCGCCTGCAGCCGGGCAAGATGTTCCTGATCGACCTGGAAGCCGGCCGCATCATCGACGACAAGGAGCTGAAAGACACCTACTCGAACGCCAAGCCGTATAAGGCCTGGATCAAGTCGGTGCGCATCAAGCTCAATGAAATCAAGCTGTCCGAATCGCAGCTGCAGCAGCACCGCGCGAAGGACGCGCAGGGCGAGAAGCTTGCCGTCACCCTGCTGGACCGCCAGCAGGCCTTCGGCTACACCCAGGAGGACCTGAAGTTCCTGATGGCGCCGATGGCCGTGCTGGGCGAGGAAGCCACCGGCTCGATGGGCAACGACTCGCCGCTGGCGGTGATGTCGAACAAGCTCAAGCCCCTGTACCACTACTTCAAGCAGCTGTTCGCGCAAGTCACCAACCCGCCGATCGACCCGATCCGCGAAAGCATGGTGATGTCGCTGGTGTCCTTCATCGGGCCGAAGCCGAACCTGCTCGACACCAACAACGTCAACCCGCCGATGCGCCTGGAAGTCGCGCAACCGATCCTCGGTTTCGACGACATGGCGCGCCTGCGTGCGATCAGCCTGCACACCGGCGGGAAGTTCAAGTCGTATGAGCTGAACATCTGCTATCCGGTCGCCTGGGGGAAGGAAGGCATCGAAGCCTCGCT
>DAMCRY010000175.1:0-3131 GCA_032115075.1 Massilia sp.
GAACAATTGCTGCGCATTGCAATCAGGGCCATCCATAGCGAACGTTGACAGCGCCAAAAAAAACGCGGCGTCCGGATCGGAGGCCGCGTCAATGGAGGAAGACGGTATGAAAGGAGCTGTCCCGGCTCAGAAGCGCTTGTCCAGGTGGACCTTGGGCGGACGCGGACGGATGGTCAACACGGCTGCGCGGCCGATACCGACGAGCAGGGGACGGAAAAACATGGCGACGCCACCGAGCACGGCCAGTCCGGTTGCGGTACGCAGGACGGCGCCGACTGGAACGGCGGCGGCGGCGGTAGCGGCGGTCTGGATCAGGGCGAGCGAGGACGACATGGTATAAAACGAAAAACGATGTTGAGATATCAAGACTATAGTGCGGCGCAACATATAAATCTAATTTTGTTCACTGATGACGCTTATCCATTTCGTGAATAGTTGAGGTACACTCATGGCAACGACTGTATTGTCACGACCATTGTCACGACCCTTGCCCTGATCTTCCCATGAGCTTCCTCACGCTTGACCTGAACCTGCTGCGCGTGTTCGACGCAGTCATGACCGAGCAAAACCTCACCCGCGCGGCCGGCCACCTGGCGATGACCCAGCCGGCGGTCTCGAACGCCATCAAGCGCCTGCGCGAAAGCCTGGGGGACGAGCTCCTGATCCGCACCGCCTACGGCGTCAAGCCGACCCCGCGCGCCGAAGCGCTGTGGCCGGCCGTGCGCCAGGCCCTGGCCGCGCTGGAAGCGGCCGTGATGCCGGAAACCTTCGACGTGTCCAAGGCCCAGGCGACCTTCCGGATGGCGATGGCCGACGCCACCGCCGCCCTGTGGCTGCCGTCCCTGATGCGTTCGATCGAGCGCGAAGCGCCGGGCGTGAACATCCGCATGGTGCCGCTGACCACGCGCGAACCGCGCCCGATGCTGCTGCGCGGTGACATCGACCTCGCCGTCGGCTTCTTCCCCGGCGTGGCGGCGCAGTTGTCCTACGAGACCGGCTCGCCGATCCGCCACGAGCGCCTGTATTCCGGCGTCTATGTCTGCGTGATGCGCAAGGACCATCCGCTGGCCAAGGAAAAGCTCGACCTGGATGCCTATTGCAAGGCGAACCACCTCCTGGTGAGCTTCTCGGGCCGCGCCCACGGCCTGGTCGACGAGGCGCTGGCCCAGATCGGCCGCGAACGCCGAATCCTGCTCACCGTGAACCAGTTCTTCACGGCCGGGCGGGTGGTGGCGAACTCCGACCTGATCACCGTGCTGCCGAAGCACCTGATGGTCTCGACCGGCATGACCGATGCGCTGGTGTGGCGCGAGCTGCCCTTCCAGCTGCCGGCCGTCCACCTCGACATGCTCTGGCACGAGCGCGACGGCCGCAGCCCGGCGCACCGCTGGCTGCGCAAGAACCTCGAAAGCATGGCCGAGAGCGCGGCCCCGAAGACCGGCGCCAGGAAAGTCGTCTGAACGCCGGATTCATTCCGCGAATTCATCCCACTCCTGCGCCAGGAAATGGTTCCTGGCATGGTTTCAAAAGCTGTTCTGTTCGCTGCGAAAGTTCCCTTTCCGGGTTTGCGCCGACCCACACGTGCATTTGTGCTAACGCGTCCTGCCCGCATCGCCACCCTCTACATTGGTAGTGCGCCATGCATGGCGCATGCGCGCACCACATGGAGGCAACATGCGAACTTCATCAACAGGACAGGTTTCCGTCGCGGCAGGTGTGCTGGTGCTGGCCGGCACGATACTGGGCGGCGTCCAGGCTGCCGGCACCGATGCGCTGCAGGCGAATCCCGCGGCGGGCGCGGACGCCAAGGCCGGCAGCAACAGTGATCAGTACGGTGTCGTCAACCTGCTTTCTCCCTCGGGGTACAAGGCCGTCATCAATGCGCGCGGGCAGGTGGCCTTCGAATACATCGCGCTCGAGAACGACCGGCTGCACGTGGGCTTCTTCAATGGCGAGCGCCTGGTCGACATCCTGCCGCCGAATCACCATACGTCCAGTCTCGCCGGCCTCAACGACAAGGGCGAAGTCGCCCTGAACATGCGCCTGGCCACTCCCGGCAATCCGGTACCGACGGCCTTCCAGCCTTTCCGCTGGTCGCCGGCGCGCGGCCTGACTCCCCTGCGCGGCTTCAACCCCGAGGAAGAGACCATCCTTTCCATCATCAACAACCGTGGGGAAGTCGTCGGCAGCTCGGCCACCGGGCCGGCCAACAGCACCTTCCGGGCGGCACGCTGGACGGCGAACAACCGCCTGCTGCCCTTGCCGGGACGCGCTGGCATCGGCGAAAGCTACGCCAGCGACATCAACGAGCGCAACACCAGCATCGGCACCGGATTCGACGCCAGCGGCCGCTCGCAGGTGCTGGTCTGGGACGCGGAGGGCCGCCCGGCGCCGCTCGCGCTCGGCTCCGCGAAGGCGGCCGCCAGCTTCATCAACGACCGCGGCGACATCGTCGGCATGCTCGACTACGACGGCCCGAACTTCCGCACCTACCTGTGGAGCCCGGTCAAGGGCGCCGTCCGCGTCGGCGCCAACACCGTCCCGCTCGCGCTGAACGAGGCGGGCGAGGTGGTCGGGCGCAGGCTCGTCTCGGACACCGTCACCCGCGCCTTCCTTTTTTCGCGCACGCGCGGCCTGGTCGACCTGCATCCCGGAGCGAACCTTGCGTCCGAAGCGCTGGCCATCAACGACAGCGGCGTGGCCGTGGGCCTGGTGCGGCGCAGCCTGCCCTGGGACAGCGTCGCCTACCGCTGGACGCGCACCGGGGGCGCCATCGACCTGAATACCCTCCTGCTCGATCCGCCGGGAGGCTTGTTCGTGACCGAAGCGCGCGCCATTTCTCCCAACGGCGACATCGTGGCCGATTCGAATGCCGGTCTGGTGCTGCTGCGCCGGGGCGGCGGCGGGACCGATGCACCGGTGCTGGGGCCGATCACGCTCTTCGCCGGGCCGCCGGGCGTACAGAGCCGGATCAGCCTGTCCTTCCGCGACCGCAACCTGGACGATACCCACACGGCAACGATCGACTGGGGCGACGGCAGGGGGCCGCAGCCGGCCGTGGTGCGCCAGTTCCGGGGCAGGGGCGAGATCCAGGGCCAATACACCTTCCCGTCCGCAGGCGGCTACAAGGT
>DAMCRY010000175.1:3141-7884 GCA_032115075.1 Massilia sp.
GCCGCCGTACCACGACCCTGTACAAGCTGCTCGAGATCGAGGGGGACATCGGCCGCGCCGCTGCGGCGCACGGGGCGGCCGGGACGGACAAGAAGGCGGCCGCGGCCGGCTGGAAACCGGGGGACAGGTGGCCGGGAGCGCCAACCCCGGGGCCGGCGCGGCAGTGAGCGGTCCGCGGCCTTGCGGATGGTCCGGCCGATGCACTGGCCGGCGATCCGCAGGCGCAGTCAGCGGATCGGCAGCTTGGTGGTGTTCTTGACTTCTTCCATCACGGCATAGGTGTGCGTCTCGCGCACACCTTTCTGCAGCAGCGTCTTGCCGAGGAATTCGCGGTAGGCGGCCATGTCCTTCACGCGCGCCTTGACCAGGTAGTCGAAGCCGCCCGCCACCATGTGGCATTCCAGCACTTCCGGGATCATCTGCACGCTTTGCTTGAAGGCGTCGAAGACCTCGGGAGTGGTACGATCGAGTACCACTTCGATGAAGACCAGCAGCGACACGTCCAGCAGCTGCGGGTTGAGCTGGGCCGTGTAGCCCGTGATGTAGCCGGACTCGTGCAGCTTGCGCACGCGTTCCAGGCAGGCGGCGGGAGACAGGTTGACGCGTGCGGCCAGCTCGACGTTGCTGATGCGCCCGTCGTTTTGCAGCTCCGCCAGAATTTTCTTGCTGATCTTGTCGAGCATGGTCCGTCTCCTGCCATGTAAACATTATTCGGTCAGATTGTCGCACCAAAAACTATCTATTGCTAGTCTGTCGTAAAAACAGAATTAATCCAGAAGATTTCCTTCTACAATCGAACGATTCAAACGTGTTCCGCAGTACGCCGGCCGCCATCGAGCGGTGCGGCGTTTTTTGCTGCGCGGGTCACGACGTCCGATTCCTTTTTTCTGAAAACACACCATGCAGATTGCGGCATCCCCGGCCTCCACCTTCGTCCCCTTCGACGCGCTCCAGCTCGAGGTCAAGCGCGACCAGACCCCGTTGCGCGCGGCCATCACCGCGGCCTACCGCCGCGATGAAACCGAAGCCGTGCAGTGGCTGCTGGCGCAGGGCGCCAGCGCCAACGGCGACGCCTACATGCTGGCGCACCGCCTGGTCTCGGCGGTGCGCGAAAAGCGCACCCGCGCCTCGGGCGTGGACGCGCTGATGCACGAGTTCTCGCTGTCGTCGGAAGAAGGCGTGGCGCTGATGTGCCTGGCCGAAGCGCTGCTGCGCATCCCGGACAGCGAAACCGCCGACCGCCTGATCGCCGACAAGATCAGCAAGGGCGATTGGAAGAAGCACCTGGGCGAATCGCCGTCGCTGTTCGTGAACGCGGCCACCTGGGGCCTGCTCATCACCGGCAAGCTGGTCTCGAGCAACAGCGAAAAGAACCTGGGCTCGGCGCTGACCCGCCTGATCGCCAAGGGCGGCGAACCGCTGATCCGCAAGGGCGTCGACATGGCGATGCGCATGCTGGGCAACCAGTTCGTCACCGGCCAGACCATCGACGAAGCGCTCAAGAACAGCCGCGAGAACGAAACGCGCGGCTACCGCTATTCCTACGACATGCTGGGCGAAGCGGCGCTGACGGAACGCGATGCGCAGAACTACTACGCCTCGTACGAGACCGCGATCCACGCGATCGGCAAGGCCTCGAACGGCCGCGGTATCAAGGACGGCCCGGGCATTTCGATCAAGCTGTCGGCCCTGCATCCGCGCTACAGCCGCGCCCAGTACAGCCGCGTGATGCAGGAACTGCTGCCGCGCGTGCGCAGCCTGGTCCTGCTGGCCAAGGGGTACAACATCGGCATCAACATCGACGCCGAGGAAGCCGACCGCCTCGAGATCTCGCTCGACATGCTGGAATCGCTGGCCTTCGATCCTGAACTGGCCGGCTTCGAAGGCATCGGCCTGGTGGTGCAGGCCTATCAGAAGCGCTGCCCCTTCGTGATCGATTACCTGGTCGACCTCGCCAAGCGCAGCGGCCGCAAGTTCATGGTGCGCCTGGTGAAGGGCGCCTACTGGGACGCCGAGATCAAGCGCGCCCAGGTCGAGGGCATGCCGGGCTATCCGGTCTACACCCGCAAGGTCTACACCGACGTGTCGTATCTGACCTGCGCGCGCAAGCTGCTGGCCGCCAGCGACATCCTGTACCCGCAGTTCGCGACCCACAACGCGCACTCGCTGTCGGTGATCTACACCTGGGCCAAGGCCGACGGTGTCAAGAACTACGAGTTCCAGTGCCTGCACGGCATGGGCGAGACCCTGTACGACCAGGTCGTGGGTCCGCGCAAGCTCGATAAGGCCTGCCGCATCTACGCGCCGGTCGGTTCGCACGAAACCCTGTTGGCCTACCTGGTGCGCCGCCTGCTGGAAAACGGCGCCAACTCGTCCTTCGTGAACCAGATCGTGGACGAGAGCGTGGCGATCGACTCGCTGCTGGCCGATCCGTTCGAGCAGGCGCGCGCCGCCGGTGGCAAGCCGCATCCGGCGATCGCCCTGCCGCTGCAGATGTTCGGCGCCGAGCGCAAGAACTCGGCGGGCATGGACCTGGTCAACGAAGACGTCCTGCGCGCCGTGGCCGATGGCCTGGCCCAGCAGCGCCAGCACCTGGCGCAGCCGCTGATCGCCGGCGCCGTCGACGCCGGCGAGCGTGCCAACGTGGTCAATCCGGCCATGTCGAGCGACGTCGTCGGCCAGGTGGTGGAAGCGAATCGTACGGACGTGGAAACCGCCTTGTGCGCCGCCGCCGCCTTCGCCGGCGAATGGCAAGCGACCGGCGTCGAGACCCGCGCCGCCATCCGGGAGCGCACCGCCGACCTGTTCGAGCAGAACGGCGTCGAGCTGATGGCCCTGGCCGTGCGCGAAGCCGGTAAATCGCTGCCGAACGCGATCGCCGAGCTGCGTGAAGCGGTCGACTTCCTGCGCTACTACGCGGTGCAGGTCCGCGCAGCGAAAGCCGACGGCGCGCTCGGTCCGGTGACTTGTATCTCGCCGTGGAACTTCCCGCTGGCGATCTTCACCGGCCAGGTAGCCGCCGCCCTGGTGGCGGGCAACGTGGTGCTGGCCAAGCCGGCCGAGCAGACCCCCCTGATCGCGCACCGCGCCGTCGAGCTGTTCATCGAGGCGGGCACGCCGCGCGCCGCGCTGCAGCTGCTGCCGGGCCGCGGCGAAGTGGTGGGCGCGGCGCTGACCTCGGACAGCCGCATCAAGGGCGTGATCTTCACCGGCTCCACCGAAGTGGCGCAGCTGATCAACCGCACCCTGGCGGCGCGCGCCGAACAGGAAGGCATCGACATCCCGCTGGTGGCCGAAACCGGCGGCCAGAACGCGCTGATCGTCGATTCCTCGGCGCTGCCGGAGCAGGTGGTGCAGGACGTGCTGTCCTCGGCCTTCGATTCGGCCGGCCAGCGCTGCTCGGCGCTGCGGGTGCTGTTCCTGCAGGAAGACATCGCCGACAAGACCATCACCATGCTCAAGGGCGCGATGCAGGAACTGCGCGTCGGCAGCCCGGACCGCCTGGCCACCGACATCGGTCCCGTCATCGATGCGGAAGCCCAGCGCAACCTGCTGGCCCACATCGAGCGCATGCGCGCCACCGCGCGCGGCCACTTCGCGCTTGCCCTGCCGGATAGCGTCACCGCCAGCGGCACCTTCGTGCCGCCGACCGTGCTGGAAATCGGCTCGATGGCGGAACTCAAGCACGAGGTGTTCGGCCCGGTGCTGCACATCGTGCGCTACCGCCGCGCCGACCTGCCGAAGGTGATCGACACCATCAACGCCACCGGCTACGGCCTGACCCTGGGCGTGCACTCGCGCATCGACGAGACCATCGACTTCATCGTCGAGCGCGCGCATGTCGGCAACATCTACGTGAACCGCAACATCGTCGGCGCCGTCGTCGGCGTGCAGCCGTTCGGCGGCGAGGGTAAATCCGGCACCGGTCCGAAGGCCGGCGGCCCGCTGTACCTGAAGCGCCTGCAGCGCAATGCCGCCCCGCTGATGGAACACAGCCGCGTGTTCGACGCCGGCCTGGATGCGCTGCTCGGCTGGCTGCGTTCGAACGGGCAGCCCGACGTCGCCACCCTGGCCCAGGCTTACGGCCGCACGGCGCTGACGAACGTCGAGATCGCCCTGCCGGGCCCGACCGGCGAGCGCAACACCCTGGCGTTCACGAAGCGCGGCACCGTGTTGTGCGCACCGAAGACGGCCGCCGGCCTGCTCAACCAGCTGGCCGCCGCGCTGGCGACCGGCAACCACGCCCTGGTGCTGGCCGATCCGGGCCTGATCCCGGCCGACCTGCCGGCGCTGGTGAAGGAGCGCGTGCGCTTCGTCGGCAGCGACGAAATCGATGCGAGCGAATTCCAGATCGCGCTGCTGGAAGCGGGGCTGGCCGGTTCGCTGCGCGCCAGGCTGGCGGCGCGTACCGGCGCCATCGTCGGCATCGTCGACACCACGGCGCAGGAACCGGTGGCCCTGTGGCGGCTGGTGGCCGAACGCGCCGTCTGCGTCAACACGACGGCGGCTGGGGGCAACGCAAGCCTCATGACCTTGGGAGTGTAATCATCAACGGGGAGCGCAAGCTCCCCGTTTTGTTTTCGGCAGCAGGGTGGTAATTTCGCCGTACACGTAGCATCGGCCGTACCAGGAGACATTCTTACAACTTGGAGGTAGACATGCTTGTTGGCGTACCAAAGGAGATCAAGAACCACGAGTACCGTGTCGGACTGACGCCGCCCTCGGTGCGCGAGCTGACGTCGC
>DAMCRY010000176.1:0-6398 GCA_032115075.1 Massilia sp.
TGCGCCGCGCGTGCGGGCTGGCGCGGCGCAACGCCGCCAGCAGTTCCGGTTCCGCCGGTGTCACCTCCAGCGGGCCGGCGACCAGGAGCGTGTCGAAGGCGCGCCGGCCGAAGGGCCGGGTCTCGACCGGCACGCCGGACGAACTGCGCACCATGCCGCCGCCGTGCGAGATGGTCTCGAGGGTGTAGTAGCCGCTGCCATGGATCTGGTTGGCGATCTCGAAGGCAGTCAGGGCGGCGAAGTCGAGGATCTGGAAGCCGGGGAAGACGACGAGGGCGATGCGCGCGGTCATGGTGGTATTCCGGACGGGTGGGCTATGCCGCATTCTACGTGCTTTGTCCGAAACCGAGGGAAAGATGTCATTTCGGACTTCGCTTCGCGGGCAGATAATTCTCCTGCGTCACGAACGAATCCACTCAACGACAAGCACAAGGAGCACACCATGCAACTCGCCGACAACACCATCTTCATCACCGGCGGCACCTCGGGCATCGGCCGCGCGCTGGCGGAAGCCTTCCACAAGCTGGGCAACCGCGTCATCATCAGCGGCCGCCGCAAGGCACTGCTGGAAGAAGTCGCGGCCGCCAACCCGGGCATGCGCTGGGTCGAGCTGGACATCACCGATCCGGCCAGCATCCGGGCCGCCGCCGACCACCTGAAGCGCGAATACCCGGCCCTGAACGTCCTGGTCAACAACGCCGGCATCATGCCCTTCGACGACCCGGCCGGCGCCATCGACGAGGAGACGATGCTGAACTCGGTGAATACCAACCTGCTGGGCCCGATCCGCATGACGGCGGCCCTGGTCGACCACCTCAAGAAACAGCCGCGCGCCCACATCGTCAACAACACTTCGGTGCTGGCGTACCTGCCGCTGGCGACCAACGCCGTGTACTCGGCGCTCAAGGCGGGCCTGCACTCGTACACGCTGTCGCAGCGCTTCGCGCTGCGCCATACCAGCGTGCGGGTACAGGAGATCGCCCCGCCCTGGGTCAACACCGACCTGATCCACAAAGGCGACGACCCGCGCGCCATGCCGCTGGACGCCTTCATCGAACAGACCATGGTGGCGCTGGCGACCGACGCCGAGGAAGTGCTGGTCGAGCGCGTCAGGCCGCTGCGCGACAATCCGGGCGCCGGCGAGCATGCGCTGGTCAACGGTTTCAACGAGTCGATCGTCGCCAATCCGATCCCGGTGGCTTGACCGCCGGCCGCGGGCGGGCATGGCGGTCGCGCCAGATGCACACGGCGATGACGGCCATGCCCAGCACGGAGGGCAGCAGCTGCGACCAGGGCTGGCCGTCCCGCGCCAGATTGCCGGCGGCCGCCGACAGCATCCCGGACAGCGAGACCACCAGCTTGTAGATGTGCTCGTAGCGCCATAGCGTGGCGTGCCAGTGCCGCGGGAAGCACCAGCGCGCGGCGTCGTAAGCGAGCAGGAAGGCGAGCACGCCGAGCGTCGCGTGGATGACGACTGGCGCCGCCTTGGCCTGCTCATCGTCCATGCTGCCGCGGGACAGCAGCGCCGGCAGCAGCCCGAGCGCCCAGGCCGCCGCGCACAGCGACAGCAGCGCGTCGATCCAGTTCGGTCCGTCCGCCCGTGTGTGGACGACGTGCCAGCCGCTCAGCACCTGATACGTGACCAGCACGGTCAGCACGGCGAACAGCGACATGAAGCGGAAGAACACGTTGCCGGCGGCGCCGGTGGCGCACACCACCAGCGCCAGCAGCACGAACACCCGCCCCTGCCTGCGGTGGGCCGGCGTGCCCTTGGCCTTTGCCAGCAGCGCCAGCCCCAGGCCGATGGCGGCAAGTCCGGCGCCGATATGCAAGGCGAGATTCAGGAGGTGCGGCAG
This sequence comes from Massilia sp., assembly GCA_032115075.1. Classification (GTDB taxonomy): domain Bacteria; phylum Pseudomonadota; class Gammaproteobacteria; order Burkholderiales; family Burkholderiaceae_D; genus Telluria. The sequence continues at coordinate 1,857 of DAMCRY010000176.1, forward strand.
CGGGATGCTCATGATTAGCCGGGCTCGGATGAAGGAGTCGTCAATCTACAGGCGCGGGCTGGCGATCGCGCGGCTGCCGTCGCCAGTTGCGAGAACAGGGGAACCAACGGACATTTCCGGGCATGCACGCGCAGCCTTTACGCAGACCGGCGATAATCTCGTCGTACACATCCCATTTGCCTCCCTACACGAGCACATCCCTTATATGAACGATTTCGACAGCGTTCCGCTGGAGTTTTTCCAGGATTACCCGGAACCGGGCGTCAATTTCATCGACGTCGGCTGCATTTTCGACAACCCCGAGCACTGGCGCATCGCCATCGACACCCTGCACGCGAAAACCGACGAGCTGCACTTCGACTTCATCCTGGCCATGGACGCGCGGGGCTTCATGATCGCCGGCGCGCTTGCCCTCGAGCACAAGGTCGGCTTCGCCATGGCGCGTAAAGCTGGGAAATTGCCCGGCAAGTCGATCAGCGTCGACTACAAGCGCGAATACGGAAGCGCGACCATCGAGATCCAGCCGGAACGCATCAAGGGCCAGCGCGTGCTGATCGTCGACGACGTGCTCGCCACCGGCGGCACCATCGAAGCGGCCGCTTCCCTGCTGCGCCAGATCGGAAAAGAAGTGGTTGGCGCGGCGGCCCTGTTCGATATCGCTTTCTTCAAGGACAAACGCGCGCTGACGATGCCGGTCGTCACCTTGCGCGACGTCTGAGGCTTTCCGCGCGCCGTATCGGATAGAGCGCACGCTTGGGTCGGCTCAACAAGCGCTTGCCCTCGCGGTGCCACCATCCTGCGGGTCCTCACTCGCCAGGAATCCCATGAGTCTCGCCGTCTTACGAAGCCGCGCCCTCGCCGGCATGGACGCTCCCGCCGTCAGTGTCGAAGTGCATCTCGCCAACGGCCTGCCCGGCTTCACCATCGTCGGCCTGCCCGACGCCGAGGTCCGCGAAGCGAAGGACCGGGTGCGCGCGGCGCTGCAGAACTCCGGCTTCACCATCCCGCCGCGCCGGATTACCGTGAACCTGGCGCCGGCCGACCTGCCAAAGGAATCCGGCCGTTTCGACCTGCCGATCGCGCTCGGCATCCTGGCCGCCGCCCAGATAATCCCGTCCGAGGCGCTGGCGCGCTACGAGTTCGCCGGCGAACTGTCGCTGTCCGGCGAACTGCGGCCGATCCGCGGGGCGCTGGCGATGACCTTCGCGATGCACCGCCACAGCGACGGCGGCGCCGGCCGCCGCGCCTTCATCCTGCCGCGGGCGAACGCCGACGAGGCGGCGCTGGTGAGCGACGCAGCCATCTACCCGGCCGGCACCCTGCTCGAGGTGTGCGCCCACTTCGCCAAGGGAGCGGGCGACGCGCGGCTTGCCCGCCACCAGGACAAGCCGCCCGCGCTGGCGCCCGACTACCCGGACTTCGCCGAGGTGAAGGGGCAGCAGACGGCCAAGCGCGCGCTGGAAGTCGCGGCCGCGGGCACGCACTCGGTCCTCCTGATCGGGCCACCCGGCGCGGGCAAGAGCATGCTGGCCTCGCGCTTTCCCGGCCTGCTGCCGCCGATGAGCGAGGACGAGGCGCTGGAGTCGGCGGCGGTGCAGTCGATTGCCGGGAGCTTCACGCCGGAGCGCTGGCGCCGCCGGCCCTTCCGCAGCCCCCATCATACGAGCTCGGGCGTCGCCCTGGTCGGAGGCGGCAACCTGCCGCGGCCCGGCGAGGTCTCGCTCGCTCACCACGGCGTGCTGTTCCTGGACGAGCTGCCCGAATTCGACCGGCGCGTGCTCGAAGTGCTGCGCGAACCGCTGGAGTCGGGCCACATCACGATCTCGCGCGCGGCCCACCAGGCCGACTTCCCGGCGCGCTTCCAGCTGGTCGCGGCGATGAATCCTTGCCCTTGCGGCTGGCTCGGCCACGTATCTAGTAAGTGCCGTTGCACGGCGGAGGCGGCGCAGCGCTACCAGGACCGGATTTCCGGTCCCCTGCTCGACCGTATCGACATCCAGCTGACGGTGGCGGCGATGCCGGCCGAGAGCATCGGCGCCCAGGCCGACGGAGAACCGAGCGCCGCCATCGCACAGCGCGTGGCCCGGGCCCATGGGCTGCAGCTGGCGCGCCAGGGCAAGCCGAACCAGCAGCTGGCGCCGCGTGACATCGACCGTTACTGCCGTCCCGATGCCGCCGGCGAACGGCTGCTGCGCGCGGCCATGCAGCAGCTGCACTGGTCGGCGCGTGCCTACCACCGCGTGCTCAAGGTGGCGCGCACCATCGCCGACCTGGGCGGCGCCGAACAGGTCGCAGGGGAGCACATCGCGGAGGCGATCCAGTACCGGCGCGCGCTGCGCGAGCAGTAAGCCGGAACGACGAGGACGCGCACGGATGGCCTGCCTCCTGCTACCATCGGACACATGCACATCAAACAACTTCTTGTCCTTCCCCTGGCCGCCGCCCTGCTGTGCGGATGCTCGCCGACCTATAACTGGCGCGACTACGTCAGCAGCGACGGCGGCTTCCGGATCCTGTTCCCGGCCAAGCCGTCCACCCACACCCGCGGCATCGACCTGGGCGGCATCCGCGTCGACATGACGATGACGGCAGCCGAGGTCGAAGGCACCACCTTCGCGGTCGGCACCGCGGTGGCGCCGGACCCGGCCCTGGCGCAGGCGACCCTGCCGGCGATGCGCCAGGCGCTGCTGCGCAATATCGGCGCCGCCGACAATGCCGGCGCACCGCTGTCTGGCGCCGCACTCGAAGTCGATGCGGTCGGCAAGGGCAATGGCGGACCGGTGCGCCTGGTCGGACGCTTCGCGACGAAAGGCGCCCGCATGTACCAAGTCATCGTGGTCGGCAGGCCGGGCGCGATGCCGCCCGAGCATACCGAGCAGTTCCTTTCTTCCTTCAAGCCGGAATGACGACGCCCGACGCGCCGCCCGCCCTGCGCATCGCGGGCCTGAGCAAATCCTACGGCCGTCCCGCCGTCGACGGGCTCGACCTGCTGGTCCGGCGCGGCGAACTGTACGCCCTGCTTGGCCCGAACGGCGCCGGCAAGACCACCACCCTGCGCATGGTGACGGGGCTGGTCGCCCCCGACGCCGGCCGCATCGAAGTGCTCGGCATCGACCTGGCGCAGGCGCCGGTCGACGCCAAGCGCAAGCTGGCCTACCTGCCGGACGATCCGATGTTGTACGGGAAGCTCAAGCCGACCGAATACCTGGAGTTCGTCGCCGGCCTGTGGGGCGTCGGCGCGCAGGAGGCGGAAACGCGGGCGCGCACGCTGCTCGACTGGCTCGACCTGAGCCGGCACGCGCACGAGCTGACCGAGGGCTTCTCGCGCGGCATGAAGCAGAAGCTGGCGCTGGCGGGCGCCCTGATCCACGAACCGGAACTGCTGATTCTCGACGAACCCCTGACCGGGCTGGACGCGGCCGCCGCACGCCAGGTCAAGGACCTGCTGCTCTCGCACGTGGCCAAGGGCGGCACCGTGATCCTGACCACCCACATCCTCGAGGTGGCCGAGCGCCTGGCCCAGCGCATCGGCATCATCCGCGCGGGACGCCTGATCGCCGAGGGCACGCTGGACGAGCTGCGCGCGCAAACCAGCGGCGCCAGTCTCGAGGACGTCTTCCTGCAGCTGACTTCGCAACCATGAAGGGCGCCCCAGGCAGCATCGGCTGGCTGCTCCGGCACGAGATCCGGCTGGCCTGGTACAACGCAGCCTCCGGCAAGGCCAAGGGAACACCCCGCAGGCCGGGCATGGCGGGACTGGCGATGCTTGCCCTTTTGTGGCTGGGCCTGCATGGCGTGGCCTGGTTCGTCGTCGCGCGCACAGCGGCGATCGACGCAGGCGATCCACGGGTGCTGGTCGCCGTCACGGCGCTGCTGTTCGGCTGCATGACCTTCATGTTGTCTGGCGCACTGTCGGCGAGCGTGCGGGTGCTGTTCGAACGGGGGGACCTGGACCTGCTGCTGTCCTCGCCCCTGCCCTCGCGCAGCATCTTCGCCGTGCGTCTCGGCGTGGTCGCGGCGGGCACGGCGGCGCTCTACTTGTTCTTCCTGACGCCGTTCGCGCATGCGGGCGCGCTGTTGGGCCACGTCCGCTGGCTGGCCGTGTATCCGGTGGTGCTCGGCGTCGCAACGGTCATCGCCTGCGCGGCGATGCTGCTGACGCTGGGACTGGTGCGCGTGCTCGGCGCGCGCCGTACCCGCGTGGTGGCGCAGGTCATCGGCGCGCTGGCCGGCGCGCTGCTGTTCATCCTGTCGCAGCTGTTCAATCTTTACTCGGGCTCGCGCGAAGCCGAAGCGGCGGCGGCATTCGCGCGCGCCTTCGCGTCGAACGGACTGCTGGGCGCGTCCAGTCCGGTGTGGCTGCCCGGCCGCGCCTTGCTGGGCGACCCGCTGCCGGTGCTGGGCGTGACGGCGCTCGCGGTCGCCGCATTTGTCCTGACCGCCGGAAGGACGCATCGTTTCTTCGTCCATGGACTGCAGCAGGCGGCCTCGTCCGCGAGGATCGGGAAAGCGCAGGAGCGCCCGCTGCGCCTGCGCTTCGGG
>DAMCRY010000176.1:6408-7875 GCA_032115075.1 Massilia sp.
TGCCGGCGCGCGCCATGCTCGGTGAACCGCTGCCGTTGCTGCTGCTGGTCGTGCTGGCTGCCGTGGTATTCGTGCTGACGGCGCGGCGTACCCATCGCTTTTTCGCGCACGGCCTGCAACTGGCGGCGTCGGCGGCGAGTGCGGGTCCGGCGCCCATGGCGCCGCTGCGTCACCGCTTCGGGCGCAGCCTGTTCCATACCGTCGTGGTCAAGGAGTGGCGCCTGATCGTGCGCGACCCGCACCTGATCTCGCAGGTGGCGCTGCAGCTGATCTACCTGCTGCCGCTTTGCCTGGTCGTGTTCCGCCGCGCCGACATCCAGTACCCGGCAGTGACGGCGGGGCTGACGCTGCTGTGCAGCTCGCTGACGGCATCGCTGGCCTGGATCGTCGTGTCCGCGGAAGACGCACCGGACCTGCTGCGCCTGGCCCCGGCCTCCACGACCGCGATCCGCTTTGCCAAGCTGGCGGCGGGCGTCATGCCCGCGCTGGCGATCGCCTTCCTTCCGCTGGCCTGGCTCGTGGTCCGCGCACCGATCGCCGGGCTGCTGGCCTGCTTCGCGGTCGGCGGCGCGACCTGCGCCGCCGCGGTGATCGTGCACTGGTGCGGCAAGCCGGGCACGCGCAGCGATTACACGGCGCGCGGCCGCAGCGACACCTTGACCTCGGTGCTGCAAATGCTGAACAGCCTGTCGTGGGGCGGCCTGGGCTGGTGCATGGCGACGCTTGCGGGTGGCGAGGGCTCGGATGCCTATCTTGCAGGCGCGCTGCTTGCCGGCATGGCGACCATGGTGACACTCGGCGCCGCATGGCTGATGCGCCGGCCCCGTTTGTGAGTGCGTGCGCGGGATGACCGGTTCTTCAACTCGTGTTATCGTTTAAGCACTAACAGAAGAATGGAACAGCCATGTTGATCACATTTAAATGCAAGTCCTATCCTGAGGTCCTGATGTACCAGGAACATGCCAAGCGCATCCTCGACCTGCTGCATAAGGATATGGAACGCGGTGTCATTACCGCCGAAGAGGCGCCGCGCGCCGTCGCCCTGCTCGAAGGCGAAATCGAGGAAAGCCGCAAGCACCAGATCTCGGAACAGGTCGAACGCGATGTCCAGGCCCACCACGGTGAAACCGAGGACAACGAGCACGAGCCGATCGAGGTCGTCAGCTTCCCGACTCGTGCCTATCCCCTGCTGGAAATGCTGCGCTCGGCGCGCGACAACAAGACCGACGTGCTGTGGGGCGTCTGATCGAAGACGGTTCAGCCTGACAACGCAAAAAAAACGAAAGCCCGCTCGATCAGAGCGGGCTTTTTTGTCTGCGCAGGTTTTTCCGACGCGGTGCTGCAAAACAAAAAACTCGGCAGAGGCGGAGGATCCGCAGTGCGGATCCAAGCAGGCGGGGTTTGCGTGCAAACGCAAAAAAGCCCACCAGGATCACCTGGTGGGCTTTTTCATATAACTAGCCTGAC
>DAMCRY010000177.1:0-7833 GCA_032115075.1 Massilia sp.
CGGCGTCGAGCAGCGCCGGGTTGAGCGGCCCCTGGTTCGAGCCGGACGAGCCGCCACCGTTGTTCGGCATCGGCGCGGTGGCCGACGGCCTGCCCCAGAAATAGCGCGGCGAGCCGAAGTGCTGGCCAATCAGGCGCGAGCCGACCACCCGGTCGCCCTGCTTCACCAGGCTCCCGCCGGCCTGTTCGGGAAAGGCGGCCTGGGCGATCGCGGTGACCAGCAGCGGATAGGCGATGCCGCAGACCAGGGTGAGCGCGCCGAACAGCGCCAGAGCGGGACGAAGAATGGATTGCATGGAGCCTCCTTACACCAGGTTCAGCGCGGACAGCGCCATGTCGATCAGCTTGATGCCGGCGAACGGCAGCAGGATGCCGCCCAGGCCGTACACCATTAGGTTCCGGCGCAGCAGGCCGGCCGCACCGATCGCGCGGTAGCGCACGCCCTTCAACGCCAGCGGAATCAGGAACACGATGATCAATGCATTGAAGATCACCGCCGACATGATGCTCGATGCCGGGCTGGCCAGGTCCATCACGTTGAGCGCCTGCAGCGCCGGATAGGTGCCGACGAAAGCGGCCGGCACGATCGCGAAGTACTTGGCGATGTCGTTGGCGATCGAGAACGTGGTCAGCGCGCCGCGGGTCATCAGCATCTGCTTGCCGATTTCGACGATCTCGAGCAGCTTGGTCGGGTTCGAGTCCAGGTCGACCATGTTGCCCGCCTCCTTGGCGGCCTGGGTGCCCGACGCCATCGCGACCGCCACGTCGGCCTGGGCCAGCGCCGGCGCGTCGTTGGTGCCGTCGCCGGTCATGGCCACCAGTTTTCCTTCCGCCTGGTAGCGGCGGATCAGCGCCAGCTTGTCTTCGGGCGTGGCCTCGGCCACGAAGTCGTCGACGCCGGCCTCGGCCGCGATGGCGGCGGCGGTCAGCGCGTTGTCGCCGGTGACCATCACGGTCTTGACGCCCATGCGGCGCAGCTCGGCGAAGCGCTCGCGGATGCCTCCCTTGACCACGTCCTTGAGTTCCACCACGCCCATCACACGGCCGCCATCCGCCACCACCAGCGGGGTGCTGCCGCGCCGGGACGCGGCGTCCACGAGGGCTGCGACCTCCGCCGGATACGGCTGGCCGAGCGCCTCGACGTGGGCCCGGATCGCGCTGGCCGCGCCCTTGCGCAGGCGCCGTTCGCCGGCGTCCAGTCCGCTCATGCGGGTCTGGGCGCTGAAGGGCACGAAGCTGGCTTGCAGCGCCTCCATCGAGCGCTCGCGGATATCGAAACGGCTCTTGGCCAGCACCGCGATGCTGCGCCCCTCGGGGGTCTCGTCGGCGAGCGAGGCCAGCTGGGCCACGTCGGCCAACTCCTGCTCGCTCACGCCGGGCGCCGGCAGGAAGGCGCCGGCCTGGCGGTTGCCGAAGGTGATGGTCCCCGTCTTGTCCATCATGAGCACGTCGACGTCGCCGGCCGCCTCGACCGCGCGGCCGGAGGTGGCGATCACGTTGGCACCCATCATGCGGCTCATGCCGGCCACGCCGATGGCCGACAGCAGGCCGCCGATGGTGGTCGGAATCAGGCAGACCAGCAGCGCGACCAGCACCGTGATCGTGACCGGCTGCCCCGCCCCGGCGGCCTCCACCGAGAACAGCGAGAATGGCAGGAGCGTCACCGTCACCACCAGGAACACGATGGTCAGCGCGACCAGCAGGATGGTCAGGGCGATCTCGTTCGGGGTCTTCTTGCGCGACGCTCCTTCGACCATGCCGATCATGCGGTCGAGGAAGGTCTCGCCCGGGTCGGCCGTGACGCGCACGACCAGCCAGTCGGACAGCACGCGGGTGCCGCCGGTGACGGCGCTGAAGTCGCCACCCGACTCGCGGATGACCGGTGCGGATTCGCCCGTGATGGCGCTCTCGTCGACCGAGGCCACGCCTTCCAGCACTTCGCCGTCGACCGGAATCACGTCGCCGGCCTCGACCAGGAAGTGCATGCCTTTGCGCAGCTCTTCCGACTTGACCGGATGCCAGCTTGCGCCGCGGCGCGGCGCGGACAGCTTCCTGGCCATCACGGCCTGCTTCAGGCTGCGCAGCGAGGCGGCCTGCGCCTTGCTGCGCCCCTCGGCCAGCGCCTCGGCGAAGTTCGCGAACAGCACCGTGAACCACAGCCAGGCGGCGGTGGCGGCGATGAAGCCCGCCGGCGCCTCGCCCTGCCCTGCCAGGGCATCGAGCGCCAGCAGGGTGGTCAGGATGCTGCCCGCGTAGACCACGAACATCACGGGACTGCGCAACTGGGTGCGGGGATGCAGCTTGCGGAAGGCGTCCAGCATGGCCGGACCGACCAGCCTGGAATCGAACAGGCGTAAAGCGCGGCGCACAGGCTGGGCCTGAGGAATGGTGGTTTCGATGACAGGTGTATTCATGATCACTTGGCGAACAATTGAAGATGCTCGACCACCGGCCCCAGGGCGAGCGCCGGCACGTAGTTGAGGATGCCGACCAGCAGCACCACGCCCGCCAGCAGGCCGACGAACATCGGCCCGTGGGTCGGCATCGTCCCGGGATTCGCGGCCAGGCGCTGGCGCGCGGCGAGCGAGCCGGCGATGGCGAGTACCGGGACGATCACGCCGAAGCGGCCGAACCACATCGCCACGCCCAGCAGCGTGTTGTAGAACGGCGTGTTGGCGGACAGGCCGGCGAACGCGCTGCCGTTGTTGTTGGCGGCCGAGCTCAGCGCGTACAGGATCTCCGAGAAACCGTGCGCGCCGGGGTTGGCGATACCGAGCTTGCCGGCGTCCGCCACCACCGCGATGGCGGTGCCGACCAGGACCAGGCAGGGCGTGACGAGGATGACCAGCGAGGCCATCTTCATCTCGTAGGCGCCGATCTTCTTGCCGAGGTATTCGGGCGTGCGGCCGATCATCAGGCCGGCGATGAAGACGGCCAGGATCGCGAACACCAGCATCCCGTACAGGCCGGAGCCGACGCCGCCGAAGACCACCTCGCCGAGCTGCATCAGGACCATCGGCACCATGCCGCCCAGCGGCATGAAGGAGTCGTGCATGGCGTTCACCGCGCCGCAGGAAGCGGCGGTGGTGACGGCCGCGAACAGGCTGGAAGCGGCGATGCCGAAACGCGTCTCCTTGCCCTCCATGTTGCCGCCCGCAGCGTCGACGCCCAGCGCCAGCAGTTGCGGATTGGCCTGCTGCTCGGCCGCATAAGCGAGGGTGGCGGCCGCGACGAACAGCACGCTCATGGTGGCCAGCACCGCCCAGCCCTGGCGCATGTCGCCGACCATGCGGCCGAAGGTGAAGCAAAGCCCGGCCGGGATCAGGAAGATCGCAACCATCTGCGCGAAGTTCGACAAGGCGTTCGGGTTCTCGAAGGGGTGCGCCGAGTTGGCGTTGAAGTAGCCGCCGCCGTTGGTGCCCAGCAGCTTGATGGCTTCCTGCGAGGCGACGGGCCCCATCGGGATGGCCTGCGTCGCCTGCATCGCGGCGCCGCCGCCCGGGAGCGCGAACGTGGCCGGGTCGAGCACCTGCGCCTCGACGTGGCCCGAAAAGTTCTGCACCACGCCCTGGCTCGCGAAGAAGACCGCGAACACGATGGACAACGGCAGCAGGACGTACAGGGTGGCGCGGGTGAGGTCGACCCAGAAGTTGCCGATCGCGCTGCTGGAGCGGGCGGCGAAACCGCGGATCAGCGCAAAAGCGACGGCGATGCCGGTGGCGGCCGAGAAGAAGTTCTGGCACGCGAGGCCCAGCATCTGGGTCAGGATGCTCATGGTCTGCTCGCCGCTGTAGCCCTGCCAGTTGGTGTTGGCGACGAAGCTGACGGCGGTGTTGAAGGAGGAGTCGGCGCCGACGTCGGGCATGCCCTCGGGGTTGAGCGGCAGCCGGCCCTGCACGCGCTGCAGCGCGTAAACCGCGAGCGCGCCGATGCCGTTGAAGGCGAGCAGCGCCAGGGCATAGGCTTTCCAGCCCTGCGCGGCGGTGGAGCCATCGCCGGCGGCGCGGTACAACAGCGCCTCGACTTTGCCCATCCAGCGCATGCCGGGAACGGCGGCACTGTCGGCGACGCGCGCCATGAACAGGCCCAGCGGATAGCCGAGCAGGAGCAGGACCAGCAGGAATACCGCCAGCAGCGGCAGGAAGTCGGAGAACATGGTCACAGCTCCTCCGCCTTGAACAGGGCCACCAGCAGGTAGGCCAGCAGGCCGGCGGCGACCACTGCGCCGACGAGGTAGAAGGTATTCATTGCTTGCCTCCCAGGCGGTGGCAGCCGGCCAGCAGCAGCCAGGTCAGCGCGAAGAAAAGGAGAAAAGCGCCGATGAAAAGGAAGTCCATACACACTCGCTTTCAGCGTTGTCGTTATTGGATGGAGCGTAGGGGCGCCGCGCGAAACGGGGCGTAAAAAGGTCGCGGCGCCGCGTAAACGGGATGTAAACGCCTGCGCGGTCAGAAGGTCGCGCCGATGCCCAGGACCAGCGCTGTCCTGCCCAAGAACTTGCCGTTCGCGGGCGAAGCGTAGGCGCTTTTGCCGGCATTGCTGCCGATCAGCGCCAGCGAGACATTGGCGGCGCCGAAGGCGCGGCTGGCGCCGACCTTCCAGTCGGTGTAGCTGGAGGCGCCGTTGTTCTGGACCAGTTGGCGGCCGGCGTGCAGCTGCACCGTGAACCCGTTCCCGGCATCGAGGTTGGCGCCGACGTCGAGGTAGCCGCTGTCCTCGCTGCCGACGAAGCCGAACAGGTTGGTGGTCGCGTGCGAGTACTTGATGGTGGCCGGGCCGTAGCCGAGCTGGCCGTAGACTTCGGTGGTGTCGGCATTGGCGAAGCCCGGTACGCGGCCCAGTTCATTGCCGACGTAGAGGTAGCGCAGCACGCCGACGTCGTAGCTCAGGCCTTTGGCGAGCACGCCGCGCTTGCCGCCGTAGAGGTCGAGTTCGACCTTGCCGTCGCCGCCGGCGTCCTCGATCCACCTGATGGTCGAGGCCCAGGCGCCGGCGTACCAGCCGGACGAGTGGACATGGTCGACGCCGCCCTGCAGTGCGGGCTGCAGACGGGTCTGGGAGATGCCGCGGTAGCGGTAGTCGGAGGTGGCGGCGACGTTGAAGGTGGTGGTCGATGCGGGAGCATCGGCCTGGCCATGGGCGGCCGGGGAAAGGACGGCCGTGGCCAGGGCGGTGGCGAGAATCAGTGCTTTCATGGTGTCCTGCGTGGTTGTTGGAGCAGGTGAAAGCGTAGCGATTCGGGTGTAAAAACGGGCTAAAAGCTGGGGGGCGTGGTGTAAACGACGTGTATAGGACTGCTGGGGAAATTGGGCCCCGGCCTGCGCCGGGGCGACGTGCCATCGAAGTGGGCCGCCACCGAGCGTAGCGGCCACTCTGCGTTCAGTGCCCCGTTTTCAGGTACTGCATGTACCTGGCGACGCCGCTCGCCACGTCGGTGAAGGGCTCGGTGTAGCCGGCCGCGCGCAGGGCGCCGATGTCGGCCTGGGTGAAGCTCTGGTACTTGCCCTTCAGCTTGTCCGGGAACGGCAGGTATTCGAGCAGGCCCTGCTCGACGATCTGCTCCAGCGTGAGCGGCGCCTTGCCCTCGTTGGCGAGCGCGTTGACGGTGGCCACGGCCAGGTCGTTGAAGGGCTGGGCGCGGCCGGTGCCGAGGTTGAATATGCCGCGCTTGTCCGGGTTATCGAGGAAGAACAGGTTCACCTTCACCACGTCTTCGACGTAGATGAAGTCGCGCTTCTGGGTGCCGGCCTCATAGCCCTCGTTGGCGCCGAACAGCTTGACCTTGCCCTCTTTCTGGAACTGGTGGAACTGGTGGAACGGCACCGAGGCCATCGTGCCCTTGTGCCCTTCCAGCGGACCGTAGACGTTGAAGTAGCGCAGGCCGACGACCTGGCTGCCCTTCTGCCCGCTTTTTTCCATCGGGTGTTGCTGCCAGTGGCGGCGCATGTACTGGTCGAACAGGAATTTGGAGTAGCCGTAGACGTTCAGCGGACGCTCGTACTGGCGCTCTTCCTTGAACACGCTGCCGCCGCCGTACACGGCCGCCGACGAGGCGTAGATGAAGGGGATGCGCTCGCGCTGGCAGAACTCGAACAGGGCGATCGTGTATTCGTAGTTGTTGCTCATCATGTAGCGCCCGTCGGTCTCCATGGTGTTGGAGCAGGCGCCCTGGTGCAGCACGGCCGAAAACTTGCCGTCGAATTCGCCGGCCTTCAGGCGCACCAGGAAGTCTTCCTTGTCCGCGTAGTCCGCCACCTCGGCGTCAACGATGTTGAGGAATTTGTCCGGCCGCGACATGTTGTCGACGGCGAACACGCTGAAGGGCTTGCGCTTCGACAGCGCGTGGACCAGGTTGGCTCCGATGAAGCCTGCTGCGCCGGTGACCAGTATCATTTTCTACCTCTTCTCATCAATCGTTTCAGGCTGCGGCCAGCATCGGCTGCAGCGGTTGCCACACATCGCCGGGCAAGATCTGCTTCATGCAGTTCTGGTGCCCCAGCGGGCACTCGCGCTGCTGGCAGGGCGAGCATTCGATGTGCAGCCACAGGATCTTCGCCAGCCGGGACAGCGGCGGCGTGTGGCGCGGGTCGGTGGGACCGTAGATCGCCACCACCGGGCGTCCCAGCGCGGCGCCGATGTGCATCAGGCCGGAATCGTTGGTGACCACCGCGGCCGCGCGCGAAATCAGGGCGATCGCCTCGCTCAGCGAGGTCGAGCCGGCCAGGTTGTGCGCTTCCGGAACCACCGCCGTGATCTCGTCGCAGACGGCGCGGTCCTTGGGGGAGCCGAGCAGCAGGATCCGGGCGTCCGGGCGGTTGGCGCGGATGGTCTGCGCCAGCTCGGCGAAGTAGGCCGCCGGCCAGCGCTTGGCCGGACCGAATTCGGCGCCGGGCGCGAAGGCGACGTAGGCGCCGGCCGGCAGGCCGAGGCGGGCGATGGCGGCGTCGGCCTTCCCTGCTTCGACCACCATTTCCGGCTCGGGCAGGCGCTCGGGGTGCGGCAAGTCGCGCACCGGCGCGTCGGCCAGCGCGGCGTAGAACTGCGCCATCGGGCGCGGCGCGGCCTTGTCGTCGTGGTGCATCACGTTGACCAGGCCATAGCGCATCTCGCCCTTGTAGCCGACCCGCTTGCGAATGCCGGCCAGCCAGGGGATCAGCGCGAACTTGAGCGTGTTCGGCAGCACGTAGGCATCGTCGTAGCCGCGCGCCTTGAGCATCCGCGCGAATTCCTTGCGTTCCTTCCACTGCAGCGAGCCGTGCTTGAACGGCGACTCGATCACCGTGTCCACCTCGCGCATCGCCTGCCACACCGGCGCCACCCAGGTCGGGGCCAGCACGTCGATCGGACGGTCGGGATGCAACTCGCGCAGGCGGCGCAGCAGCGGCTGCGCCATGACGGCGTCGCCGATCCAGTTGGGGGAAATGACAAGCGTGCGCAACATGGGCTCTTCGGATTCTGCAATGTGATCCGCGATTATATCAATCGCTGCCGCCAGCCGGCGGGGGTGGCTTCCAGGCGGTGGGTCAGCCCGATGCGCTCCAGGAAGACCTCGTCGTGCGACACCACCAGCAGCGCGCCGCCGTACTGCCCCAGCATCGCTTCCAGCGCGTCGAGCGAGGCCAGGTCGAGGTGGTTGCCCGGCTCGTCCAGCAGGAGCAGGCGCGCCGGCGGGTCGGCGTACAGCGCGCAGGCCAGCGCCGCCTTCAGCCGTTCGCCGCCGCTCAGCAGGCCGCTCGGCAGCGTGACCGTGTGCGCGTCGAGGCCGACCTGGGCCAGCCACGTCCGCAGTCGGTCCTGCCCGCCGGTGCGGTTCACGGCAAGCAGTTGGTCGATG
>DAMCRY010000178.1:0-7820 GCA_032115075.1 Massilia sp.
GGCGTGCTGTCGACCGCCTTCAGCCGCGTGCGCGCCACCTGCGACATCGTGTTCATCGACCAGCGCGGCACCGGCCGCTCGGGCAAGCTCGACTGCAAGAGCAAGCCCGAGCACGAGCGCATGACGGAAACCCAGCTCGAGGCCGAGCTGCTCGCCTGCATCGCCGCCGCCAAGACCCCGTGGGGCGCCTACACGACCGAGGCCGCCGCCCGCGACATCGAACTGGTGCGGCGCGCCCTCGGCTACCGTACCGTCAACGTCTTCGGCGGCTCCTATGGCACCCGGCTCGGCCAGGCCTACGCCCGTCTCTACCCGGCCAGCGTGCGCAGCCTCGTCCTCGACGGCGTGGCCGCGCCCGACCAGGTGATCCCGGCCGCGTCCCGCGACGGCCAGGCCGCGCTCGACAAGCTGTTCGCGCAGTGCGCCGCCGATGCGGGCTGCAACAAGGCCTTCCCGAACCTGCGCGCGGAATTCGACGGTCTGGTCGCGAAACTCGAAGCCGCCCCGATGAAGCTGTCGATGCCCGACCCGCGCACCGCCCAGCCCATCGAGCTGACGATGACGTCCTCGCGTTTCCTCGGCACGGTGCAGAACATCCTGTACTCGCCGGCCGACGCGCGCCGCCTCCCCTTCCTGGTGCACAACGCCGCGCAAGGCCGCTGGCAGCCCTTCGTCGCGCGCCAGAACCTGGCGGGGGACTACGGCATGCAAGGCAGCATCGCGATGCTGCTGCACTTCGCCGTGGTCTGCGCCGAGGACGTGCCGCGCATGACGCCCGAGGTGCTCGCGGCCGATACCGGCAAGCTGGCCAAGATGCTGGCCGACCAGATGCCGCGCATCTGCAAGGCGATGAACGTGCCGCCGGTGGCGTACAAGGCGCCGACGCCGATCGAGGCCCCGGCCCTGCTGCTATCCGGCGCCCTCGATCCGGTCACGCCGCCGCACCGCGCCGAGACCGCGGCCAAGTCGATGCCGCGCGCGCAGCACCTGGTGGCGGCCAACGTCGGCCACGGCGTCTCCCAGCTCGGCTGCGCGCCGCGCCTGCTGCGCACCTTCCTCGACAAGCCGCAGGACAAGCTCGACGCGAGCTGCCTGAAGGAGATTCCGCCCCCGACCTTCCAGCTCGGCAGCGCCGGCCCGCAACCATAAGGCAAACGACATGATTGAAGTCTCAGATGTACGCAAGAAGTTCGGCGACGTCCAGGCGCTGGGCGGGGTCAGCTTCACCGCGCGCGACGGCCAGATCACCGCGCTGCTCGGCCCCAACGGCGCCGGCAAGACCACCCTGCTGCGCACCCTGGTCGGGCTGCTCAGGCGCGACCACGGCAGCATTTCCATCGACGGGGTCGACCCCGAGAAGGACCCGATGGCGGTACGCCGCAACATCGGCTTCCTGACCGACCAGTTCGGGCTGTACGAGCGCCTCACCACGCGTGAATACCTGACCTACTTCGGCGAGCTGAACGGCATGGAGCGCGCCGCGATCGGCAAGCGCATCGACGAGGTCTCCGAGCTGCTCGGCATGGAGGACATCGTCGCCCGCCGCAGCAAGGGCTTCTCGCAGGGCCAGCGCATCAAGGTGGCGCTGGCGCGCACGCTGCTGCACCGCCCGCGCCACCTGCTGCTCGACGAACCGAGCCGCGGCCTGGACGTGATGAGCACGCGCGCCCTGCGCACCGCCCTGAACTCGCTGCGCGCCGACGGCTGCTGCGTGATCATGGCCACCCACGTGATGCAGGAAGTGACGGCCCTGTGCGAGGACGTGATCGTCATCGCCGGCGGCCACACCGTGGCCCAGGGCTCGCCCGATGAACTGTGCCGGCGCACCGGCATCGCCAACCTGGAAGATGCGTTCGTGAACCTGGTCGGCACCGAGGAAGGGATCGCATGAAATCGAAACTCTGGATCGTCCTGCGCAAGGAGTTGCGCGAGACGCTGCGCGAGAAGCGCACCCTGGCCCTGCTGGCCCTGTTCACGCTGCTGTACCCGGTCATGATCGGCTTCATGCTGCACAAGGCCATCGACAAGAGCACCAAGTCGGAGCGCGAAGGCATCGAGCTCACCGTGATCGGCGGCGCCAAGGCGCCGACCCTGATGTCCCAGCTGGGCCAGAAGAACATCACGGTCAAGGACAGCGGCCCGATGGACGAAGAGGCGATCGGCGAACTGCTGCGCGCCAAGAAGACGGTGGCGGTGCTGCGCCTGTCCGACGACTTCGCCGAGACCTACCACGCGATGCGCCCGGCCCGGGTCGAGGTCTGGTACGACTCGTCCGCCGAGAACAACGCGCAACGCCGCGAGGTCGAGGAGGTGCTGGAAGCCTACGGCAACAACGTCGCCAGCGCGCGCCTGCTGGCGCACGGCGTGTCGCCGGCGGCCCTTGCCCCGATCATGCTGCAGCGCTACGACACCGGCACCAACGCCTCGCGCTCGGCCATGCTGATCGGCTCGATCATCGGCATCCTGTTCTTCCCGGCCTTCATGCTGTGCATGTCGGCGGCGGTCGACAGCACCGCCGGCGAGCGCGAGCGCCGTTCGCTGGAGGTGCTGATGGCGCAGCCGGCCCATGCCTGGGAACTGGTGGGCGGCAAGTGGCTGGCCGCGAGCGTGCTGTCCATCGTCGGCGTGACCTTCTCGCTGGTGCTGGCGCACGTGATCCTGAAATGGCTGCCGCTGGAAGAAATCGGCATGTCCTGGAGCCTGGGCTGGGGCGACCTGGCGCTGGTCTGCCTGGTGACGGTGCCGCTGTCGCTGCTGGCCAGCGCGCTGTACGTGGCGCTGGCGATGAACGCCAAGACCTTCAAGGAGGCGCAGACGGTCCTGAGCTTCGTGATGATCGTCCCGCTGGTGCCGGGCATGGTGGTGTCGATGATGGACCTGAAGACCGCGCAGTGGATGTACTCGGTGCCGGTGCTGTCCAACCAGACCCTCGTGAAGGAACTGTCGAAGGGCGGCGACATCGGCGCCCTGCCCTTCGTGATGACCTTCCTGTGCTCGGCGGTGCCGGCCCTGCTGGTCATCGCCTACGCCAGCTGGCGCATGAAGAGCGAGCGCTACGTGCTGGCGGTCTGACGCCGGTCCAAGCCGGGGCGCCCTTGATCCGGCAACGGACAAGGGCGCCGTTACACGGCGTCCTCCCGCCTGCCTTACAATGCTCCGCATAGCAAACCCACCCAACGCGGAGAAATCGATGGAAGTGAAAGTCAGCTGGAACGGCCCCTCGGGCATGAGTTTCCGCGCCGAGACCGGCAGCGGCCACATGGTGGCCATGGATGGCGCGCCGGAAGGCGGCGGCCATAACCTGGCGCCGCGCCCGATGGAGATGGTGCTGGTCGGCACCGGCGGCTGCACCGCCTACGACGTGGTCCTGATCCTGAAGCGCGGCCGCGAGGACGTGCGCGGCTGCGACGTCACGCTGCAGGCCGAGCGCGCGGACAGCGATCCGAAGGTGTTCACGAAGGTGAACTTCCACTTCACGGTCACCGGCCGCAACCTGAAACCGGCGGCGGTGGAACGCGCCGTGACGCTGTCGCACGACAAGTACTGCTCGGCCTCGATCATGCTGGCCAAGACCGCCGAGATCACCCACTCGGTCGAGATCGTCGAGGTCTGAGCGTGTCGAACGCTGTTTGAACGTCAGCTGATCGGCAGCGCCTTCGGCACCACACTTTACAGACCGTCATGCGCAGGCGGGAATCCAGGTCGGTCGAGCAGACTGAACGCATGCAAAATTGGGTTCCCGCCTGCGCGGGAACGACGTGCTGGAGCCTGCGTAAAAAACCAGGTTCGGCCCTGCGCCGGTAGTCGCGGACGTCAGTGCCGTGCACGACGCCGGTAAAGCGACCGCCCGATCCAGGGAGTCAAATCCGGTAGGCGGTGGTCGTCATCACCTTCGACATCGCCCCCATCAACATGCGCACCGGCAGCGGTGTCTCGGCCGCGCCCAGCGCCTGCGCCGAGGCGCCGTGCGCGATCTCGTCGACCCGCATCTGCTCGACGATGGCGCGCGACTTGGCGTCCTGCGGCGGCAGGCTGTCCAGGTGGCGGTTCAGGTGGGCCTCGACCTGGCGCTCGGTCTCGACCACGAAGCCGAGGCTGTGCGGGTCGCCCAGCTTGGCGGCGATGCTGCCCAGGACATAGGAGCCCGCGTACCACAGGGGATTCAGCACGCTGGGCTGCGAGCCGAGTTCCGACAGGCGTTCGGCGGTCCAGGCCAGGTGGTCTTCTTCCTCGCGCGCCGATTTCTCGAACTGGGCGCGGATCGCCGGGCTCTTGCCGAAGCGCGCCTGGGAGTCGTACAGCGCCTGGGCGCACACTTCGCCGACGTGGTTCACGCGCATCAGGCCCGCGCTGTGGCGGCGCTCCTCGTCGCTCAGTTCGCAGTCGGTGGCGTGCATGCCGGGGTTGGGACGCGAGGCCGAGGCCACGCCGCCGACCACGCGCAGGGCCTTGTCGAAACCGGTTATCAAGCTGTCGAAGGGGGAATGGGAACGGTAAGCACTCATGGTGAGGTCGATCGTGTCGATTCGATATCGGAAAACGCCATTATAGGCGCTTCGCCCACAGGGGACGCCCGCCAGCGCCCGCCGCCCCTACCGCCCCTGCTCCGCCTTCCTGCGCGCCACCCAGTCGGCCAGCGGCCCCGCCGCATCCAGCCCCGAGATGTTCTTCGCCACGCCCAGGTTCAGCTCGAGCAGGAAAGGAATCGACTCCGGCGGAATCTCCGGGCAGTGGCGCCGGAAGGCGTCCATGAAGCGCGCCGACGCCACGGTCGGCATCACCTTTTCCCCGCTCATGAACTGCAGCACGCTGGCGATGCTGTGCCCCTTGCCGAGCGTGTGGTAGATGAAGCGGTTATAGCCGCGGTCGACCTTCCTGAAGTCGATCGTCTCCTTGGTCATCAGGCCCGCCAGGTAGACCAGGCCGAGCGCGACCCGGAACCAGTCGGTCGACTCGGCACGGTCGTGCGCCTCGCGCATCAGGAGCAGCAGCTTGCCCTGGACGGCCTCGTTCATCATTCCATTGTCCATTTTTTCTACTGATATAGCGGCAAAGTATATTTACACGAAGCAAATAGTGCTGCGTTCTGTCACCCGATTATGCAGTCTGGGCCAACAAAGCGACCGTGCGTCGCAGAGTTGCCACAGCTTGCGTGACAATTTAATACAATGCAAGTGTTGAAAAGGCTGACACGGGCCGGCCACGAGGGCCGCAGGAGCATCGCATGGAATTACGTATCCGCAATTTGTCGAAGACCTACGCCAATGGCGTGGTCGCGCTCGACCGTGTCACGCTGAACATCCCGGCCGGCATGTTCGGCCTGCTCGGACCCAACGGCGCCGGCAAGTCGACCCTGATGCGCATCCTGGCCACGCTGCAGGAATGCGATTCCGGCTCCGTGTTCCTGGACGATATCGACGTGCTCGACGAGAAGGACGCCGTGCGCCGCATGCTCGGCTACCTGCCGCAGGACTTCGGCGTGTACCCGAAGGTGACCGCCTACGAACTGCTCGACCATTTCGCCCAGCTCAAGGGCCTGTCGCACAAGCACAGGCGGCGCGAAGTCGTCGACGGCCTGCTCCAGCAGGTCAATCTCTGGGAAGTGCGCAACCAGCGCCTCGGCGGCTTCTCGGGCGGCATGCGCCAGCGCTTCGGCATCGCCCAGGCCCTGCTCGGCGACCCGCGCCTGATCATCGTCGACGAGCCCACCGCGGGCCTCGATCCGCAGGAGCGGGTGCGCTTCCACAACCTGCTGTCCGAGATCGGCGAGGACAAGACCGTGATCCTGTCCACCCACATCGTGTCCGACGTGGCCGACCTGTGCTCGAACATGGCGATCATCAACAAGGGCCACGTGCTGCTGTGCGGCGACCCGCAGGACCTGGTCTACGAGATCGAGGACTACATCTGGGCGCGTTTCGTGACGCGCCAGGAACTACCGGTGTTCCAGAAGCGCCACCAGGTCATCTCCACCCGCCTGCTCACCGGTAAAACGCTGATCCACGTGTATGCGGAGGGCGACCCGGGCGACGGCTTCGAGCCGGCCCGCGCCAGCCTGGAAGACGTGTACTTCGCCACCATCGCGGGCCGCTTCGCCGAGCGCGCCGAATCGGCGGGCGCCTGCTGAATGCGCTCCGCCCGATGAGTCCCCTGTTCGCCATCGCCCGCTTCGAGGCGGGGCAGCGCCTGCGGCTGCTGTCCACCTGGATCTACTTCGGCATGTTCCTGGCGCTGGCCATGCTGTGGATGGCGGCGGCCGGCGGCGTGTTCCGCGACGCCCTGGTCACCTTCGGCGGCCGGGTCCTGATCAACGGACCGCGCCAGGTCGCCCTGACCGCCTCCTTCCTCGGCTGCTTCGGGGTGGTGGTGGTGGCGGCGGTGATGGGAAGATCCGTGCAGCAGGACTTCGAATACGAGATGCAGCACTTCTTCTTCAGCGCTCCGATCCGCAAGCACCACTACGTGCTGGGGCGCTTCCTCGGGGCCTTCGCCACGCTCGCCGTGATCCTGTCGAGCATCGTGCTGGGCGCCTGGCTCGGCACCCTGATCCCGGGCATCGAACCGGACCGCCTGGGTCCGAGCCCGCTCGCGACCTGGGTCCTGCCCTACCTGTTCACGCTGCTGCCCAACACCTTCATCTTCGGCGCCCTGTTCTTCGTGCTGGCCGCGCTGTCGCGCCGCATGCTGCCGGTCTACGTGGCCAGCATCGTCATGATGGTCGGCTACATCATCGCGCCCTCGCTGGCGCGCGACCTCGACTACAAGACCCTGGCCGCCCTGATCGACCCCTTCGGCACCACGGCCCTGATCCGCCTCACCGAATACTGGCCGATCGCCGAGCGCAACACGCGCATGGTGACGCTGGAAGGCGTCTACCTGGTCAACCGCCTGCTGTGGATCGGCTTCGGCCTGGTGGTCCTGCTGCTCGGCTACTGGCGCTTCCAGACCGCCGGCAACCTCGACCCGCGCCAGAAGAAGGCCGAGCCGCAGCCGGCCGAAACCGCTCCCCCGTTGTCGCAGGCCGCCGTCGATACCCGCGAAGCGCCGGACTTCGAGCGCCGCAGCCTGGCCGTCCTGCTGGCCAGGTCCGCCCTGTACAACCTGCGCGAAGCCACCAGGAACGTCTACTTCCTGGCGCTGGCCCTGGCCGGCGCCCTGATCCTGGCGGCCAGCGCCCTCGACCTGGGCAGCATCTACGGCACCAATACGCTGCCGGTCACCTACATGGTGCTGGACCTGATCCGCGGCGTGTTCGAACTCTACATGCTGGTCGTGACCATCCTGTTCGCCGGCGAGATGGTCTGGCGCGAGCGCGAGGCGCGCATGGCGCAGATCCTCGACGCCCTGCCCGCGCCGACCTGGCTGCCGCTGGCCGGCAAGTTCCTGGCCCTGGTCGGACTGCAGGCGCTGCTGCTGTGCATGGCGATGGTGGTCGGCATGCTGGTCCAGCTGTTCAAGGGCTACTTCGGCCTCGAGCCGGGCCTGTACCTGCGAGTGCTGTTCACGGTGCTGCTGCCGCAGTGCGCGCTGCTGGCGGCGCTGGCGATCGCGGTGCAGGTCATCGTCAACAACCGCTACCTGGCGTATTTCATCCTGATCGCCCTCTACCTGGTCGGCGCCACCGCGCGCGGCTACGGCTACGACCATCCGCTGCTGACCTACGGCTACTGGCCGCAGGCGACCTATTCGGCCATGAACGGCTTCGGCCATCACCTGCTGCGCGAGCGCCTGTTCCAGCTCTACTGGTCGGGCCTGGCCCTGGTGCTGCTGGTGGCGGCGCGGGTGCTGTGGGCGCGCGGCGTCGACACGGGCTGGCGCGA
>DAMCRY010000179.1:0-6272 GCA_032115075.1 Massilia sp.
AGCGCCACACGCGGCGCCGGCATGTGCATGCGTTGCGCGGCCTGCGCGTGGTCCGCTTCCGGGAGCGCGACTTCCTTCCAGTAGCCGGCCAGCGCCAGGCGCGCGTCGCCCAGCGTCCCCGAGATCCAGATGTCGTCGCCGGGACGCGCCGCGTCGCGCCGCAAGGCGTGGCCCGGCGCCAGCTCGCCGAACACGGTGATGCAGATGTTCAGCGGCCCCTTGGTGGTGTCGCCGCCGACCAGCTCGCAGTCGTGGGCGTCGGCCAGCGCGAACAGGCCGCGCGAAAAGCCGTCCAGCCACACCGGATCGGCCGCCAGCAGGCTGAGCGCGAGGGTGAAACCGAATGGCCGCGCGCCCATCGCCGCCAGGTCGGACAGGTTCACGGCGAGGCTTTTATGGCCGAGCATGAACGGATCGGCGCCGGCGAAAAAATGCCGGTCTTCGACCAGCATGTCCGACGAAATCGCCAGCTGGCAGCCGGGGGCAGGGGTGAGCAGGGCGCAGTCGTCGCCGATGCCGAGGTCGGCCCGGCCGCGGCGCTCGCGCTTGAAAAACTGCTTGATGAGGTCGAATTCGGAGAGCATGGCTGCATTGTAAACGCCATGTTTAATAAGCTGAGCTAATGGAGTGACTTGACTTATTGGCAAGTCTTATGCATGAAATTGCTTCTTGTTGAAAATACGTAGCCTTTGTCAACTGCTCGTCTGATAAAATTGGAGGTTCCCCTCTAGTTTCAGGAAGGCTGCCCGGCATGGACTCGTCATCGGACAAGAAAGAAGAATTGCGTCAACAACTGCGTGCAGCGGCACTCGAATATCACCAGATTCCCCGCCCCGGCAAGATCAGCGTCACCCCGACCAAGGGCCTGCTGAACCAGCGCGACCTGGCGCTGGCGTATTCGCCAGGCGTGGCCGCACCCTGCGAAGAAATCGTCAAGGACCCGGCGAACTCGTATAAATATACGGCGCGCGGCAACCTGGTCGCCGTGATCTCGAACGGCACCGCGGTCCTCGGCCTCGGCAACATCGGCCCGCTGGCCTCGAAGCCGGTCATGGAAGGCAAGGGCGTGCTGTTCAAGAAGTTCGCCGCGATCGATGTATTCGACATCGAGGTCAACGAGAACGATCCGGACAAGCTGGTCGACATCATCGCCTCGCTCGAGCCGACTTTTGGCGGCATCAACCTCGAGGACATCAAGGCGCCCGAGTGCTTCTACATCGAGCGTAAACTCCGCGAGCGCATGAAGATCCCGGTCTTCCACGACGACCAGCACGGCACCGCCATCATCGTCGGCGCGGCGATCCTCAACGGCCTGAAAGTGGTCGGCAAGGACATCAAGAACTGCAAGCTGGTGGTCTCCGGCGCCGGCGCGGCCGCGCTGGCCTGCCTCGACCTGATCGTCGACCTCGGCTTCCCGGTCGAGAACATCTTCGTCACCGACCTGGCCGGCGTGGTGTACAAAGGCCGCGCCGAGCTGATGGACCCGGACAAGGAGCGCTTCGCCCAGGATACCGAACACCGTTCGCTGGCCGACGTGATCCCCGGCGCCGACATCTTCCTCGGCCTGTCGGCCGGCGGCGTCCTGAAGCAGGACATGGTCGCGCAGATGGCGCCGAGCCCGCTGATCCTGGCCCTGGCCAACCCGAATCCGGAAATCCTGCCGGAAGACGTCAAGGCGGTGCGCAGCGACGCCATCATCGCCACCGGCCGTTCGGACTACCCGAACCAGGTCAACAACGTCCTGTGCTTCCCCTACATGTTCCGCGGCGCCCTGGACTGCGGCGCGACCACCATCACCCGCGAGATGGAAATCGCGGTGGTGCACGCGATCGCCGACCTGGCCCACGCCGAGCAGTCGGACATCGTGGCCTCGGCCTACGGCATCGCCAACCTGTCGTTCGGCCCGGAATACCTGATCCCGATGCCGTTCGACCCGCGCCTGCTGACCCACATCGCCCCGGCGGTGGCCAAGGCGGCCCAGGACGGCGGCGTCGCCACCCGTCCGATCGAAGACCTGGCCGCCTACGCCGAGAGCCTGCAGCAGTTCGTGTACCGCAGCGGCACCTTCATGAAGCCGCTGTTCTCGGTGGCCAAGGCCGCGCCGATGGAAGCCAAGCGCATCGTCTACGCCGAGGGCGAGGACGAGCGCGTGCTGCGCGCGGTGCAGGTGGTGGTCGACGAGAAGCTGGCGCGCCCGATCCTGGTGGGCCGCCCGGCGGTGCTGGAAAAACGCATCGAGAAGTTCGGCCTGCGCCTGAAGCTGGGCCAGAACGTCGACGTGATCAACCCGGACTACGACGAGCGCTACCGCGACTACTGGCAGACCTACTACGAGATGGCCAAGCGCAAGGGCGTGACGGTCGACCTGGCCAAGATCGAGATGCGCCGCCGCCATACGCTGATCGGCGCCATGATGGTCCACAAGGGCGATGCCGACGGCCTGATCTGCGGCACCTACGGCACCACCTGGATGCACCTGCACTACATCGACCAGGTGCTGGGCAAGCGCGCCGGCAGCAACGTGTACGCGGCGATGAACTTCCTGATCACCCCGGACCGCCAGCTGGCCATCGTCGACACCCACGTCAACGAGAACCCGAGCGCCGAGGAACTGGCCGAGATCACCGTCATGTCGGCCGAGGAGATGGAGCGCTTCGGCATGCATCCGCGCGCGGCCCTGCTGTCGCACTCGAACTTCGGCACCGCCAACAGCGCCTCGGCCCAGAAGATGCGCGCGGTGCTGCCGCTGGTCCAGGCGGCCAAGCCGAACCTGGAGATCGACGGCGAGATGCACGGCGACACCGCGATCGAAGCCAAGGTGCGCGCCAAGATCATGCCGAATTCGGCCCTGACCGGCGACGCCAACCTGCTGGTGATGCCGAACATCGACGCCGCCAACATCTCGTACAACCTGGTCAAGAGCGCCGCCGGCAACGGCATCGCGATCGGCCCGGTGCTGCTCGGCTGCGCCCGTCCGGTGCACATCCTGACCCCGTCGTCGACGGTGCGCCGCATCGTCAACATGACCGCGCTGTGCGTGGTCGACGCCGTCTCGCAACGCTGATGTCATGGGGTGGCCGGGTAAACCGGCCACCCCTGTTTTGCGTTAGATCAGGCGAACATGTCATAAATGGTCACAATTAGTCGCCATTTGTCTTCGCACAAATACAACGGTAACAAACCGTAAGCGGGCGACGTACCCCAGCCGTTTCGGGGCATAATGTTCGCTTAAGTGTTGCTTTTATTGCAGCTGTTTCTATTGTGCAAGGCGAACGGCACTTCCTCTCTGTTACAATCCGGGCTTGTGCTGTGTCTGCCGCCTGCGAGACCGCGCCTGCGAGACCCCTTTACGATCCACGAACATGCAAACACCAAAAAGAGCCTTGATCACTGGCATTACCGGCCAGGATGGCGCCTATCTGGCGCAGATTCTCCTGGAGAAGGGCTACCATGTGACGGGCACTTACCGCCGCTCCAGCTCGGTCAACTTCTGGCGCATCGAAGAGCTGGGCATCCAGGCGCACCCGAACCTCTCCCTGGTCGAATACGACCTGACCGACCTGTCTTCGAGCATCCGCCTGGTCGAGAGCAGCAAGCCGGACGAGGTGTATAACCTGGCCGCGCAGAGCTTCGTCGGCGTGTCCTTCGAGCAGCCGGTCACCACCGCCTCGATCACCGGTATCGGCGCCGTCAACCTGCTCGAAGCCATCCGCATCGTCAATCCGAAGATCCGCTTCTACCAGGCGTCCACCTCCGAGATGTTCGGCAAGGTGCAGGCCATCCCGCAGGTCGAGGACACCCCGTTCTACCCGCGCAGCCCGTATGGCGTGGCCAAGCTGTACGCGCACTGGATGACCGTCAACTACCGCGAGTCCTACGGCATCTTCGGTTCCTCCGGCATCCTGTTCAACCACGAATCGCCGCTGCGCGGCCGCGAATTCGTCACCCGCAAGATCACCGACTCGGTCGCCAAGATCGTCCTGAACAAGCTCGACGTGCTGGAACTGGGCAACCTCGACGCCAAGCGCGACTGGGGCTTCGCCAAGGAATACGTCGAAGGCATGTGGCGCATCCTGCAGGCGGACGAGCCCGACACCTTCGTGCTGGCGACCAACCGTACCGAGACCGTGCGCGACTTCGTCGGCATGGCCTTCAAGGGCGCCGGCGTCACCGTCGAATTCACCGGCGAAGGCGAGAACGAAGTCGGTCACTGCGCCCGCACCGGCAAGGCGCTGGTGCGCGTGTCGCCGAAGTTCTACCGCCCGGCCGAAGTCGACCTCCTGATCGGCAATCCCGAGAAGGCGAAACGCGTGCTCGGCTGGGAACCGAAGACCAGCCTCGAAGAGCTGTGCCAGATGATGGTCGACGCCGACCTGCGTCGCAACGAAATCGGTTTCTCGTTCTAAATCATGGAACGCATGGCCACGGATGACATCCCGGCGTTCATCGGCGGGAGGGAAGGCGAGGGGCGCCGCGCGCTGATCACGGGCCTGCGCGGCTTCACCGGCCATTACATGGCGCAGGAGTTGACCGCCGCCGGCTACCGGGTCTACGGCACGGTGATGCCGGGCGAAGCGCTCGGCCCGGACATCCACCCGGTCGACCTGTGCGACCGCGAGGCCGTGGCGCGCATCGTCGACGAAGTCCAGCCGGACGTCGTCGCCCACCTGGCCGGCATCGCCTTCGTGGCCCATTCGAATGCCGAACTGATCTACCGCGTCAACGTGGTCGGCACGCGCAACCTGCTGGAAGCGCTGGCCAATGGCAAGCACCGCCCCACCAGCGTGCTGCTGGCCTCGTCGGCCAACATCTACGGCAATGCCAGCGTCCCCGTCATCGACGAGAACGTGCCCCCAAGCCCGGCCAACGACTACGCGGTCAGCAAGCTGGCCATGGAATACATGGCGCGCCTGTGGATGGACAAGCTGCCGATCGTCATCGCGCGCCCGTTCAACTATACCGGCGTGGGCCAGGCCGAGAACTTCCTGCTGCCGAAGATCGTGTCGCACTTCCGCCGCAACGAAAAACGCATCGAGCTCGGCAACCTCGCCATCGCACGCGATTTCTCCGACGTGCGCATGGTCGCGCGCGCCTACCGCCGCCTGCTGGCCGTGGCGCCGAGCGGCGAAGCCTTCAACGTCTGCTCCGGGGCCTCGCACTCGCTGGCCAACCTGATCGACATGATGAGCGAGATTGCCGGCTACCGCATCGACGTGCAGGTCAATCCCGCTTTTGTCCGCGCCAACGACGTGCTCACGCTGGCCGGCAGCAACAGCAAGCTCACCGCCGTGATCGGCCAACTCGACCCGACGCCGCTGTCCGAGACGCTGCGCTGGATGTACCTGGCGTGAGCGGCGGCGGTCTCACCGTCGGACTCGGAACGACCATGATCGAACCGGGCCTGACCGGCGGCCGCCTCGATGGCATCGGGGTCTACACCCGGGCGCTGCTGCGCCACCTCCCCCAGGCCGGCTGCCGCGTCGCTCCCTACGCCTGGCCGCGTCCCCGCATGGCCGGGAACGATGCGGGCCAGGGCATCAGCATCGGCCAGCCGATGCCGCAATCCTTCGAACACGCTTCCCTCGTCGACCTGCTCACGCCCGGCGCGCACCGCGTCCACATGCCGGCCGACCTCTACCACGCCACCGACTACCGCATCGTGCGCATGGATTGCCCGGTGGTGGCGACCCTGCATGACGCCCTGCCGATCAAGTATCCCGAATGGTGCAGCCCGCGCCTGCGCCGGACCAAGAACTGGCTGCAGCGCAAGGCCATCGCCAAGGCCGACCACGTGATCGCGGTCTCGCAGTTCGCCACCGAAGAACTGGTCGAATGCTTCGGCGTCGACCCGCGCCGCATTTCGGTGGTCCCCAACGGCGTCGACGACGAGTGGCTGGAGACGCCCGATCCGCAGGCGGTGCAGGCGGTGTTGGCCCGTTACCGGCTTCAACCGGGCTATGTGCTGACCGTCGGCACCCTGCAGCCGCGCAAGAACGTCGGCCGCCTGCTGGACGCCTGGCTGATGCTGGCCAAGCCCCAGCGCGACGCGCACCCGCTCGTGGTGGTCGGCGCGCCCGGCTGGCGCTGCGAGGACCTGGTGGCGCGCATGAGGGCCGTGCAGGCGGACGGCGAACAGCTGGCCTGGCTGGACCGGGTCACCGACCCCCAGGACCTGCGCCACCTCTACGCCGGCGCCGGCGTGTTCGCCTTCCCCTCGCTGTACGAGGGTTTCGGCATTCCCGTGGTCGAAGCGTTCGCCGCACGGGTGCCGG
>DAMCRY010000179.1:6402-7797 GCA_032115075.1 Massilia sp.
CGCTGCCCGAAGTGACGCAGGGCGCGGCGCTCGAGGTCGACCCGCGCGACGCCGGTGACATCGCCGGCGCGCTCCAGACATTGATCAACGACGGCCGCGAACGTGCGCGCTGCATCGCCGCCGGCCGCGCCCGCGCCGAGCAGCTGACCTGGCACGCCACCGCACGGCAGACCGCCGCGGTGTACCGCGCCGTCCTTTCGCAGTAAGCTTCCAACATGCGTGTCCTTCATTTCTACAAGACGTACTATCCGGACTCGGTAGGCGGCATCGAACAGGTGATCCGCCAGCTGTGTGTCGGCACGACGCGCCTGGGCGTGACGAATACCGTGCTGTCGCTGTCGCGCCAGAAAGACCTGAGCCCCATCCAGTTCGATGGCCACACCGTGGTCCGCATGCCGCTGAACTTCGAGATCGCCTCGAACGCCTGCTCGATCCAGTCACTCGGCGCGCTGTCGCGCATGGCGAAGGAGGCCGACGTGGTGCACTACCACTTCCCCTGGCCCTTCATGGACCTGGCGCACTTCATGGCACGCGTGGACAAGCCGACCGTGGTCAGCTACCACTCCGACATCGTGCGCCAGAAGCGCTGGCTGCGCCTGTACCAGCCGCTCAAGCACCGCTTCCTAGACAGCGTCGACAACATCGTCGCGGCCTCGCCCAACTACCTGGCGTCGAGCAGCGTGCTGGCGCGCTATCGCGACAAGACCCGCGTCATCACCTACGGTCTCGACAAGTCGACCTATCCGGCCGTGGAACCCTGCCGCCTCACGCACTGGCGCGAGCGGGTGGGGCCGAAGTTCTTCCTGTTCGTGGGCGTGCTGCGCTACTACAAGGGCCTGCACATCCTGCTGGAAGCAGCCAGGGGCCTGGACTACCCGATCGTCATCGTCGGCACCGGGCCGGAAGAGGCGGCGCTGAAGGAACAGGCCGCGCGCCTGGGCCTGAAGCATGTGCTGTTCACCGGCGCGCTCGAAGAAGCCGACAAGGCGGCACTGCTGACCCTGGCGTATGCGCTGGCCTTCCCCTCGCACCTGCGCTCGGAAGCCTTCGGCATCTCGCTGCTGGAAGGGGCGATGTACGGCAAACCGATGATCTCCTGCGAGATCGGCACCGGCACCACCTACATCAACGTGGACGGCGAGACCGGCCTGGTGGTGCCGCCCTCGGATGCGCAGGCGCTGCGCGACGCGATGCGCACGCTGTGGGAGAGCCCGGAGCTGGCGCGCGGCATGGGCGCGCGCGCGGAGGCGCGTTATCACGCGTTGTTCACGTCGGAGCAGATGGCGGCCGGTTATACGGCGCTGTACCAGGACCTGGTGGCGCGCCGGGCGACGGCGGGCGCCGGCGCGGGGGTGGGATTGGTGGACGTGCCGCCGGCGCGGTAGGGCCGACGGC
>DAMCRY010000180.1:0-7385 GCA_032115075.1 Massilia sp.
GGCAGGTGGCGCGCGCGGTCGCTCGGGCGGCGGCGCGGATGCTGGACCGTGCCGGGCTTGGGCAGCGCCGATTCGACCGGGAACACGCGCGAACCCGGCACCACGCCCTCGACGTCGCTCTGCGGCATCAGGAACAGGCGCTCGCCTTCGAAGCCGACCACCTCGGCCTCGATCTTCATGCCGTTGGCCACCGGAATGGTGCAGGCGCTGCCGACGGCCAGCTTCAGGCCGACGCACTCCATCACCAGGCCGGCCACCCGCGTGACCCGGCCCGAGACCTGCATCGGCTCGGCGAAGCCGACCAGGGCGTCGCAATCCTTCAGGAAGGATTTCCAGCGGGCGGTGTGGCGGTCGGGGGCGGTGGTGGACATGGGCGGCGGGATCCGGAATCAGGGAAGCGCCGCCATTATTGCCCAGGAGAAGGATTGCGCAAGGAGAGAAAAGCGGTGGGTTTACCCTGTTTCTCGTAGGGTGGTCGGCTTTGCCGACCGCGCGTTCAAATCTCGGTCGAGCAGGGGTATCGTTTATTCATGAGCCGGACACCCTACGACCCCAGCCACTCGACGTTCTGGCCCAGCGAATGGGTGAGGCGCTGCCACCTGGCCGCCGCCTGCGCATCGATCTGGTTCGACGCCGTATCCACCTTGCAGCCGCCGCGCGCCATCGCCGCATCCTCGGCGATGCGCCAGCCGCCCTTGATCAGCTCCTGGCCCATGGCATCGCGCACGATCGCCGCATCCTCCGGGTTCAGGGTCAGCACCGCCGGCTGGGCCAGCACCGGCAGGTAGCCGATCGCTTCCTGCACCACCGGCAGGATCAGTTCCGGGCGCACCTCGAAGGCCGTGCGCACCATGCCGCGCGCCAGGCGCAGGGCCAGTTCCAGCACGTCGTGGGCGATGGTCTCGTCGGCCTGCATCACGGCGTCGCTGAAGGTCGCGGCGATCGCGCGCAGGTGTTCCAGCTCGGCGCCGGCCTCCTGCTGCCCGAGCGCCGAGCCTTCGGCATAGCCCTGGGCGTGGCCTTCGGCGCGGCCCTCGGCCAGACCTTCGGCGTGACCCTCGGCGCGCGCCTGCTCGCGGATCGCTTCGATTTCCTCGAGCGTGGGCAGGGCCACGTGGGGGACGATCTCGATCGGTTCCGGTTCCTGCACAGGGGCAGGGGCGGGCGCCAGGGCGGCGCGGCGGGCGACGGCGCTGGGGCGCTCGTCGCCGAACGAAGTCATTTCCCAGCGCTGGTAAGCGCTTTGCTGTTCCTTTGGAATCATCATACGAACGAATCCTCACCTTTACCGCCCAGCACGATCTGGCCCTCGTCCGCCAGGCGGCGCACGATCTGCAGGATCTGCTTCTGCTGGGACTCCACTTCCGACAGGCGCACCGGACCCTTCGACTCCAGGTCTTCGCGCATCATCTCGCTGGCGCGCTGCGACATGTTCTTGAAAATCTTCTCGCGCAGGTCCTGCGAGGCGCCCTTCAGGGCGATGATCAGCATCTCGGACTGCACTTCGCGCAGCAGCAGCTGGATGCCGCGGTCGTCGATGTCGATGATGTTGTCGAACACGAACATCTCGTCCATGATCTTCTGCGCCATGTCGTTGTCGTAGTTCTTGATATTGTCCATGACGGCCGCTTCCTGCTCGCCGCTCATGAAGTTCAGGATCTCGGCCGCGGTGCGCACGCCGCCCAGCGAGGACTTCTTGATGTTCTCGTTACCCGACAGCAGCTTGGTCAGCACGTCGTTCAGCTCGCGCAGGGCGGCCGGCTGCACGCCGTCCAGGGTGGCGATGCGCAGCACCACGTCGTTGCGCAGGCGCTCGGTGAAGTGGGCCAGGATCTCGCAGGCCTGGTCGCGCTCGAGGTGCACCAGGATGGTGGCGATGATCTGCGGGTGCTCGTTGCGGATCAGTTCCGCCACCGACGGCGAATCCATCCACTTCAGGCTCTCGATGCCCGAGGCGTCCTTGCCGCCCAGGATGCGGTTGAGCAGCACGGCGGCCTTGTCGTCGCCGAGCGCCTTGGTCAGCACCTGGCGGATGTACTCGTCCGAATCCAGGCCCACGTTCGAGTGCAGGTTGGTCTCTTCCACGAAGGCTTCCAGCACCTTCACCACTTCGCCGTGCTGCACCGCCTTCATCTGCGCCATCGCGGCGCCCAGCTTCAGCACTTCGCGCGGGCCGAGGAACTTCATCACCTCGGCCGCTTCCGCCTCGCCCAGGGCCAGCATCAGGATCGCCGCCTGGGTTACGCCTTCCTTGTCCTTGTCACTCATTTGATCCCAACCATGCCTTGATTACGTTTGCAACGATCCGCGGGTCATCGCGGGCCAGTTCCTGCGCCATTTGCAGGTTCGCCCGGTAGCCCTGGTTGCGGCGTTCGACTTCCTGTTCCTCGAGCTCTTCCGGATCTGGCTCGCGTTCTTCCTCGGGTACTTCTTCCTCTTCCGGTTCCGGTTCCGGCGGCAGCGCGGTGACCTCGTCGAACTTCTTGATCGCCGGGCGCATCAGTGGCAGCAGGATCCGGTAGTAGAGGAAGGCCAGCACCGCGAACAGCAGCAGGTACTTGCCGATCTCCTTGGCCAGCGGCAGGTTGGCCGGGTCGCGCCACCAGTCGGGCTGCGGCGGGGTGTCGTCCGGGCGGTCGACGCCGTCGAACGGCGCGTTGGTCACGTTCAGGGTGTCGCCGCGTCCCTGCGAGTAGCCCATCGCCTGCTTGACCAGTTCGTTGATCTGGGCGACCTCGTTGGCGCTCAAGGGCTTGACGGTGATCTTGCCGGTGTTCGGATCGACGCTGCGGCGGTAGTTCACCACCACGCCGACGGTCAGGCGCTTGATGCCGCCCATCTGGCGCTGCTCGTAGCGGATGGTCTTGTCGACTTCGTAGTTGGTGGTCGCGTCCTTGCGGGTCGGACCGGCGGCCGGCGGGTTGCCTGCGACCGGCTGGCCGTCGATCGGCGCGGTGGCCACGCCCGGCGGCTGGTTCGACAGCGCGCCCGGGATGCCCGAGGCGCCGGCGCCCGGCTGGGTCGACTCCGAGGTCTGCTGGCTGCGGATCGCCTGCGGTTCCGGCGGCGAATTCGGCTTGTACATCTCGGCGGCGGTGTCGACCTGGGCGAAATCGATCTCGGCGGTCGCTTCGGCGCGCACGTTTTCCTTGCCGACCAGCGGGGCGATGATGGATTCGACCTGCTTGATGATGTTCTGCTGGACCTGCTCGACGTACTTGAGCTGGGTCGCGTCCAGGCCCTTGTTGCCGGCCTTGTTCGCGGTGTCCGACAGCAGGTTGCCGTTCTGGTCGACGACGGTGACGTTGCCGACCGTGAGTTCCGGCACGCTCGAGGCGACCAGGTGGACGATGGCGCTGACCTGGCCCGGATCGAGGGCGCGGCCCGGCTGCAGGTTCAGCAGCACGGAGGCGGTGGGTTTCTGCTGGTCGCGCACGAACACCGACGGTTTCGGCAGCGCCAGGTGGACGCGCGCGGCGCTGACCGAGCCGAGCGACTGGATCGAGCGCGCCAGCTCGCCCTCCAGCGAGCGCTGGTAGTTCACCTGCTCCAGGAACTGGGACACGCCCAGCTTCTGGTTTTCCATCAGCTCGAAGCCGACGTTGCCGCCTTTCGGCAGGCCCTGGGCCGCCAGCTTCAGGCGCAGGTCGTGGATCTGCTCGCTGGGCACCAGGATGGCGCTGCCGCCTTCCGAGAACTTGTAGGGGACCCCCATCTGGTCGAGCGAGGCCGTGATCGCGCCGCCGTCGCGGTCGCTGTAGTTGGAGAACAGCACGCGGTATTCCGGCGCCTGGCTCCACATCCAGAGCGCGATCATGATGGCGACCACGAGGGCGATGCCGCCGCCCAGGGCGACGCGCTTGCCCATCGTGGTCTGCAGGAAGCCTTGCGGGCCCGTCTCTTCGGGGGCCGGGGTGTCGATCAGTTCTTCAGCGACTGCTGCCATGGTGGTGATGTGGTTCCAGGATGGGGGAATAATTACGGCTCGAGCGAGATTATGAAGCCACAGAGCAACATTCAAACCCTGAAATAGGGGGACGATTCCGTGCTTCTTCGCGCGAGGAACTTGCCGGGGGACTGGTATTCTGACAGCCTGGGTTCAATGGCAGAGATCGACGAGGCAGGAGGGCAAGATGAGTATTGGCGGAATCGGCGGCATCGACAGCAGCCGCATCCAGGCGATGATGGAGCAACTGAAAGCGGCGGCGACCAAGCCGGCCGCCGGTCCCGTCGCGCCCGCCGGCCTGGGCGGACTCGCACCCCAGGGCGGCGTCGCCAAGCTCGACTTCGCAGACGCGCTGAAGACCTCGCTGCAGCAGGTCAGCAATACCCAGAAGGCGGCGGAAGAGCTGGGCCAGCGCTTCGCGATGGGCGACGATACCGTGAGCCTGTCCGACACGATGATCGCGATGCAGAAATCCAGCATCGCTTTCCAGGGAACGGTGCAGGTGCGCAACAAGCTGGTGTCGGCGTATCACGACATCATGAACATGCAGGTTTAGAGAAAACACCTTCTCTGCTGCTCGCAACGCGTGCACTGCGGCGCATTCGCCATGGTGCAGCGCATCCTGCCTGCCAAATCCGTGCCGATTCCTTGTCGAGTTCCGGTGCGGCGGCGCTTCGAGCGTCCACGCCGTACGCCGGCCGTCTCCCGACGCCATCGCGCGCGTCCCGCAGCAAGCGTTCGACCGATCGGGATTATCGATGCTTGACAACGGAAAATCCGATTTCCCGTACCGCGGCGATCTTCTTATGATGAGGCATTGAGAAACCAAGATAAGGCGCGGGAATGCTCAGCAACTTGTCTATCAGCTTCCGTCTGCCCGGCGGAGTGGCTATCCTGTCGATTCCTGCTAGCTGGTCGTGTATCGGCGCGAACGTTGCGTTCGAGTCGATCAGTGTCGGCGCTGCATTGGCAAGGGATGCAGTATTCCGCGAATCCCGGCGGCGGCGCCGGCGCAGCACGGCGGCCATGGTGCGCCGCCTGCTACTTCGGCAACGCCAGCGGCGCCCGGCTCTGGGCATTATTGCCGTGCACCAGCTTGGACAGCAAGCGCATGAATTGCTGCTGTTCGTCCGGCGTGAGCGGTGCAAGCAGGCGCCCGCGCAGGCGCAGGGCGGCGGCCTCGAGGCACACCAGCAGGTCTGCGCCGGCCGGCGTGATGGCCAGCGCGCGCTGGCGCCGGTTGTGGGGGAGGACCTTGCGTTCCAGTAGGCCTTTTTCTTCGAGGCGGGCGCAGACGGTCGCACCGGTCGAGGTGTCGATGGCCGCGAGGCCGGACAGCGAGACCTGGTCGATGCCGGGATGACTTGCCAGCAGGCTGAGCAGGGCATATTGGACTGGCGTCAACCCGTCGCCGAGCTCGTCATAGAACAGGGAGACCGAGATCTGTTGCGCGCGGCGCAGCAGGTGGCCGGGCTGGGCATGGGGATCGAGCGGGTTGTCGCCGGGCGGCGTATGGTTGGTAGACATGGGCATGGGAACGGTTCCGCGCCGTCGTGGAAGCAGGTCACTGAAGACAGGTCTTCACAAGGGACGAAAATTTTTTACAACATTCAGTGTACTAAATATTCAGGTCTGAAGGGCAGAGAATGAAGGAGACAAGGATGTTCCCGAAAAACGCATGGTACGTCGCATGCACGCCGGACGAAATCGCGGAGAAACCGCTGGGCCGCCAGATTTGCGGCGAAAAGATCGTGTTCTACCGGGGCGAGGGCGGGGTGGTTGCCGCGGTCGAGGATTTCTGCCCGCACCGGGGAGCGCCACTGTCGCTCGGCTTCGTCCGCGGCGGAAGGCTGGTCTGCGGCTACCATGGCCTGGAAATGGGTAGCGAGGGCAGGACGGTCGCCATGCCGGGCCAGCGCGTGCGCGGCTTTCCCTGCATCCGGCGCTATCCGGTGCAGGAGCGCTACGGTTTCGTCTGGGTCTG
The DNA here is from genome assembly GCA_032115075.1 of Massilia sp. GTDB lineage: Bacteria > Pseudomonadota > Gammaproteobacteria > Burkholderiales > Burkholderiaceae_D > Telluria. Next base: position 5,931 of record DAMCRY010000180.1, read on the forward strand.
GCCCGGCGAGGAAGAGCTCGCCGATCCGGCCGCCATCCACCACCTCGCCTGGGCGGAGGACCCGGCCTGGACCTACGGCGGCGGCCTGTATCACATCAAGTGCGACTACCGTCTCATGATCGACAACCTGATGGACCTGACCCACGAGACCTATGTTCACGCCAGCAGCATCGGGCAAAGGGAGATCGACGAGACCCCTGTGACCACCCGGCTCGAGGGCGAGCAGGTGGTGACCAGCCGCTTCATGGACAACGTCGCCGCGCCGCCGTACTGGCGCTCGGCACTGGAATGGAATGGCCTGGCGGGCGATGTTCCGGTGGACCGCTGGCAGATCTGCCGCTTCAGCGCGCCTAGCCACGTGATGATCGAGGTTGGCGTCGCCCATGCCGGAAAGGGGGGCTATCATGCGGACCCCGCCCACAAGGTGTCGAGTGTCGTGGTCGACTTCATCACGCCCGAGAGCGAGACCTCGCACTGGTACTTCTGGGGCATGGCGCGCGACTTCCGGCCGGACGACGCACAGCTGACCGCGCGGATCCGCGAAGGGCAGGGCAGGATCTTCGGCGAAGACCGCGAAATGCTGGAACGACAGCAGCACAACCTGCTGCTTCATCCGGAGCGCAAGCTCCTGATGCTGAACATCGATGCCGGCGGGGTGCAGTCGCGCCGCATCATCGACGCTTGCCTGGCGCGCGAGCGGGCCACGAGGGAGGCCGCATGAGCACGATCGAGGTCCGGGTCGCGGCCAAGGTGTCCGAAGCCGACGGCATCTGCAGCTATGAGCTGGTGCCCGTCGACGGGGCGCCGCTGCCGCCCTTCGCGCCCGGCGCCCACATCGACGTGCACCTGGGCGACGGTCTGGTACGCCAGTATTCGTTGTGCAACGCGCCGCAAGAGACCCACCGCTACCTGATCGGCGTACTGCGCGAGACCGTGTCGCGCGGCGGCTCGCACGCGATGCACGATCTGGTAGAGGCCGGCTCAGTGCTGACCATCGGCACGCCGCGCAACCACTTTCCCCTGGTGACGGCGCCGCACACGCTGCTGCTCGCCGGCGGCATCGGCATCACTCCCATCCTGGCGATGGCCGAGGCGCTCGCAGCACAGGGCGCTTCCTTCGCGATGCACTACTGCGCCCGCTCGCCGGAGCGCGCCGCCTTCCGCGAGCGCATCGCCGCTTCCGGCTTTGCACGCCACGCGCACTTCCACTACGACAGCGGGGACGCGGCGCAGCGGCTCGACCTGGCCGCCGTGCTGGCGGCGCCGCCCGGCAGCCACCTGTACGTGTGCGGGCCGTCCGGCTTCATCGACCATGTGCTGGGCGCGGCGCGCGCGCAGGGCTGGCCGGATGCCTGCCTGCACGTCGAATACTTCGGCGCCGCGGCCATCGACGCCAGCGGCGACCAGCCCTTCGACGTGAAGCTGGTCTCGAGCGGACAGGTGTTCACGGTGCCG
>DAMCRY010000180.1:7545-7794 GCA_032115075.1 Massilia sp.
CTGCTGTTCGCGCTCGCGCAGCGCGCTGCTGGTGCTGGACCTGTAGCGGGAGGACGATCATGCACACGCCCGCCCACCCCATCCACAGCGACCAGCGCGCCATCCCCTGCATGCTGATGCGCGGCGGTACTTCGCGCGGCCCCTTTTTCCTCGAGGCCGACCTGCCCCGCGACCGCGCCGCGCGCGACCGCGTGCTGCTGGCCGCCATCGGCTCGCCCGACCCACGCCAGATCGACGGCCTGGGGGGCG
>DAMCRY010000181.1:0-659 GCA_032115075.1 Massilia sp.
GGCCGCGGTGCATTGGAACACTTTGCGCTGCGTTCGCCGAACCTGGTCTACGTCGGCACGCTGGGCAAGGCGGCCGGCGTCTCGGGCGCCTTCATCGCCGCGCATGCGAGCGTGATCGAACTGATGGTCCAGCGCGCGCGGCCCTACATCTACACCACGGCCTCGCCGCCGGCGATTGCCCATGCGCTGCTCACCAGCCTCGACATCATCGAAGGCGAGGAGGGCGCAAGCCTGCGTGCGCACCTGGCCGCACTGATCGCGCAGCTGGACCGCGAGCTGACGCTGACGCGCTGGCAGCGCCCGGTCTCGCATACGGCGATCCAGCCGATCGTCATCGGCGCAAATGACGAAGCCTTGCGCGTGGCGGCCAGCCTGCATGCGCAGGGCCTGTGGGTGCCGGCCATCCGCCCGCCGACCGTGGCCGTGGGCACGGCACGCCTGCGCGTGACGCTGTCGGCCGCGCATACGCACGAGGACGTGGCGCTGCCGGCGCGCGCCCTCAATCAGCTGGAAAGCGAACTGGAAAGAGCCTCCGCATGAAAAACCTGAACGACCCCGAGCAACCGCAAGCGCTGACGCCCGTCGTCACCGCGCCGGGCAGCGCCGGCGCACCAGTCGCCGAAGCCCCCGTCCTCGACCCGCAGCCGGAAGCGCTGGCA
>DAMCRY010000181.1:669-7781 GCA_032115075.1 Massilia sp.
GCCGATGCACCGGCGCCTGCCGTGTCCGAAGCCCTGGCCGCCGAAGGCATTCCTTCTAGATTCGCCTGCTTCGTCACCGGCACCGACACCGAGATCGGCAAGACCCTGGTTTCGAGCGCCATCCTCCATAAGCTGGTGGAAGGCGGCCGCCGCGCCTGCGGCATGAAGCCGGTCGCGGCCGGCGCCACGCTGGTCGACGGCGAACTGCGCAACGAAGACGCCGACATGCTGCGCGCCGCCGGCAACGTCCACCTGCCGGGCAGCATCACCACGCCCTTCATGCTGAAGGAACCGGCCGCGCCGCACATCGCCGCCGCGCTGGAAGGCGTGACCATCGAGGCGGTGCCGATCCTGGCGGCCTATACCGAGATCCACGCGGCGTCGGATGCCGTGGTGGTCGAGGGCGTCGGGGGTTTCCGCGTCCCCTTCAACGACGACTTCGACAGCGCCGACCTGGCCACGCAGCTGAACCTGCCGGTGATCCTGGTGGTGGGCCTGCGCCTGGGCTGCATCAGCCACGCCTTGCTGACCGTCGAGGCGATCGTGGCGCGCGGCCTGGTGCTGGCCGGCTGGGTCGCCAACACAGTCGATCCCGACATGCGCTTCGAGCGCGAGAACATCGACGCGCTGGAACAACGCATTCCGGCGCCGCTGCTGGGCCACGTGCCCCGCCTGGAGAACCCGACGGCGCAAGCCGCCGCCGAATATATCGATCTCGCGGGGCTGCCGGGCTGGCATTCCCCGCGCGTCCAGAACTAAGGAAAACCAAGATGTCCCAATCGAATACCGCCGCTTCCAATACGATCTCGCTGCACCGCCCCGTCGCCATCAAGCAGCCGGAAAACGTCACCTGGCCGCTGGCCGACGTGCTGGCCCTGTTCGAGCTGCCCTTCAACGACCTGATGTTCCGCGCGCAGCAGGCGCACCGCGCCAACTTCCCGGATGGCGACGTCGAACTGGCGACGCTCCTGTCGATCAAGACCGGCGGCTGCGAAGAGGACTGCGGCTACTGCCCGCAGGCGGCGCGCTACGACACCGGCGTCGAGGCCAAGAAGATCCTCGACATCGACACCGTGCTCGATGCCGCCCGCGCGGCCAAGGCCAGCGGCGCCACCCGCTTCTGCATGGGCGCGGCATGGCGCAGCCCGAAGGAGCGCGACATGGAGAAGGTCGAAACCATGGTGCGCGAGGTAAAAGCGCTGGGCATGGAAACCTGCGCCACCCTCGGCATGCTCGAAGAGGGACAAGCCGAGCAGCTGAAAAAGGCGGGCCTGGACTACTACAACCACAACATCGACACCGCGCCCGACTTCTACAACAACGTGATCTCGACCCGAGAATACCAGGACCGCCTGGATACGCTGGGCCGCGTGCGCAGCGCCGGCCTGAAGGTCTGCTGCGGCGGCATCGTAGGCATGGGCGAGACGCGCGAGCAGCGCGCCGGCCTGATCGCCCAGCTGGCCAACCTGAACCCGTATCCGGAGTCGGTGCCCGTGAACCACCTGGTGCAGGTCGAGGGCACGCCGCTGCACGGCCTCGAGAAGCTCGACCCGATCGAATTCGTGCGCACCATCGCGGTCGCCCGCATCACCATGCCGCAGGCGCGCGTGCGCCTGTCGGCCGGCCGCCGCGAGCTGGGCGAAGCGGTGCAGGCGATGTGCTTCATGGCCGGCGCGAATTCGATCTTCTACGGCGACAAGCTGCTCACCACCGGCAATCCGGAAGCGGACGACGACCGCGTGCTGCTGGAAAAGCTGGGCCTCAAGACGCGCGCCGCCACGCTGGAGTCGGCGCCGAAGGCGGCCTGCGGCTGCTGAGCGCGGTGTAACGCCTGCGGCCGGGGAGACACGGCCGCACCAACCAACCCTGAACAACCAAGAAGCGAAAGACAAACGCATGTTCACCAAAATCCTCATCGCCAACCGTGGCGAAATCGCCTGCCGTGTCGCCGCCACCGCGCGCCGCATGGGTATCCGCACCGTCGCCGTCTACTCGGAAGCCGACGCGGAGTCGAAACACGTGGCGGTCTGCGATGAGGCGGTCCTGATCGGTCCAAGCGCCGCCAAGGACAGCTACCTGCGCGGCCAGAAGATCATCGAGGTGGCCAAGGCGACGGGCGCCCAGGCGATCCACCCGGGCTACGGCTTCCTGTCCGAGAACGCGGAGTTCGCCGAAGCCGTGCAGGCGGCCGGCCTGGTGTTCATCGGACCGCCGGGATCCTCGATGCGCGCGATGGGCTCGAAATCGGCCGCCAAGCAGTTGATGGAAGGCGCGAACGTGCCGCTGGTGCCGGGCTACCACGGCGACCGGCAGGAACCGCTTTTTCTCCGCGAACAGGCCGACCGCATCGGCTATCCGGTGCTGCTGAAAGCCAGCGCCGGCGGCGGCGGCAAGGGCATGCGCGTGGTCGAGCGCTCGGAAGATTTCGAAGCCGCGCTGGCCTCGTGCAAGCGCGAGGCGATCAGCTCCTTCGGCGACGACAAGGTGCTGGTCGAGAAATACCTGATCCGTCCGCGCCACATCGAGATCCAGGTGTTCGCCGACACCCACGGCAACTGCGTCTACCTGCACGAGCGCGACTGCTCGGTTCAGCGCCGCCACCAGAAGGTGCTGGAAGAAGCGCCGGCCCCGGGCATGACCGCGGACCGCCGCGCCGCCATGGGCGAGGCCGCCGTCAACGCCGCGCGCGCGGTCGGCTACGTCGGCGCCGGCACGGTGGAATTCATCGCCAACCAGGACGGCTCCTTCTACTTCATGGAGATGAACACCCGCCTGCAGGTCGAGCACCCGGTCACCGAGATGATCACGGGGACCGACCTGGTCGAGTGGCAGCTGCGCGTGGCAAGCGGCCAGCCGCTGCCGAAGAAGCAGCACGAACTGGCGATCCACGGCCACGCGATCGAGGCGCGCATCTATGCCGAGAATCCCGAGAAGGGCTTCCTGCCCTCGATCGGCACGCTGCGCCATATGGATACGCCGGCAGCGGTCGAGTTCCAGCTGGGCGCCTCGGCTGGCCTCCCGGCCGCCGTGCGCGTCGATTCGGGCGTGCGCGAGGGCGACGCGATTTCGCCGTTCTACGACCCGATGATCGCCAAGCTGATCGTCTGGGGCGCCGACCGCACCCAGGCGCTGGCGCGCCTGTCGCAGGCGCTGGCCGAATTCCAGATCGTCGGCCTGGCGACCAACATCGCTTTCCTGAAGCGCCTGGTCGAAGGCGAAGCCTTCTCGACGGCGGACCTGGACACCGGCCTGATCGACCGTCATGGCGCATCGCTGTTCCCGGCCCCAGCGGCCGCGCCGCTGGGCGCCCTGGCCCTGGCCGCGCTGGCGCTCAGCAGCGGCGAGACCGTGCGCGGATCGGGCAATCCGGCCGATCCGTGGGCCCAGGCCCGCGGCTGGCGCATGAACAGCGCCTACCGCCGCGTGCTCTCCTTCGGTGACGAGTTCAGCGGGGAACAAGGCTACCAGGTCGGCTTGACGTATGGAACTGCGGGCGCCCACGGCTGGGAAATCGACGCCAACGGCGAGCGCCAGCCGTTGGCGCTGGTGCGCCAGGAAGGCGCCGAGCTGACCATCCGCCTGGGCGAGACCTCGCTGCACGGCAGCGTGCGCCGCGACGGCGACCTGTTCCACGTGTTCACCGGCGGCCGTCATTACACCCTGTCGTACAATGACCCGATGGCGCACGCCGGCGAGCTCGAAGCCGCAGGCGGCCGCCTGACCGCGCCGATGCCGGGTAAAGTGGTGGCGGTGCTGGCCGCGTCCGGCAAGGAAGTGAAAAAGGGCGAGCCGCTGGTCATCATGGAAGCGATGAAGATGGAGCACACGATTTCCGCGCCGAGCGACGGCCTGGTCGAAGAAGTGCTGTACCAGGTTGGCGACCAGGTGGCGGACGGGGCGCCGCTGCTGGCTTTCAAGGCGGCGGCGTAGTAGAAGGACAACAAGAAAACCAAGAAACGAGGGGGAGACATGCGCATACTCCTGTTCCGGGGCGACGGCGTGATCGAGCCATGGGTGCGCGAATTCGCCGCCGTCATGCCCCAGGTGGAGACCGTGGCGTGGAGGGAGGGCGCAGGCCAGTCGCTGCCACCATGCGACTACGCAGTACTGTGGAGCCCCACGCCGGCCCTGCTGGACCAGCTCGCGCACGTGCGCGCGATCTTCCTGATGGGCGCCGGCGTCGACGCCCTGCTCAAGCTGGGCAATGCCCTGCCCCCGGTGCCGATCGTGCGCCTGGGCGACGCCGGCATGGGTGTGCAGATGGCCGAGTACGTGGCGCACGCCGTGCTGCGCTACTACCGCCATTTCGACGACTACGAGCAGCAGGCCCGCCACGGCGTCTGGGACCCGCTGCCGCTCACGCCCAAGTCCGAATTCACGATCGGGATCATGGGCCTCGGCAAGCTGGGCATGCAGGTGGTCCAGGCGATGCGCCTGTTCGGCTTCCCGGTGCGCGGCTGGAGCCGCACGTCCAAGGACATCCCGGGCGTCGAATGCTTCCACGGCATGGACGGGCTGGATCCCTTCTTGCGCGGCACCCGCGTGCTGGTCTGCATGCTGCCGCTCACGCCCGAGACATCGAACCTGCTCGACCGCCACAACCTCGGCAAGCTGCTTCCGAACGCCTACCTGATCAACGTCTCGCGCGGCGCCATCCTGGCCGAACCGGACCTGATGACCCTGATCCGTTCCGGCCACATCGCCGGCGCCACGCTCGACGTGTTCCGCCACGAGCCGCTGCCGGCGCCGCACCCGTTCTGGAACGAGCCGCGCATCGCCATCACCCCGCACATTTCCGCGCTCACCATGCGCCACGACGCCGTACGCCAGATCGCCGACAAGATCGCGAAGCTGGAAAGCGGCCAACCCGTCGACGACGTCGTCGACCGCGACTTAGGATACTGAAAGAGATGAGCCAGCAAATGAGCCAGCAGGCGTCGTTGCCGAAGAAGGTCAAGATCGTCGAAGTGGGGCCGCGCGACGGCCTGCAGAACGAGAAGGAGGCGCTCTCCGCCGCGGTGAAGATCGAACTGGTCAACCGCCTCGCGCGCGCCGGCTTTCCCAACGTCGAGGCGGCCTCTTTCGTCTCGCCCAAGTGGGTGCCGCAGATGGCGACCAGCGCCGAGGTCATGGCCGGCATCGAGCGCCTGCCGGGCACGATCTATTCCGCGCTGACGCCGAACATGCAGGGCTTCGAGGCGGCCCTGGCCGCGAAAGCCGATGAAGTCGTGATCTTCGGCTCGGCCTCGGAAGCCTTCTCGCAAAAGAACATCAACTGCTCGATCGCCGAATCGATCGCCCGCTTCGAGCCGGTGGCGAAAGCCGCCAAGGCGAACAAGCTGCGCCTGCGCGGCTCGATCAGCACCGCCTTCGGCTGCCCCTACCAGGGAGACGTGCCGCTCGATGCCGTGGCCGACGTGGTGCGCCGCATGCGCGACCTCGGCTGCGACGAGATCGACATCGCCGACACCATCGGCGTCTCGACCGCGCGCAAGACCCAGGCCGTGATGCTGCGCGCGGCGCAGGAGTTCCCGCTCGAACGTTTGTCCGGCCACTTCCACGATACCTATGGACAAGCGCTGGCCAACATCTACGCGGCGCTGGAAGTCGGCGTGGCGATCTTCCACTCCTCGGTGTCGGGACTGGGCGGCTGCCCCTACGCGAAGGGCGCGACCGGCAACGTCGCGACCGAAGACGTGGTCTACCTGATGAACGGATTGGGGATCGAGACCGGCATCGATCTCGACCAGGTGGTGGATGCGGGGCAGTTCATTTCGCAGCAGCTGGGCCGCAAGGGCGCCAGCCGCGCGGGCAATGCGATCGCGGCCAAGCGCGCCGGCTGATCAACTTCGCCGGCGTCTGGCGACGTATCCGAGTACGCCGATGCCGGCCAACATCATCCCGTAGGTGCCGGGCTCCGGCACCGCGGCCACCGGGCCCGGGGACGGCGTGGTGCCGGCCAGGGTGACCGAGAAGTCGTCGAAGGACAGGTAGCTGCCGGTCGTGCCTCCCGTGATCCAGAGCCTGGTCTGGCTGCTCCTGGCCAACAGGTCGTCGTAGAACACGAACTCTTCCGTTCCCCTGGCGATCCCGTGTTCCGCCACCATGTTTCCGCCCCACCATACCTGGTAGAGTCCTTCTCCGGTCAGGTTCCCGAGCCAGAAGCTGAGGTCATAGCTTTGGCCGGCGACCGTGTTCAGGTCCTGGTAGAAGCCGTAGCCATTGGCACCCAGACAGGTCTGGGGAGAACAATCGCTGCGCACGGACCCGACCCCGCTGTGCGCATACAATTCGAGCCGGGACCAGTCATAAAAGCTGCCTGCGTTGGTACGCCAGTTTGCCTGGCCATCTTCGAAGCCCGGGTTCTTGACGATATTGATGGGGTCGGCGGCGGCCGTGCTCATCGGCATGGCGGCCAGCAGCAGTGGAACGAGAAGCAGTGCAGGATGTTTCATATTCCCTCCTGAGAATCACAAGACAATGTGCTTGTAAGGAAATATTATTTCCATCAAGAAAGAAGTTTGCACGGCGGATCAAGGGCGTGTCATCCGCCTGTTGCGATTGCGCAGAAAAGTCGAGGGCGGCGCGCACGCACAGGGCTGAGCTCGGCGCCGAAACGAAAAAAGCCGACAGCTTTCACTGTCGGCTTTCTTCTTGATACTGGTCGGAGTACAAGGATTCGAACCTTGGACCCTCTGGTCCCAAACCAGATGCGCTACCGGGCTGCGCTACACTCCGAGAAGGCAGATCATATCTCCTTGGGGTGACCCGGTCAAGGTTTAAGGGCAAAATAAAGAAGTTCAGGCATTGTTTGTCGCATTTATTGTTACCGCCCGTCTCGGCAAGGAATAGGCAATATTGTGACTTTCGCAGCAGGCGCCACCATCGATACGACCATGATGCAGGGGAACCGGCGTGCCCTCATCGGTGTCGGCCTCTCCATCGCCGTACACGCGATGCTGATGTTCGCCTACCGTCACGCCGGGCCATCGCTGCCCGCGTTCGAACCCGAGCCGCCCGCGTCGATCGCCGCGTCGATCGCCGCGTCGATCGCCGTGACGATCCTGCGACCGGCGCCGGCGCCGCCCGTGCAAGCCGCTCCGCCGCCGCGG
>DAMCRY010000182.1:0-7780 GCA_032115075.1 Massilia sp.
CCAACGGGTCGAGGCGGGCCACCGCATCGAGGCTGAAGCCGGCGCTCTCGTGCTCGTCCAGGCCGATCACGCGCGCCTCGGGCATGGCCAGCGCCACCAGCTGGGCCACGCTTTTCCCGGTGGCGACGGTGAGCTTGCCGGCGCCGGCGCGCAGGGCCGCGGTGGCGGCCAGGATCACGGCGCCCGGCATTTCGGAGGAGCCGCCCAGCACCAGCACATGGCCGCGGATTTCCTTGTCGCCTTCGATGGCCGGCATCGGCACCGGCCAGCCTTGCAGCAGGGCTGTGTCGACGTCGTGCACGGCGGTGGCGCGGGTGGGCGTGTCCATGGGAGCTGTGTTGTGGTCTTCCGTTTATGCCTTGGGTGCCGCAGGCAGGTCCTTGCTGGCGGTGACCGGCGTGCCGGTCGCCTCCAGCGGCGCCACGAAGTTCACCAGGCGCAGCGCCAGGTGGCCGCCCTTGCCCAGGGTGGGATCGAATTCGTAGGAGGTGACCGAGCAGTTCGGCACGTCGCCGGCGCGGTCGAAGTCGAGGATGGTTTTCTCGCTGAGGCGTTCGAACAGGTAGCGGAAGCAATTGACCGTCACCTGGTGCGCGACGATCAGCACGCGCTCGCGGCAGTATTCGCGGTTCAGGGTGTCGATCACGCTGCGCAGGCGCAGGATCACGTCGCACCAGCTCTCGCCGCCGGGCGGGCGGAAGTAGAACTTGCCGACGTGCTGGCGCTGTTCGTACAGCTCCGGGTAGTGGTGGGCGATGCCGTAGGTGGTGAGGCGGTCGAGGATGCCGAATTCCTTCTCGCGCAGGCGCTCGTCGGACTCGACGACGAGCTTGTCGCGGTCCAGGCGCTGCATCAGGATGTTGGCGGTCTCGGCGGCGCGCACATAGGGCGAGTGCAGCACCACGGTCGGCTGCTGTTCCGGCGGCAGCGCCGCGAACCAGGAACCGAGTGCCTGCGACTGACGCTCGCCGAGTTCCGACAGCGGCACGTCGACGTCGCGGTCGGCGATGTCGATGCGGTGCCCGGCGGACGCTTCCGCCAGTTCACGCGCGACATTGCCGGCGCTTTGTCCATGCCTGACCAGCCAGATCTCCTGCGGCCACTTCTGTTCCATTACCAGCCCGTCTACGATGTTGACATGGCGTCATCATAGACGGATTCTGCGGCCGCAAAGCGCACGATTGCTCGCTTTCCGCACCGGCTCGCCGCAGCGTCGGAGCGGTCTTACAAAAGGGCTTTTTCCTTTCTAATCAGGCTCATGGCGGCGTCGGACGGGACTTACACAGCCTGCGCGTCGCTGTCCAGGTTGATGTCCGCGTCGCTGTCGAACACGCGGGTGTCGAGCTGGCCGAGCACGCGGCTGGTGACGGTGCCGGCGGTGATCGAACCGCTCACGTTGAGGGCAGTGCGGCCCATGTCGATCAGCGGTTCCACCGAGATCAGGAGGCCGGCCAGCGCCACCGGCAGGTCCATCGCCGACAGCACGATCAGGGCGGCGAAGGTGGCGCCGCCGCCGACTCCGGCCACGCCGATCGAGCCGAAGGCGATGATGGCCAGCAGCGGCAGCAGGAAGGACAGGCTCATCGGGTCGATGCCGACCGTCGGCGCGATCATCACCGCCAGCATGGCCGGATAGATGCCGGCGCAGCCGTTCTGGCCGATGGTTGCGCCGAAGGATGCGGCGAAGTTGGCGATGCCTTCCGGCGTGCCCAGGCGCGCGGTCTGGGTCGCCACGCTCATCGGGATGCTGCCGGCGCTGGTGCGCGAGGTGAAGGCGAAGGCCAGCACCGGGAAGATCTTGGCCACGTAGCGCAGCGGGTTCAGGCCGCTGCCCGCGACCATCAGGAGGTGCACGCAGAACATCAGCGCCAGCGCGCAGTAGGAGGCGGCGACGAAGCTGGCCAGGCTCAGGATGTCGGCCAGGCTCGAGCTCGAGACCACCTTGGCCATCAGCGCGAACACGCCGAACGGGGTCAGGCGCAGCACCAGGGTCACCATGCGCATCACGATCACGTGGGCCATGTGGACGAAGTCGCTGAAGGACTGGAACACTTCCGGCTTCTTGCCGGCGATGCCGGTGGCCGAGATGCCGATGAAGATCGAGAACACGACCACCGCGATGGTCGAGGTCTTGCGCGCCCCGGTCATGTCGAGGAAGGGGTTGGCCGGGATGAAGGACAACAACATGCTCGGCAGCGAGATTTCCTGCGCCGTCGCCAGGTTGCCCTGCAGGTATTCGCCGCGCGCCACCTCGGCGGTCGAGGCGGTGAGGCCGACGGCCGAGAGGCCGAACAGCTTGGCCATCAGGATGCCGATCGCGGCGGCGACCACGGTGGTGACGAGCAGGATGCCGATGGTGAGCGTGCTGATCGCACCCAGCGAGGAAGCGTTGCGCAGCTTGAGGATGGCCTGCACGATCGAGACCATGATCAGGGGAATGACGATCATCTGCAGCAGCCGGACGTAGCCGCTGCCGATCACGTCCAGCCAGGCATTGGTGGCCGCGACGTCCGGCGAACCGGCGCCGTAGATCGCCTGCAGGGCCGCGCCCAGCACCACGCCCAGGCCGAGGCCGGTGAACACGCGCTTGGTGAAGGAAACGTGGCCGGCCTGCAGGCGATACAGGAGCACGCAAACGGCCAGGGCGACGGCCAGGTTGATCAGGACGGGGAGATTCATTGGAGCCTTTTCTGGGCAGCTAATGCGCTGAGGAAATCAATCGTGCCATTTTATAGGCAAAGCGGCATCGCCGTCCTGCCTCCCCCCGACCGTGGCGGCACCCGCGGACAATGACAGGCTGGCAAGCTCGGTAGCGTCTTGCTAACGCTTTGTGGCAAAGCGGCGACGAAAGCCATAGGTGCAGCTCAATCTCTCTGGTCATTCTCGCCTTGGCATGTAAAGCTATTTCTATAGTTCAATATTCCTGCCCCGCCGGGCCTCTTGCGAGCATCCATGTTCAAACATCTCACCATTAAAAACCGGTTGATCTTCGTGATTGCCTTCCTGTCGGTCGAACTGGTCGTCGGCGCCGCGATCGGCATCTATAACCTCGGCGCGACCAATGCCGAACTTAAGAATCTCTACGACAACCGGCTGTCGGCGCTGGGCCAGCTCAGCCGTGTAATGCAGTTGATCACCACCAACCAGATGCTTGTTTCCCAGGCCGTCACCGTGAGCGACAGCGGCCAGCGCGACGCCATCCTGGCCGAAGTCGAGCGTAATATCACGGTCGTCTCGGACACCTGGAAAGCCTACGAGGAGACCGGGCTGACTGCCGAAGAAGCGACGCTGGTGGCGCAGTTCGTCGAGGCGCGCAAGTTATTCCTGGCGCAAGGACTGCACCCGGCGCTTGCGGCCGTGCGCGCAGGCGATACCGCGCAGGCGGCGCGGGTGGTCACGGGCGACATGTCGCGCCTGTTCAAGCCGGTGAGCGCGCTCGGCACGCAGCTGGTCGACCTGCAGTCCCGCGTGGCGAAGGCCGACTACGAGCGCTCGCAGGCAACCTACGAGATGGTGCGCCTGGTGTGCCTGGCCGGCCTCGCCTTCGGCCTCCTGATGGCGGCCGTGGTCGGCTGGATGCTGGTGCGCGCCATCGTGCGCCCGATCGAGCGCGCGGTGCAGATCGCCGGCGCGGTCGCGGCCGGCGACCTGACCCAGAAGATCGAGGTCGACTCGCGCGACGAGACCGGCCGCCTGCTGCAGGCCCTGAAGGACATGAATGCCGCGCTGGCCGACATCGTCAGCCGCGTGCGCGGCGGCACCGACACCATCGCCACCGCCTCCGGCGAGATCGCCGCCGGCAACCTCGACCTGTCGAGCCGCACCGAGCAGCAGGCCGGCTCGCTGGAAGAGACCGCCTCGTCGATGGAAGAACTGACTTCCACCGTTCGCCAGAACGCCGACAACGCGCGCCAGGCCAATGCGCTGGCGGCCTCGGCCCAGCAGGTGGCGGGCAAGGGCGGCGAGGTGGTCGAGCAGGTGGTGCGCACCATGGGCGCCATCAACAGCTCGGCGACCCGGATCGTGGACATCATCGCGGTCATCGACGGCATTGCCTTCCAGACCAATATCCTGGCGCTGAACGCGGCGGTCGAGGCGGCGCGCGCGGGCGAACAGGGCCGCGGCTTCGCGGTGGTGGCGGGCGAAGTGCGCAACCTGGCCCAGCGCAGCGCTGCGGCGGCCAAGGAAATCAAGCTTCTCATCGACGACTCGGTCGAGAAGGTGCACATCGGTTCCGAGCTGGTGGACCAGGCCGGCGCCACGATGGCCGAGATCGTGCAGAGCGTGGGCCGGGTGACCGACATCATGGCCGAGATCACCGCCGCCAGCCAGGAGCAGACCGCGGGCATCGAGCAGATCAACGGCGCGGTCGCGCAGATGGACGAGGTGACGCAGCAGAACGCGGCGCTGGTGGAGCAGGCGTCGGCGGCGGCGCAGTCGCTGCAGGAAGAGGCGCAGGCGCTGGCGCAGGCGGTCGGGACGTTCCGGATCGATGCATCGGCACACGCCCCGTCCGGGCGCGTGGCGAAGCCCGTGAAGGCGCAGGCAAGGATCGGGTCGGCGGTGGCGAAGCCGGCCGTGAAGGCAACTGCGGAAACAGCCGGAACGGCAGGGAAGGCGGCTGCACCGAAGGCGCGGCAAGCCCGGGAGGAGCGGGCCCCGCAGGCGGGGCCGGCCCGCGGCACCGCGCGGCGCGAGGCGCTCGAAGCCACTGAGGGCTGGGAAGAATTCTGACGCCGCCACGGGCGTCATCAAGCAGGGCGCTGCGACTGCGGTCGCCGCGCCCTGTTTTTTTAGCCGTGTGCTGTGGTGCCCAGCTTATTCGAAGGCCATGACCAGCACGGCCAGGCCGAGGCAGAGTCCGGCGGCCACGCCCAGGCGCTGGCGCAGGCGGCGTCCGTTCGAGACGATGCTCTTGGCGAAGGTGCGTTTCGGCGCGGCCGGGTTGCTGCGGTCGACGGTTGCGGGGTGGATGTTCGGATGCGAATGTTCGGTGTTCATGAGAGGGTTCCTTTTATGCCGTCTCCACCGGAGACAGGCGTTCGATGGTGATGCTCGCTGGAGCGGAAAATCGGTGGTGAAGGCTCGGCCGGGCGCGCTGGACGCGTCGCTCGCCGAGCTCAGGCAAGCCGGACGGCGTCAGCCGGCAAGGGCGGAGCGGAACAGGGCATGCCGGAACGCCGCACTGGCGGGGCTGCCTCGAGGCTGCCGATGGCACGCCCGGCGCATGAGAGGCGGGCGGCGAAGGAGTGCGGAAGAAACGTTCTCGACATGCTGTGCCAGTACTCGACTTCTACGTTGGTGGTCCGCCCGCAAGCGGCATGAGCGGCGCCCACGCCCGAGGGGCGCGTGCCGGTTCATCTGCACGGGATGTTATTCATTTTACATGTTGCCGCCCCGAACACAAGGGCGCACACGATTGCTTACATTTAAAGCGCTTTGCTGTGTACTAACTATCTTTACCAATATCCTGCCGGCGCGCGCGAATGTCAAGTAACCGCCGCGCGGCGTCGGTAGAAACCAGCAGTCATGCGGGCATTCGGACTCCTGATTCGGGAAACCGCATGCAGACGCGGACTTTTGTGTCATATCCCGCTGGTCTGATCGGTACCGTTTCAAGACCGTTTCGTGATGTGGGGCGGGCCGACCCTTGTGCGCATCTTCCGCTCGCCTAGACTGGATTGACCGGCTTTGGCATGACCACGGCCGGCTCTATCGACCGGGCGGCGTGCCGCGCCGCCACCAAGCCAATTCGACCTGAAAGGAACAGCGATCATGCGTCCCCCATCCTTGGCATTCTGTGCCGTTCTTCTGTTTATCGCGGCCGACGCCGCCGCCCAGTCCATCGATTATCCGGCCACCGGGCCAGGCGCGATATCGAGTGTCGAGGTGACGGGCCGGGCCCGTCCGCAACATGTCCCGCACGAGGAGCTCGAAGCCGTCAGCGGCATGTTCGCCCTGTCGAACGGCTGGCGCCTGCGGATCGAGCCCGGCGGCGAGAGCCTCATCTCGGCACGCATCGACCGGCAGCGCCCGATGCGCCTGTCCGCCGTATCGGCGGACACCTTCGCGACCGCCGACGGCAATGTTTCGATGAAGTTCGACCAGGACCGCGACGAGCTGGTCATGCGCTATGTGCCGCAGTCGCGGCTGGCGGCGGTGGTCGAGGTGAGGGCGGCGCTGGCGCAGCGCTGAGCGTTCCCCCGGGCAGGCGGCACCGGCCCGCGCCTTTGCCGGAAGGAGGGGCGCTCCACATTCGTCGGTCACGGCGTCAAAGCAAAAAGCCCACGAACCGAAATTCGTGGGCTTCCTGGGTATTCGTGGTAGGCCGTGCTGGGCTCGAACCAGCGACCAACGGATTAAAAGTCCGCTGCTCTACCAACTGAGCTAACGACCCGAAGGCCGGCATTATAGCCGCTCTGCGGGAAATTGCCATAGAACCTTTTTTCAGCCGTGGCGAGCGACCTCCGTTCGCCGGCATGACTGTGGCAAATATGTCCTCTCATGGCGCCCTGGCGTAACCGGTGGCGCATACGGTGCTATACTTATTGCCTTGCGGAAACTACGTATTCCACAAATGCAATTCTGGACGCCTGCCGTCCCCCGCGCGCCCACGCGCCGCCATTTTCGAGAACCCACCATGAAACTTACCGATCTGAAGATCGGAGTCCGTCTCGGACTCGGTCTTTCCGTACTGCTCCTGTTGCTGGCAAGCGTTGCCGGCATCGGCATGTCGCGCCTGGAAGCCGTCGGCACCACCAACCGCGCCATGGTCGAAGACGACCTGGCCACCGCGGACATCGTCCGCGAGTGGGTCGGCCTGGCCGAGGTCACCGGCGTGCGCAGCGTCGCGGCGCTGGAGGCCGGCAGCGAGGACGGCACCCGCTTCTTCCTCGACACCATCGCCACCACCACCAAGCGTGGCGTCGAACTGCAGCGCCGCCTGCAGGAGCGACTGGCGGACGATCCCGAAGGCAAGGCGCTGTTCGCCCGGACGCAGGCGATCCGCACGCCGTACCGGGCCGCCCTGGACAAGGCGTTCAAGGCGAAAGCCGACGGCGACACGGTCGAGGCGCAGCGTCTGATGGCCGCCGAGGTCAGGCCGCGCCTGGCGGCGCTGGGCGACGCCCAGCGCAAGCTGGCGGACCACTTGCAGGGGCGCCTGGATGCGCGTGCGGCCCAGGTCGAGGATGTCTTCCGCAGCGGGCGCACGCAACTGCTGGCGCTCAGCATCGCGGCGGTGTTGGCCGGCGTCGTCATCATGGTGCTGATCGCGCGCTCGATCACCCGTCCGCTGGCGCGGGCGGTCGGCATCGCCGAGGCGGTCGCCGCCGGCGACCTGAGCATCGAGGCGGGCACGACCGGCCGCGACGAGATCGGCCAGTTGCTGCGCGCCCTGCAGGACATGACCGGCAGGCTCGCCGGCATCGTGGCCGACGTGCGCAGCGGCACCGACACCATCGTCGACGCCGCCGACCAGATCTCGGCCGGCAACCTCGACCTGTCGTCGCGCACCGAGCAGCAGGCCGGCGCGCTGGAGGAAACCGCATCGTCGATGGAAGAACTGACCAGCACCGTGCGCCAGAATGCCGATAACGCGCGCCAGGCGAACCAGATGGCGCTGTCGGCCTCGGAAGTGGCGGCGCGCGGCGGTACGGTCGTCGAACAGGTGGTCGATACGATGGGCGCCATCAACGCGTCGGCCAGGAAGATGTCGGAGATCATCGGCGTGATCGACGGCATCGCCTTCCAGACCAATATCCTGGCCCTCAACGCTGCG
>DAMCRY010000183.1:0-7763 GCA_032115075.1 Massilia sp.
CACGCCACCCAGGGTAGCCCCCGCGCCGAAATGCGGCGGCTCGAAGGCCAGCATCTGGTTCTGTTCGGCCAGCGCGGCTTCGATCTCGGCCAGCGGCGTGCCGCAGCGCGCGGTGATCACCAGCTCGGTCGGCTCGTAGTCGACGATGCCCGCATGGCCGCGCGTGTCGAGGACCTCGCCCGCGAGGCGCTGGCCATACCAGTCCTTGGTGCCGCCGCCGCGGATGCGCAGCGGCGTTCCATCGGCGCTCGCTGCGCGCACGCGTTCCTGGAAGTGTTCGATCGATCGCATGGTGTCAGAAACGCGGCAGGTCGGGGAAAGGCAGCGCGCCGCCGTGCACGTGCATCTTGCCGAATTCGGCGCAGCGGTGCGGCGTCGGGATCGCCTTGTCCGGGTTGAGCAGCATCGGCGCGTCGAAGGCGCGCTTTACTGCGACGAAGGCGTCGAGCTCCTTGCGGCCGAACTGCACGCACATCGAATTGATCTTCTCCATGCCCACGCCGTGCTCGCCGGTGATGGTGCCGCCGACTTCGACGCACAGCGCCAGGATGGCGGCGCCGAAGGCTTCGGCGCGTTCGAATTCGCCCGGCTGGTTCATGTCGAACAAGATCAAGGGGTGCATATTGCCGTCGCCGGCATGGAACACGTTCGAGCAGCGCAGGCCGAAGGTCTGCTCCATCTGCTCGATGCCCTGCAGCACCCGGGCCAGCTGCTTGCGCGGGATGGTGCCGTCCATGCAGTAGTAGTCCGGCGAGATACGGCCGGCAGCCGGGAAGGCGTTCTTGCGGCCGGACCAGAAGCGCATGCGCTCGGCCTCGCTCTGCGACACCGCGATCGCCGTCGCGCCCGCCCCTTCGAACACGGCCTTCATGCGTTCGATCTCTTCGGCGACTTCCAATGCGGTGCCGTCGGCCTCGCACAGCAGGATCGCGGCGGCGTCGGTATCGTAGCCAGCGTGCACGAAAGGCTCGACCATGCGCACCGAGGTGCGGTCCATCATCTCCAGCCCGGCCGGGATGATGCCGGCGGCGATGATGCTGGCCACCGCATTGCCGGCGGTGATCACGTCCCCGAACGAGGCCATGACGACCTGGGCCACGGCCGGTTTCGGCACCAGCTTGACCGTCACCTCGGTCACGATGCCGAGCATGCCTTCCGAGCCGATGAAGACGGCCAGCAGGTCCAGGCCCGGCGCATCCAGCGCCTCGCCGCCCAGCTCGACGATCTCGCCGGTCATCAGGGCCACGCGCACGCGCAGCACGTTGTGGACCGTCAGGCCGTACTTCAGGCAGTGCACGCCGCCCGAGTTCTCGGCCACGTTGCCGCCGATGGTGCAGGCGATCTGCGAAGACGGATCCGGGGCGTAGTAGAGGCCGTACCGGGCGGCCGCTTCCGAGATGGCGAGGTTGCGCACGCCCGGCTGGACGACCGCGGTGCGCGCATACGCATCGACCTTGACGATGCGGTTCAGGCGCGCGGTCGAGACCACGACGCCATCCGCGATCGGCAGCGCCCCGCCCGACAGGCCGGTGCCGGCGCCGCGCGGGACGATCGGCACGTCCAGCTCGCGGCAGGCGTCCAGGATCGCCAGCACCTGCTCCTCGCTGGTGGGCAAGGTGACGACCATCGGCAGCTGGCGGTAGGCGGCCAGGCCGTCGCATTCGTAGGGACGGGTGTCCTCGGGATCGGACAGGACCACCGAATTGGCTACATGCGCCGGCAGGCGCGCGCGCAGCGCATCCGCGACTTGGCGGCGCCGCTCGGCCGAAACGGAAATGGGGGTGCTCATGCTGGAATTGTAGGCATAAACGGCCACGTGCGGGGCACAAGCGCCGTGTTTTATCGTATGCTCGCCCTATCGTTTTTTCAACACATCGTATAAGGCAGCATCATGGGCAACCGACTTTCCAAAATCGCCACCCGCACCGGCGACGACGGCACCACCGGCCTGGGCGACGGCACCCGCACCGGCAAGGACAGCGCACGCATCCACTCGCTCGGCGAAGTCGACGAGCTCAACTCCTTCGTCGGCCTGCTGCTGTGCGAGGACATGCCCGCCGCGCTGCGCGAAGAGCTGATCTCGATCCAGCACGACCTGTTCGACCTGGGCGGCGAGCTGTGCATTCCGGGCTACGAGATGATCAAGGACGAGCACGTGGCGCGCCTGGACGGGCTGCTGGAGAAGTACAACGCCGACCTGCCGATCCTGAAGGAATTCATCCTGCCGGCCGGTTCGCGCGCCGCCTCGCTGGCCCACGTCTGCCGCACCGTCTGCCGCCGCGCCGAGCGCAGCATCGTGGCGCTGTCGCATGCAGAACAGATCCGCCCGCACCCGCGCCAGTACGTGAACCGCCTGTCGGACCTGATGTTCGTGCTGGCGCGCGTGCTGAACCGCTTCGCCGGCGGCAGCGACGTGCTGTGGCAGCACGAGCGCAAGCGCGGCTGAGGAAGGACACCCGCTCATGGACGACTTCATCGGCGTCTACGACAACGCGCTCACGCCGCAGCAGTGCGACGCCATCCGCGCCCGCTTCGACGCCAGCGACAAGGTGGCGCGCGGCCGCACCGGCAACGGGGTCGACATCAAGAAGAAGGACAGCTACGACCTGACCATCAACGGCCTGCCCGAATGGGACGACGTCGGCGCCCTGCTGACCCAGGCCATGGCGCGCCACCTGGCGCAGTACATGGACCGGTACCGCATGCTCCTGATCGGGGCGCTGTCGCCGCAGGTGGCGCATCCGGAGACCGGCGAGCCGGTGACGCTGTCGCTCGATAACTTCTCGGAATTCGGCACGCCGAACGTCGTGGAGCTGATGCAGTCGATCTACCGTGTCGGTCACGTCAACCTGCAGAAGTACCTGCAGGGGACGGGCGGCTACCACCACTGGCATTCCGAGATCTACCCCCAGAACGCAAGCTGCGAGACCCTGCACCGGGTGCTGCTGTGGCAGTTTTATCTCAACGACGTGGAGGATGGCGGGGAGACGGAGTTCCTGTACCAGGGGCGCAAAGTAGAGGCGCGCAAGGGGCGGCTGGTGATTGCGCCGGCGGGGTTTACGCATACCCACAAGGGGCATGTGTCGAGGAGCGGAGACAAGTATATTGCGACCTCGTGGATTTTGTTCCAGAGGGCGGAAGCACTGTTTGGTGGTGGCTGATCGGCCCTTGCGACTTCGGATCAGAAATTGGGTTCCCGCCTTCGCGGGAACGACGGTTTATAGGCTAACAGTACTTTAAGCGTTAACTTCACGCACGTCATCCCGGCGAAGGCCGGGATCCAATTTTGCATGCAGACCGCTTAAGTGTTATTGACCACCAACCGAGGTTCACCTGCCGCAAACCGCTGACGAATCGAAGCAGCAATCCCCTTGGCATCCAGGCCAACCGACGCCAGCAGCGCCGCCGGGTCCCCTTGGTCGATGAACTTGTCCGGCAAGCCCAGGTTCAGCACCGGCTTGGCGATCCCCGCCGCCGCCAGCGCTTCCATCACCGCGGCGCCCGCGCCGCCCATCACGCAACCCTCTTCCACCGTCACCAGGTAGTCGTGCTCCTTCGCCAGGCGCGTGACCAGTTCCACGTCGAGCGGCTTCACGAAGCGCATGTTGGCGACCGTCGCGTTCAGCTCTTCGCCGGCGGCGATGCTCGGCGCGACCATCGAGCCGAAGGCCAGGATCGCGATGCCCTTGCCTTCGCTGCGCACCTCGCCGCGGCCGATCTCGATCGAGGTCAGCTCGGGCTGGATGCTTGCTCCGACGCCGGCGCCACGCGGATAGCGCACCGCGGCCGGGCCGGGATAGTGGTAGGCGGTGGTCAGCATCTGGCGGCACTCGTTCTCGTCCGAGGCCGCCATGACGACCATGTTCGGGATGCAGCGCAGGTAGGCCAGGTCGTAGTTGCCGGCATGGGTGGCGCCGTCGGCGCCGACCAGGCCCGCGCGGTCGAGGGCGAAGGTCACGTCCAGGTTCTGCAGGGCCACGTCGTGGATCAACTGGTCGTAGGCGCGCTGCAGGAAGGTCGAGTAGATCGCGACCACCGGTTTCAGGCCTTCGGTCGCGATGCCGCCCGCAAACGTCACCGAATGCTGTTCGGCGATGCCGACGTCGAAGTAGCGCTCCGGGTACTGCTGGTGGAAGCGCACCATGCCCGAGCCTTCGCGCATCGCCGGCGTGATGCCGACCAGGCGCTTGTCGGCGGCCGCCATGTCGCACAGCCAGTTGCCGAACACTTCGGTGTAGGTGAGCTTGCTCGGCGCGGTCGCCGGCTTGATCCCTTCCGTCGGGTTGAACTTGCCGGTGCCGTGGTACAGGATCGGCTCGGCCTCCGCCAGCTTGTAGCCCTGCCCCTTCCTGGTCACCACGTGCAGGAACTGCGGGCCCTTGAGCTTCTTGATGTTCTCCAGGGTCGGGATCAGGGAATCCAGGTCGTGGCCGTCGATCGGGCCGATGTAGTTGAAGCCGAATTCCTCGAACATCGTGGCCGGGACCACCATGCCTTTCGCATGTTCTTCGAGCTTGCGCGCCAGGTCCAGCACCGGGCCCGGCAGCACGCTTTTACCCACGGTCTTGGCGGCGGCGTAGAACTGGCCGGACATCAAGCGCGCGAGGTAGCGGTTCAGCGCGCCCACCGGCGGCGAGATCGACATGTCGTTGTCGTTCAGGACCACCAGCAGATTGCAATCCTCTTCGACGCCCGCGTTGTTCAGGGCTTCGAAGGCCATGCCGGCAGTCATCGAGCCGTCGCCGATCACGGCGATCGCGTGGCGGTCCTCGCCCTTCAGCTTGGCCGCCTTGGCCATGCCGAGGGCGGCCGAGATCGAGGTCGACGAATGCGCGGTGCCGAAGGTGTCGTAGATGCTCTCGTCGCGCTTCGGGAAGCCCGACAGGCCGTTCAGCTGGCGCAGGGTCGGCATGCGCTCGCGGCGGCCGGTGAGGATCTTGTGCGAATAGGTCTGGTGGCCCACGTCCCACACGATGCGGTCGTGCGGGGTGTTGAAGACGTAGTGCAGCGCGATGGTCAGTTCCACCGTGCCCAGGTTCGAGGACAGGTGGCCGCCGGTCTTGGACACCGAGTCGAGCAGGTACTGGCGCAGCTCGGTGGCGAGCGGGGTCAGTTGCGTGCGCGGGAGCTGGCGCAGGTCCGCGGGGTCGTTGATGGTCTCTAGCAGGTTCATTTATGCCTTCCGCTGCACGATCAGGTCCGCGAGTTCGCGCAGCCGCTGTGCTTGTTCTCCGAATGGCGCCAGCGCTTCGTGCGCTTCACGCCGCAGTTGCTCGGCCAGTTCCTTCGATTGGTCCAGCCCAAGGATCGACACATAGGTCGGTTTGTTGTCGGCCGCGTCCTTGCCCGCGGTCTTGCCCAGCGTGGCCGAGTCGGCCGTCGCGTCGAGCACGTCGTCGACCACCTGGAAGGCCAGGCCGATCGCCTTCGAATAGGTGTCCAGGGCTTCCAGCTCGAGCGGCGACAGGTCTTTCCCGCACAGCGCGCCGAGGATCACCGACACGCGCAGCATGGCGCCGGTCTTGAGCTGGTGCATGCGCTCGAGTTCTTCGCGCGTGAGTGCCAGGCCGACGCTGTCCAGGTCGATCGCCTGGCCGCCGCACATCCCGCTCGACCCCGCCGCTTCGGCCAGCAGGCGCAGCATGCCGACCAGCCGCGCCGGAGGCAGGGTGTCGATGTCGGCCAGCACCTGGAAGGCCTGGGCCTGCAGCGCGTCGCCGACCAGCAGCGCGGTGGCTTCGTCGTAGGCCACGTGCACGGTCGGCTTGCCGCGGCGCAGGTCGTCGTCGTCCATGCAGGGCATGTCGTCGTGGACCAGCGAGTAGACGTGGATCATCTCGACCGCGCTGGCCACGCGCGCCAGCGCCCCGGCGTCGCCGCCGAACAGGTCGCCGCTGCCATAGGCCAGCAGCGGACGGATCCGCTTGCCGCCGCCCAGCGTGGTGTAGCGCATCGCTTCGTGCAGCTTGGCCGGAACGGCAACGGCTGCCGGCAGGCAGGTTTCCAGGGCGCGCTCGACATCGGCCTGCACGCCCTGCATCCAGGTAGGGAAATCCTGCGTCATTGCTCGCCCTCGTCGGCTTCCGAAAAGGGTTTCAGCATGTCGCCTTCCAGCACCTTGACCTGGGACTCGACCTTTTCCAGCTGGGCCGCGCAGTACTTCACCAGCTCGGAACCGCGCGCATAGGCGGCCACCGAGGCTTCCAGGGGCAGCTGGCCGGATTCCATCTGCGAGACGAGCTGGGCCAGCTCCGCCATCGCGCCTTCGAAGGACTCGGGCGCTGCGCTGTTCGTATTATTTGACATAGCTATCTAGTAAGACGCAAGGGTGCGCCATGGGTCGGTCCAATCGCGTATTTTAGATCAATCCAACCGCAGGAGGGGTGCACATTGCATCAGGCACAACTTGCCCGCTTGACCACATTTTACAGCAGCCCCTTTTCCTCCCGATGAAATCCGTGAGTTTTCAACCACTTATTTATACGGTGTCGTCCCTCGCGCGCGACGGCCCGCGCCCCCCGTACCGTGTTTCCACGGTATAATCTCCGGTTCTGTCCGAAATACCGTATTCCTCATTCCAAGGAACATGCAAAATCGTAGCGAGCGGAAGCAATGTTGGTCGAGACGCGCAGCTGTACTTGAGTACAGCGAGCATCGCAGACCGACAGTGCGACGCGCAGTAGATTTTGGGTGTTCCTGATACTGGTCTTTGGATTCTTTCTCTTCTTTGGTAGTACTTGATTAAAGGGGGGTTGGGATGTCCGATCTGGCTACCCACGCCAAGCTGGCGCGCTCCTGCGCGCAGCTTCCGGTAGATGTCTACTTTGACAATGCGCTGATGCAGCGCGAGCTGCAGCAACTGTTTCACAAGGGCCCACGCTACGTCGGCCACGAATTGATGGTGCCTGAGGTAGGCGATTTCGCGACACTTGCATCCGAAAACGAAGGCCGCATGCTGGTCCGCAACGCGGGCGGCATCGAGGTGCTCTCCAACGTCTGCCGTCACCGCCAGGCGCTGATGTTCAATGGGCGCGGCAACGCGAACACCATCGTGTGCCCGCTGCACCGCTGGACCTACGACCTGAAGGGCCAGCTGATCGGCGCGCCGCACTTCCCGGAGACGCCCTGCCTGAACCTGTCGAAGACGCCGCTGCAGAACTGGAACGGCCTGCTGTTCGAGCAGAACGGCTACGACGTCATGGACAAGCTCAAGAACATGGAGGTCACCAAGGATCTCGATTTCAGCGGCTACATGTTCGACCACGTCGAGATCCACGAGTGCGACTACAACTGGAAGACCTTCATCGAGGTCTACCTGGAGGATTACCACGTCGAGCCCTTCCACCCGGGCCTGGGCAACTTCGTCTCGTGCGACGACCTGAAGTGGGAGTTCGGCCGCGACTACAGCGTCCAGACCGTGGGCGTGAACCGCGCGCTGCAGAAGGCGGGTTCGCCGGCCTACAAGAAGTGGCAGGAACAGGTCCTGAAGTTCAACAACGGCCAGCCGCCCAAGTACGGCGCGATCTGGCTGACCCTGTACCCGAACATCATGGTCGAGTGGTACCCGAACGTGCTGGTGGTGTCGACCCTGTGGCCGGTCGGCCCGCAGAAGACCCGCAACGTGGTCGAGTTCTACTACCCCGAGGAGTTCGTGCTGTTCGAGCGCGAATTCGTCGAGGCCGAGCGCGCCGCCTACATGGAGACCGCGGTCGAGGACGACGAGATCGGGCTGCGCATGGACGCCGGCCGCAAGATCCTGCTGG
>DAMCRY010000184.1:0-7753 GCA_032115075.1 Massilia sp.
CGCCGGGCGCGCCGCGGCGCAGGGCGATGCCGACAGCGCCTCGGCGCTGCGCCAGGCCTCGACCCACTGGCTGCGCCACAGCATGCTGACCAACCACGCCAACAGCGGCGTCCAGCTGAAGACCCTGCAGGACACCGCCGGCCACGCCAACATCGCGACCACCGCCGCCTACCTGCACAAGCGGGACCACGAACGTCACGACGAGATCGTCAAGTCCGGCGCGGGACTGCTGCCGGACTCCGGTTCGGGCAGCTGAGGGCGCCGCCGGCGACTCAGATCGGCAGTTCGGAGGTTCCGCCGGCCGAGCTGCCGAAGTTCTGCAGGTCGTCGAGCGACAGGCGGCGCTCGTTCAGCGCGGCCACGATCGACTTCAGCTGCTCCGGGTCGGGGTGCAGGTAGACGATCCGCTGTTCCAGCTCGTTGTCCCAGTACTTCGTGTAGGGCACGTCGGTTTCCGCCATCACCTTGGCGTCGAAGCTGCCATCCATCATTTCGCCGACCAGCGTGACCCTGGCCGTGTCCGGCGTCGTGTTCTTCACTGTGATACCCATGCTCATCCTTTCGAGTGATCAGTTCGCATAGCGCATTGTGAACCGCGCACGCCCCGGCGCGCAAACGGCTGGTCGGCAGCCGTGCGCACCCCGCTACGGGCACGGAAGCGGAGCGCACGACAAAGTACAGGTATGTTGAAACTTACGAGAAAATGATCGAACCGCCTGGAGGTCGAACGCAGCATATAGAATGTTGCGCTCGCCACTACTCGCAGTCAGGCACGATGAACGGTTACCAAAGGCGCCGGCTGTCATGTCCTTCGACTGTCACACGATCATGCACCTCGAATCGGTTTCCTCCGGCGCGCAAGCGCACCACAACGAAGATTGGGCCGGCAGTTTCAGTCCGCCCGGCGGCACCGACCTCGTGATCATCGACGGCGCCACCTCCGTCGCCGAGCGCGACTACATCGACCCCGAGCTTGGCGACGTGCGCTGGTTCGTGACCCGCTTCGTGGCCGCGCTGGAGACGGCGGTCGATGCCGGCCTTGGCCAGGCGGACGCCGTCCGTGCCGCGACAGCCGCGGTCGACAGGGAGTTCCGCGAACGCGGCGCCGGCCAGGACGTGCCGCCGTACGCGTGGCCGATCGCGGCGCTGAGCTGGGTCCGTGCCGACAGGGCCGGCCAAGGCCACCGTCTGGCGCTGTACTGCCTGGGCGACTGTAAAGTCCTGATGCGCACTCCGGACGGCGCGATCACGGACCTCGATCCCTTCGTGAATCCCCAGGAAGGCATCGTGCGCGCCGAAATCGCCAGGCTCCAAGACGAAGGCGTCGCCGACCCCGCGGCCAGGATGGCGCGCCTCATGCCTATGCTGCGCGCGCGGCGCATCTTCCAGAACACGGCGCCACGCACCAATTCCCTGTGCCTGCGCCCGAACGGCGACTTCGGCGCTCGCACCCGCACGGTCCATGCAGCGGCCGGCTCCACCGTCCTCGCCATGACGGATGGCTTCTACCGGCTGGTCGATACCTATGGCCTGCACACGCCACAGAGCCTGTTCGCGCTCTGCCTGGAACACGGCCTGCAGGCGGCACTCGCACAGTTGCGGGGCCATGAGGCCGCCGCACAGGCCGCGGCGCCGGCAACCGTGAAGCGCGCGGACGACGCCTCCGCCATCCTGTGGCGTAGCGACGCCGCCGGCCGCTGAACGGCACCCGGCAGCGCTGCTCCGGCTGGCCGCGCACTCGCGGCGCAACCCGGCCCGACCGCCTACAACCACGAGTTCGGCGTCCTGGCGCTGCCGGCGCCCCGATACCTGGCTATCGGACGATCCTAGTCGGGCCGGGCGCCAGGCGGGACAATGACCACGGCCGGGACGGTTCGCACCCGGCCCCCTCCGTTGAACTGCACCCATAGCGCGTAGCGACCCGCGCAAGGCAGTGTTGCATGAAGATCCAGTACGGGCGGCACGGCGGCCCCCGGGTCCCCATGCGACGCATGCGTAACCTGGCCGCTTCCGGAAGCCTTCGCCGGCATCGCATGTGCGTGGACATAGGCGAGGTCGCGCGTATTGACGAATACGGCGTGCGCCGGCACCCCGAGATAGTGCGCGAGGTCCGACGCCGGCTTGCCGTCCTTCAGAATCGTCAATGTCATCATGCTTCCGGTGCCCGCGCGAAGGGTCGCGGTGTCCAGCCTGATCGTATAGGAGCCGGTGGATCCGATTGCCTCACCGGCCGCTTGTTCCGGCATGTCGGGCCAGTCCGCCACGTCCACCGGCAGCTCGAAGCGGACGACCTGCTGCCCGATACCTGCCGGCACGGCGTCGGCATAGACGTGGTAGGCCCCCGGCTTCGGGAAGTTCAACGTGACCCGAAAGCGCCCATCGTGGCCCGGCTTGTCCGCATGTTCGTGCACCAGGCTCGAGAAATCACTGTCTGTCGCCAGGACGTGAAGTTCATGCGACAGTTCCTCATCGAAGCGCGTAATGGGCTGCCCCGTCGCCTTGTCGATGAAAGCGATCGACAGCTCGCGTGCGAGCGGTCCGGTTGTCCGCGAGAGCAGTTCGGCAGTGACCTTCCCGGTCTTGCCGGCAAGGGCGAACACCCCTTCGCTGCATGTCCCCGATGCGGGCTGCGGCGCCCGAGAACCGGACTCCTCCAGGCCCTTGGCCAAATGGTGCTTGTTGTCCATGTCATTGTCCATGTGTCGTACTCGCGATCCGCCGGTCAGCGCGGTGTGGCGCTGCTTGCCGGGTACCCGGCCTCGCTCAGCACCGCAAGGAAGACGCTTTCGTCCAGGTCGCTGTCGACCCGGACTTCGCGGGCGGGAGGATCTGTTTCGATCCGGGCCCGCGGGTCCACGCTCAGCAGCGCCCTGGTCACGGACTTGGCGCAGCCGCCGCAAGTCATGTTTGCAATGTTGAAACGCATCATGGTGATCTCCTGGTTGATTGAGGTGTCCGGCCAATATGGGGGCCGACACGGTGACAAGGTCAACGGTTTCGAGCGAAATTTCCGCTGCAGCTGCATGGCCGGTACGTCTCAGGGGCGAGGTCCGGCAGCCTTCCGATGGTGTGGCGAGGCGGGGGTATCCAGCCCGAACCTGGGCGTCCGGTGGCCGGTTTGCGAACAGCATTCCGCCGCGGCCGAGGAGGCCGCCGCCAGATCCGAAATGATCGGGCAGTCCGGACGTTCATTGCCATGGCAGTGATGCGCCAGGTGCTCGACCGTTTGCGCCATGGCCTGCAGTTGGGCAATCTTCGCCTCCAGTGCGGCCAGATGGGAGAGCGCCATCGCCTTGACGTCCGCGCTCGCGCGCTCGCGGTCGCGCCACAAGGCCAACAGGGCGGAAATCTGTTCGACCGAAAACCCGAGATCGCGTGCGCGGCGGATGAAGCGAAGACTTTGCACATCGGACGCGCTGTAATGGCGGTAGCCGGCGTCGGAACGCGGTGCTTGCGGCATCAGGCCGGTCTGCTCGTAGTAGCGGATCATCTTTGCCGACACACCGGACGCCTTGGCGGCTTCACCGATATTCATCGTTGCCTCCTTCCCGAAAATTCATGGATTCATGACTTTCAACATCCACAAGTGGAGCCCGTCCGAGCACCGGCGCTTCTTCGGGTGTGAAGAACACGTCGGCGTGGAGGTCACCCGAACCCAATCCGCGCGCCCTGCATGTCCGCATGGCGGCTTCGACCATCGGCGGAGGGCCGGCGACATATGCTTTCCAGCCATCGAGGTCCTGCAAGTCCTGCGCCACCACATCCGTCACCAGGCCTGCGCGCCGCCGCGCGTCCCCGGGAGCATCGGAGAGGACCGGTGTGAACGCCAGGTTGGAATGCCATCGCGCCAAGCCCTCGAAATGGTCGACGAGATAGAGATCGCGCTCGCTGCGCGCACCGAAATAGACATGGATCGGTTGCCTCATGCCCTGCGCGAGCGCCGCCTCGACGATCGCCTTGATCGGCGCTAGCCCCGAGCCGCCGGCGATGCACAGGATCGGTCCGGTGTGGTGCTCGCGCAGGTAGGAGGAGCCGAGCGGGCCCGCAAGCAGCACCGGCGCGCCGACCTGCAGCTGCGCGTGGACCGCCTCGCTCGTCGTCCCGCCCGGCACGCGGCGGACATGAAACTCGAGCTCTCGTTGGCCCGATGCGCTTGCCATCGAATAATCGCGGGACGGCGCTCCCTGAAAGGTCAGCCGGGCGTACTGGCCGGCCGCGAAGGCCAGCGGCACGGCCCCGTCGGTGGCGAGCCTGACCACCTTGATGTCATGCGTGGCGTTCTCGATCGCCGTCACCCGGCAATGCAGCAGGCGGTGCGGATGGGGTGGCGCCTCGTCGTCGCTGCCGAGCCAGGCAACGACCGCATCCGTCGTCGGGGTCGCCCGGCAGGCAAGGATCAGTCCCTGCGCCTTCTCCTCGCCCGAGAGCGCGAAGCGGCTGTGCTCGAGGAAATCGACCTCGCCGCTGACCAGGCGCGACTTGCAGGTACCGCAGCGCCCGGAGCGGCATCCGTGAGGATAGTCGATGCCTTCTGCGAGCGCCGCGTCCAGGATGGTGGCGCCCTCCGCCACCGCGACGACCCGCCCGGCCGGTCGTATATCGACATGTTTCGTCATGGTCTACTCTCGCCCGGACGGCGACCTGCCCAGCGCCGCGGCCAGGCCGGGTTTTTGCAAGGCAAGGGTGCCATAAAAAATCTCCTTGCCGACGATGCTGATCGGTGCGACCCGCACGCCGGTGCGCGCCTTCGCTTCCGCCATGACCTGGGGGTCTGCAAGATCGCGTTCCTCGTACGCGACTCCTTCTCTTGCGAGCCAGTCCTTCAGCTGGCGGCAGTCGGGGCAATCCGGTACCGTATAGATCGTTACCGGACGATGAGATGCGTTCATTCGATTCTCCTCGGTCTCGTGTTGTCTCGGCCTGGCGCTGGCCTGGGGTCAATGATCATTCGTCAGGCGCGGCGCGGGTTTCGACCGCCATCGGCGCCTGGAACCGCTTGAGCCGCATCGCATTTCCCAGCACGAAAACACTGGACAGCGCCATCGCGCCCGCGGCCACGACCGGCGACAGCAAGGCGCCGTTGACCGGATAGAGCGCCCCGGCCGCCACCGGAATCAGGACGGCGTTGTAGGCGAAGGCCCAGAACAGGTTCTGTTTGATGTTGCGGATCGTCGCCTGGCTGAGCGCGATCGCGTTCGGCACGCCGCGCAGGTCGCCCGACATCAGCACCACGTCGGCCGCTTCGATCGCCACGTCGGTTCCGGTGCCGATGGCGAGGCCGACGTCCGCTTCGGCCAGCGCCGGCGCGTCGTTGATGCCATCGCCAACGAAAGCGACGCGGGCGCCGCCGGTACGCAACGTCTTCAGTGCGGCGACCTTGCCGCTCGGCAGGACATCGGCGGCGACTTCATCGATCCCCAACTGCCTGGCGATCGCCGCAGCCGTAGCCGCATTGTCCCCGGTGATCATCGCGACCTTGAGCCCCAGCGCGTGCAGCGCCGCGATCGCCTCGGGAGTGGTTTCCTTGATCGGGTCGGCCACTGCGATCACGGCGGCGAGGCGTCCGTCGATTGCGGCATACAGAGGACTCTTGCCTTGACCGCCCAGGCGCCGGGCCGTCGGAACGAATCGGTCCACATCGATGCCGAGCTGGCTCATGAACCAGCTTGCGCCGACCGCGACGCTCCGGCCGGCCACCCGGGCCGAGACCCCGAAGCCGGGCTTCGCGTCGAAATCGGCAACCGGTGCGAGCGCGATGCCCTGCAGCTTCGCGGCAGCCACGATCGCTTCGGCGATCGGATGTTCCGACCGGGTCTCGACCGCCGCCACGAGCGCCAGGATCTCGTCGTACGCGAAGCCATTGGCGGGAACGAGATCGGTCAGTTCGGGCCGTCCCTTGGTCAGCGTGCCCGTCTTGTCGAGCGCGATGACGCTCACGTCGCGCAGCGCCTGCAAGGCTTCTCCCTTGCGGAACAGAATACCGAGCTCGGCCGCGCGGCCGGTGCCGACCATGATCGAGGTCGGCGTGGCCAGACCCATGGCGCACGGGCAGGCGATGATCAGCACCGCGACCGCGGAAACGAGCGCGAACGTCAGCGCCGGGGCCGGGCCGACCAGCAGCCAGACCGTGAAAGTCACGGCCGCCGCGGCCATGACCGCGGGGACGAACCACATCGTCACTTTGTCGACCAGGGCCTGGATCGGCAGCTTGGAACCCTGGGCCTCTTCGACGAGGCGGATGATCTGGGCCAGCACCGTGTTCGCACCGACCTTGGTGACGCGGAAACTGAAGGCGCCGGTCTTGTTGATCGTGCCGCCGACTACCTCGGCACCCACGCCCTTCGACACGGGCACCGGCTCGCCGGTGATCATGCTCTCGTCGATATACGAGGCGCCGTCGACGACTTCGCCGTCGACCGGGATCTTCTCGCCAGGGCGTACGAGCACGAGGTCGCCGGTGACGACCTGGTCGAGAGCGATCTCGACCGTCTGCCCATCACGCTCGACGCGTGCGGTCTTGGCCTGGAGCCCGACGAGGCGCTTGATCGCCTGCAAGGTTCGCCCCTTGGCCCGCGCTTCCAGCGTGCGCCCCAGCAGGATCAGGGTCACGATGACCACGCTGGCTTCGAAGTAGACATTGGCGGTGCCCGGTGGCAGCACTGCGGGACGGAAGGTTGCGACCACCGAATAGCCGTACGCCGCCGCGGTGCCGAGCGCGACCAGCGAGTTCATGTCGGGAGCCCCGCGCAGCAGGCCCGGCACGCCCTTGCGGTAGAAACGCAGCCCCGGGCCGAACAGCACCAGGGTCGCGAGCACGAACTGGATGTGCCAGCTGGCCTGCTGGCCCAGGGTGCCCAGCACCCAATGGTGCATGGCGGGAACGAGGTGGGACCCCATCTCGAGGACGAACACCGGCAAGGTCAGGATCGACGAAACTAGCAGGGCGCGCCGCAACCCACGCGCTTCGCTCTCGCGACGCTCGGCTTCCTGGTCGCCCGTCGCGGCCGTTGCCGCCTCCAGGCGACGCGGCTTGTAACCGGCCTGCTCGACGGCCTTCTCGAGATCGGCCATGGAGACGACCCCGGCAAGGTGACGGACCCGCGCGCGCTCGGTCGCCAGGTTGACGGTCGCTTCGAGCACGCCTGGGACGCGCGTTAGCGACTTCTCGACCTGGCCCACGCACGAGGCGCAGGTCATCTCGTCGACCCCGAGCTCGGAGACGGCTTCGGGAACGTTGTAGCCAGCCTGTTCGATGGCGCGCACGGCCCGTTGCGGGTCGGGCACGCCGTTGAACGTGATGTCCGCGCGTTCGGTGGCGAGGTTGACCGCGGCCGTCTGGACGCCGGGAACTTCTTTCAACGCGCGCTCGACACGGCCAACGCATGACGCGCAGGTCATGCCTTCAATCGGCAAGCTCATGCGGGTGACCGGTGAACCGGATGGAGTGGCAGCCTGCTGCAGAACCGATGCCATGGAATTCCCCCTCGAGTGTTGACATTGATGTTCAGTGTGATCCTTCCCTTCGTTGGAAGGTCAAGCCCTGTCGGCGATTTATTTCGCGGCGCGCAGGCTCAACCGTCCATCGGACCCGCTGCAGTCCAGCTCCGCCCCCGCGCAGACCTCCCAGCCGCCGCCGAGCGCCTTGTAGATGCTGACCACGGCGAGGCGCTGCCGGGTGCGCGCGTCGGCCAGCGCACGCCGGCTGGCAAAGTCGGACCGTTCGGCCTCGAGCACGTCCAGGTAGACCCCTTCG
>DAMCRY010000185.1:0-7703 GCA_032115075.1 Massilia sp.
AATGGGCAGCCAGCAGGAGGCGGCCAGGCTCGCGGAGAAACCGGCGCACACCGCCTTCGCCGACGGCCCGCGCCTGCTGGCGGACATCGGCGCCACCCATGCGCGCCTCGCGCTGCAGACCGCGCCCGGCAACTTCAGCGCCGCGCGCGTGCTGGAGTGCGAGGACTTCGAGGGCATCGTCCCCCTGCTGCGCCATTACCTGCAGGACCACGCGGGCATCCGTTTGCACCATGCGGCGCTGGCGGTGGCCAACCCGATCAGCGGCGACTTCGTCCGCATGACCAACCGCGACTGGCAGTTCTCGACCGATGTGGTGCGCCGCGAACTCGGCCTGAGCACCCTCCTGATCGTGAACGACTTCACCGCGCTGGCGATGGCCATCCCCGGCTTCGGCGGGCAGGACCTGATGCAGGTGGGGCAGGGCACGCCCGCGCCCAAGGCCGTGATCGGCGTGCTGGGGCCCGGCACCGGCCTGGGCGTCTCGGGCGTGATCCCGACCGAGGACGGCTTCGTCACCCTCGGCAGCGAGGGCGGCCACGTGAACTTCGCCCCCGCCGACGAGCGCGAGTTCGCCATCCTGCAAACCGCGTGGAAGGAGTGGCAGCACGTCTCCAACGAGCGCCTGATCTCCGGCCCCGGCATGGAGATCATCCACCGTGCGCTCGCCGCCCGCAACGGCGTCGAGGCGCCGCCACGCAAGGCGGCCGATATCATCGCCTGCGCGCTGGAAGAAAAGGACCCGCTGTGCCTGGAGGTGCTGGAGTGCTTCTGCGGCATGCTGGGCAGCGCCGCCGCCAACCTGGCGGTGACCCTGGGCGCGTTCGGCGGCATCTTCATCGGCGGCGGCATCGTGCCGCGCATGGGCGAGTGGTTCCTGCAGTCGCCCTTCCGCGCCCGCTTCGAAGCCAAGGGCCGCTTCACCGACTACATCGCCCAGATCCCGACCTACGTGATCACGGCGCCGTACCCGGCCCTTCACGGCGTGGCGACCATCCTGGCCGAGCACCTGCGCGGCCGCAGCGGCGCGAATACCCTGATGGAGCGCGTGCAGAACCTGCGCCACGAGTTGACCCCGGCCGAGCAGCGCGTGGCGGCGCTGGTGCTGGAGCAGCCGAGACTGGTGCTGAACGAGCCGATCGCCGAGATCGCGCGCCTGGCCGACGTCAGCCAGCCGACCGTGATCCGCTTCTGCCGCTCGCTCGGCTTCGCCGGCCTGGCCGAGTTCAAGCTGAAGTTCGCGAGCAGCCTGACCGGCTCGATCCCGGTGCGTCACAGCCAGGTGCGCACCAGCGACAGCACCCATGACCTGTCGGCCAAGGTGATCGACAACACGGTGTCGGCGATCCTGCGCTTCCGCGACCAGCTCGACGTCCGCTCGCTCGACCGCGCCATCGAACTGGTGAGCCGCGCGCGCCGCGTCGAGTTCTTCGCGATGGGAAATTCGCGCGCGGTGGCGCTGGACGGGCAGCACAAGTTCTTCCGCTTCCGCATCCCGACCTCGCTGTATGGCGA
Source organism: Massilia sp. (assembly GCA_032115075.1). Classification (GTDB taxonomy): domain Bacteria; phylum Pseudomonadota; class Gammaproteobacteria; order Burkholderiales; family Burkholderiaceae_D; genus Telluria. The sequence goes on from DAMCRY010000185.1 coordinate 1,513, forward strand.
CTCGCACCTGTTCAAGCTGGCCGCCGGCCTGCTGCAGCCGGGCGACGTGGTGATCGCCGTGTCGAACTCGGGCAGCATCGCCGAGCTGCTCGAAGCCGTGGACACCGCGCGCGCCGCCGGCGCCGACGTCATCGCCATCAGCAACAGCCAGTCCCCGCTGGCGCGCAAGGCGAGCGTCTGCCTGGCGGTGGATCACGCCGAGGACAGTACCAGCTTCCTGTCGATGATTTCGCGGATCCTGCAACTGCTCTTGATCGACATCCTGGCGGTGGGGATTTCGGTGGACGGGCAGCATCAGCAGGGCGGGGCGCAGGGGGAGGATCCGCGCAGGCTGTTGATATCGCACCTGGACGGCTAGCGTCTCGCGCGTCGCGTCCGCGACCTGCTTCGATATCGCCACGGGGTGAATGCCACGCCGTCAGCTTCGCCGTTCCCTACCGGAACAGGTTCGAGGTCGCGCGCCTGCTTGCCCACACGATGTCATTCATGCAAAATGCCGGTAGACCTGCGTCTTATATCGAAAGAAATGCGATGAGCTATGACCGTGTGGAGGAACGTAACCGCAATCTGAGCCAGGAGGGTTTCAATTCTGCCGACTTGATCAACGCCGGTGCTACCCATCATGATAACGAAGAGGTTGTACGTTACAAGATAGCGCAGCAAAAGGCAGCGTCGCAAAGTGCGCTTTCCGGTTCCGATTCAGGTTTCGACTACGGTTCCGGTGGCGGCGGAGGGATCGACGATGATAGCTTGGACAGAATGGCTTTCGTCATCAAGGCCATTTTGTATGGGATTGGATTTTTCTTCGTTTCGAGCATCCTTGGGGCTTTGTGGTCAGCCAAGGACGAACTGTTCGAGTATTGGCAAGAGAGTCGTCGGGCCGAAGCTGCCGAAGGGCAGATCAGGGAATACACGGATTTCTCCAGGCTTTCGCAATGGCCTGCAAGTGTGCAGGAAGCCTACAGGAAGCAGGAAAACAAACCGCTCGAAAAGTTAATGGACGAAGTGCCGCGGGATCTGAACAAGCTTTCGGCAGCGCGGCGCCGTGCGCTCGGTGCGCAAATCTGGTTCAAGATTTCCAGTAAAGGTGCTGGCGCCAGCGACTATCTGGATACCGTGCAGAAAGCGCCTCATCGCGTGACCCTTCCGGTCATCAGGGCGACGACCTTGTCACTGCAGTTTTTGCAGAGGGAGTGCCAGAAGGGATTCGAGTTGGCCTGTCTCGACGCGGCCAAGTCGTTCGCAGGATTGGTTTGGCATGGGAAAAGGTCCGGGCAACAGGATTGGGTGTTGGCGTCCGCCCTTGCGCAACTGCCTTCTTCCGGTCCACTGGCGAAATCCGACGCCATCGAGGCGCTCAGGACAAAGCTACTTGCTACTCGTAAATCACTAGCGCGGTGAATGAATCGAGGCCGCATAGCCGTCCCGGGACGCGCGCTCGATCCAATCATCCCGTTGGAGCCCGGCGGCTTACGATGCAAGATGAGCTTGGGAGCTATCTTGCTTATGCCGCCGGCTGATCGCCTGCCAGATGCCAGTGACGAGCGATCAGATCTATTGGGGAGTCACCTATGATCGGTGCTCTGCCACCTCACATGATCACAATATATCTACTGATTCTGGATCAGTTGATTAATTGCTTGGGGCGGCCATCCATCCGTTGTCGGTTTTGGTAAAAATGAAAGGAAAATTCAGCCCTGTGCCATCGGGCGATCCGATAAGGCACTTGAACGTTTTATCCCCAGCCTTTTCGCAAGAAACCTTTTTCATATCAGACGACATTTTGTCGCGAGGACCAAACATTTGTTGCCCCGTGTCGAAACGGGCCAATGCGTCGAACATGTCGTTTTCCGAAGGTTCGCTGGCGCCGCATCCTGCAAGGCCCATCGTCAGTGCTACGAGGCAGAGAGAAACAAGTTTTTTCATATTATTCCAGTCAAGTCGATTGATAATGGTAAAAATACGCAGTGATATTCTTGCAAAGAATTAATTATAGCGGATATTACATTCTGATAAAAATAGAAACCAGCTCTGGAAACGTAGCAGCTGAAACGCGAGCGTGCTGCAGTCATCCGCGCAATGTCCGTCCGGGTAACAAGGTCACAGCAATTAGCGCGCCGCCTGTACGCCTTTCCGTTCAGCCAACGCAATCACTTCCCTGACCGCCGCGATCACCAGTTCCGGCTCCTCGAGCTGGATACTGTGCCCGCTTCTATCCGTCACGACGTGCGAGCCCTTGCTGAACTGGCGCAGGAAGTCGGCGTGCAGGTCCTTCTTGATCGCCACCGCCGGCGCGGTCTCGAGGAAGAACATCGGTTTCTCCGCCTGCTGCACCGACGTCAGCACCACGACCGGGACGTCCGGCAGCTTGCCCGTGAAGGGCAGCGCGCCGCTGTCGAGCACCGGCTGCAGCAGCTTGAGCTCGGGCTGGAACTTGGGCGGCACGAAGGCGGCGAACTGCTTGTCGTCGGCGGCCGCCCGTTCGGCGTCGAGCTTGCGCAGCGCCGGGTTGAAGCGTTCGTCGCTCGGGTCGACCAGCACCATGCCGGCCACCTGCTCCGGGTGGCGCGCGGCGAACGAACGCATCAGCAGGCCGCCATAGGAGTGGCCGACGAGGATGAAGGGCGGCGCGAGCTTCGCGGTGGCGATCAGCTGGTCGAGCTCGTTGGTGTTCTGTTCGATGGTGCGCGGTTCCGGGCGCGGCTCGGACGTGCCATGGCCGGCGCGCGAATAGGTGAGCACGCGGGCCGTCTTCGCGACTTCCGGCGCGACCTTGCGCCAGGCCTGCATGCCGGTGCCGAAGCCGGATTCGAAGATGACGGTGTAGCGGCCGGCGCCGGCGATCGATGCCTGCACGGCGTAGGGTTTGGCGCCGACGGCGATCTGGTCGGGGGCCGCCGCCGCCGGTGCGGGCGACTGGGCCTGGGCGGCGGCGCAGGCGAGGAGGGCGGCGGCGGCGAGGGTGCGAACGAAGAGCTTCATGTGGACGTCCCGAGTTGGTGTCCCCCGAGGATAGAACAAACCCGCGCCCTAAAATACGCACATTCCCACGCGGCGCCGTCAGCCTCGCCGTCAGCCCTTGTAGCGGATCGCATCGATCACCAGCGCCAGCGCGCGCGAGGTCTGGCGGCGGCTCGGGTAGTAGGCGTGCAGGCCGGGGAAGGGCGGGCACCAGTCGGGCATGACGCTGACCAGGCGGCCGGCGCGCAGGTGGTGGCCGACCAGGTCCTCGGTCAGGAAGGCCAGGCCGCAGCCGCTCAGCGCCGCGTTCACCATCGGGTACACGGTGTTGAAGGTGAGCCGGCCGCGCGGCCGGAATTCGATGGCGCGGCCCTCGTGGCCGAGCTCCCATGCGTACATGCCGCCGCTGGTGGCCAGGCGCAGGCCGATGCAGTCGTGCTTCATGAGGTCCTGGATCGAGGCCGGTACCGGGCGGTGGGTGAAATAGGCAGGCGATCCGACGATCATGGTCGGCATGTCGGGCGTGAGGCGCACCGCCACCATGTCCTTCTCGACCTGGTTGCCGAAGCGCACGCCGATGTCGTAGCGCTCGGCCGCGATGTCGACCATGCGATAGTCGGAGCTGATCTCGAGGTGCAGGTCGGGGTACTGCGGCAGGATGGGCGCGAGACGCGGCCACAGGACGTTGTCGATCACGTTGTCGACCGCCGTGATGCGCACCAGGCCGGAGGGCTTGTCGCCCAGGTCGCTGATGGCCGCGATCTCGGCCTCGATCTCTTCCAGGCGCGGGCCGACGTTCTGCAGCAGGCGCTCGCCCGCCTCGGTGGGCGAGACGCTGCGCGTGGTGCGGGTCAGCAGGCGAACGCCGAGGCGCTCTTCCAGGCCGCGGATGATGTGGCTCAGCGCCGACTGCGTCATGCCGAGCCTGGACGCCGCGCGGGTGAAGCTGCGCTCGCGCGCGATGGCCAGGAAGACCACGATGTCGTTGATGTTGTCGCGTGCCACAGGCTTGCCTTTCGGTTGACGTTTGCTTATTTTATGATGCAGGGAACCGAATGGAGCGCTATATTGATGAATATGGCTCATAAGGCCATGCAAATTCCGTATGGTCCCCGAGTCCGCTTTGCGGCTATCATGCTCCTCCGAAAGTAATGCCATGAGCATAAGACAAGGAGCATACGACATGACCGTCAAAGCCTACGGCGCCCACGCCGGCGACCGTCCCCTGGAATCCCTCGACATCACCCGCCGCGCGCCGGGGCCGCACGACGTGCAGATCGAGATCGCCTTCTGCGGTGTCTGCCACTCCGACCTGCACCAGGTGCGCGGCGAGTGGGCCGGCACCGTCTACCCCTGCGTGCCGGGCCACGAGATCGTCGGCACCGTGAGCGCGGTGGGCGAGCACGTCAGCAAGCACAAGGTCGGCGACCTGGTCGGCGTCGGCTGCATGGTCGACAGCTGCAAGGACTGCCACGACTGCGCGGACGGCCTGGAGAACTACTGCGACCACATGGTCGGCACCTACAACTCGCCCACGCCCGACGCGCCCGGCCATACCCTGGGCGGCTATTCGGAGCAGATCGTCGTGCACGAGCGCTTCGTGCTGAAGGTGAGCCATGCGCGCGAACAGCTGGCCGCCGTGGCTCCGCTGCTGTGCGCCGGCATCACGACCTGGTCGCCGCTGCGTCACTGGAACGCCGGCCCGGGCAAGACCGTCGGCATCGTCGGCATCGGCGGCCTCGGTCACATGGGCATCAAGCTGGCGCGCGCCATGGGCGCCCACGTGGTCGCGTTCACGACCTCGGAATCGAAGCGTGCCGACGCCGAAGCGCTCGGCGCGCACGAAGTCGTGGTCTCGCGCGACCCGGCCGCGATGGCCGCCTGGTCCAGGCGGCTCGACCTGATCGTCAACACCGTCGCCGCGCCGCACGACCTGGACGCCTTCCTTACCCTGCTCAAGCGCGACGGCACCATGGTGCTGGTCGGCGCGCCGTCCTCGCCGCACCCGTCGCCACAGGTGTTCAACCTGATCATGAAGCGCCGCGCGCTGGCCGGCTCGATGATCGGCGGGATCCCGGAAACCCAGGAGATGCTGGACTTCTGCGCCAAACACGGCATCGTCGCCGACATCGAGATGATCCGCGCCGACGAGATCAACGCCGCCTACGAGCGCATGCTGGCGGGCGACGTCAAGTACCGCTTCGTGATCGACAACGCCACGCTGGCGCAGTAATCCCCCGCGGGCCCGCACGCCCGCCTCTCACAGGCGCCCGCATGCGGCGCCTGCTTCCTCTTTTTACCTATGCATCCACCAACCCTGTCCCACGCCGCCGACAGCGGCGGCGCACATGTCGTTCCAAAAGCGGCCTGGGGCGCCGTGCTCGCGATGTCGCTCGGCGCCTTCGTGCTGGTCGCCTCCGAATTCATGCCGGTCAGCCTGCTCACGCCCATCGCCGCCGACCTCGGCGCCAGCGAAGGGCAGGCCGGCCAGTCCATCGCCGTCTCCGGCGCTTTTGCCCTCCTGACCAGCCTCGCCATTCCCGTGCTGGCCGGACGGCTCGACCGCAAGGTCCTGCTGCTCGGGCTGACGCTCCTGATGATCGCATCCGGCACGCTGGCCGCCTTCGCCCCGAACTACCTCACCTTCATGGTCGGCCGCGCCTTCATCGGCGTGGCCATCGGCGGCTTCTGGTCGATGTCGGCCGCCACCGCGATGCGCCTGGTACCGCCCGAGAGCGTGCCGCGCGCGCTCGCCGTCCTCAACGGCGGCAATGCGCTCGCCACCGTGGTGGCGGCGCCGCTGGGCAGCTACCTGGGCGGCGTGATCGGCTGGCGCGGCGCCTTCTTCTGCCTGATCCCCTTTGCCGCGGTGGCGCTGGCCTGGAAGTTCGCCAGCCTGCCGGCGCTGCCGGCGCAGCAGAAGCCAGGCGCAAGCAATGTGTTCGCGTTGCTCAAGCGCCCCGACGTGGCGCTCGGCATGGCCGGCGCCGGCCTGTTCTTCATGGGGCAGTTCACACTCTTCACTTACCTGCGTCCTTTCCTGGAAACCGTGACCCGGGTCGACAACGCCACCCTGTCGCTGCTGCTGCTCGTGGTCGGCGTGGCCGGCCTGGTCGGCACCACTGTGATCGGCAGCTTCCTGAAGGATGGCCTGTACCGTACGCTGGCCCTGATCCCGCTCCTGATGGCGGCGCTGGCGGTGCTGCTGCTGCGCTTCGGCGACTCGCTGG
>DAMCRY010000186.1:0-7690 GCA_032115075.1 Massilia sp.
GTGGACGAAATCGTCCACCTCGACGCGCAGCAGCGGCACGCCGGTGGAGGCGTCGGTGGCCGACAGCACCTTCATGCCGGACTGCGCCAGGCGCGCCTTCATGCGCTGGGTGACCATCTGCAGCGGGTTGCTGGCCCAGCGGCTGTGGGCGTAGGTGCGGGCCTGCAGCGCGTCGGCGTAGTTCAGGCGGTAGTACATGCGCTCGTTTTCCAGCGCGGCCGGGCCGGTGGCGTCCATCACGACCACGGCGGCGAGGGCGGGCGCAGCGGAAGGCGCACCCGCCTGCGCGGCAGGACCGAAGTCGAAGGTCGTGCTTTCCTGGGTCTTGCTGCTGGCGCAGCCGGCCAGGATCAGGGCAGTGACGGCAAGGGCGGTCAACAGGGGGGCAGAAGCGCGGATCGGATGTGCGGTCACAGTGGTCCTCATTTGGTCGGGGGCACGAAGCCGGGCTCGCCCGGGCCTGGCTGGGCGCTCGGCGCGCCGAACAGGATGCTCTGCGGGCGGTCGGACAGCGAGGTCGCGGTGCGCTTCACGGCGCGCAGCGCGCCGCGCGCCTCGTCGGTCATCTGCACCACGTGCGGCAGGGTTTCGAGCTCGAGTTCATTGGTGGCGGCCTGCAGCGAGCCGATGGCGCCGTTGATGCGCTCCAGCGGGCCGTCCGGCGCCTGCAGGCGGGTGGCGAGCTGGTTGTAGTTGGCGGCGGTCTGGTCGATGCTGGAGGCGGCCGAGTCGAAGGAGCTCAGGCTGCGATCGAGCTTGGCGCTGAGGGCCGGCAAGCGGTCCAGGGTCGGCTCCAGCTTCTGCGGGATGGCGGCGTAGGCGTCGGCCGCCTTGCCGATGCTATCGAAAGCCCCGATGATGGTCTGCTGGTTCTCCGGGCCGACCATCTTGCTCAGGCTCTCGGTGATCTGCTCGGTCTTTTCCAGGATGGCCAGGCCGCGCTTTTCCAGCTGGTCCAGCAGGCCCGGACGCAGCGGGATGCGCGGCACGATGTCGTCGCGCTGCGACAGGCGCGGCGAGCCGGTGCGGTCGTCGTCGAGCTGGATGAAGGCGATCCCGGTCACGCCCTGGTAGCCGAGCGAGGCGAAGGTGGTGGTGGTGATCGGCGAATCCTTCTCGACCGACAGCCTGATCAGGATCTGGCCGGTGACGCGCGGGTCGAACACGATCTCGTCCACGCGCCCCACTTCCAGGCCGCGGTAGCGCACCGTCGCCTGCGGGTTCAGGCCCGGGATCGACTGGGTGGTGACGATCTCGTAGGGCAGCAGCTCGGTGCGGTCGCGGTTCAGCCAGAGTCCGACCAGCACCGCCGCAACCAGCAGGGCGATCGTGAAGACCCCCGTCATCAGGGCGTACGATCTGTTTTCCATACCTATTTCTCCGATTCCGTATCGTCCCGGGCATGGCGCTCCTCGAGCACTTCGAGTGCGCGCTGGCCGCGCGGGCCCAGGAAAAAGTGTTTGATGAAGGGATGGTCGACCCGCAGCACGTCGCAGGATGGCCCCACCGCCAGCACGTGTTTTTCCGCCAGCACCGCGATGCGCGAGGACAGGGCGAACAGGGTGTCGAGGTCGTGGGTGACCATCACCACAGTGAGTTTCAGCTCGCTGTGCAGGGTCTGGATCAGGGACACGAAGGCATCCGACAGGTCCGGGTCCAGGCCCGCGGTCGGCTCGTCCAGGAAGAGTAAGCGAGGTTCGAGCGCGAGGGCGCGCGCCAGCGCGGCGCGCTTGACCATCCCGCCCGACAGGTCGGACGGCATCTTGTTGGCATGCTCGGGGCCGAGTCCCACCATGTCCATCTTGAGCAGCACGGCGTCGCGGATCACGTCTTCCGGCAGCGCGCGCAGCTCGCGCATCGGGAAGGCGATGTTGTCGAACACGGTAAGCGCCGAGTACAGCGCGCCCTGCTGGAACAGCATGCCCCAGTGGTTGCGCATGTTCTGCAGCTGCTCCGGCGCGGCCGCGCTGATGTCCTCGCCGAACACCTTGACGCAGCCCTGCGAAGGGCGCTCCAGACCCAGCATCTGGCGCAGCAGCACGGTCTTGCCGGTGCCCGAGCCGCCCACGATGGTCAATATTTCGCCGTCGTAGATGTCGAGGTTCAGGTCCTGGTGGATCACGGTGCGTCCGAAGCGCGTCCACAGGTTGCGGATCTGGACCACCGGCGCGCCGACTTCCTCGTCGGGGCGCAGGTTCAATCGCTGGGGAGCACGCTTCAGGTCCGCCATCAGAAGCCCACCCCGCTGAAGATGATCGCGTACACGGCGTCCGCCACGATCACCACCGTGATCGCGGTGACCACCGAGGTGGTGGTGCCGCGACCCAGGCTTTCCGTGTTCGGCTTGATGCGCAGGCCGAAGTGGCAGGACACCAGGGCGATCAGCATCCCGAAGGTCACTCCCTTGAGCAGGCCGATGGTGTAGTTCACCAGCGGCACCGCGTCCGGCAGCTTCTGGATGAAGTAGCGGAACGACAGGCCGAGTTCGATCTTGGCCGAGACCATGCCGCCGATCAGGGCCATGGCGTCGGTCCACACGACCAGCAGCGGCATCGAGATCGCCAGCGCCAGCACCTTCGGCATGATCAGGCGGTAGCCGTGCGAGACGCCCATCACCAGCATGGCGTCGAGCTCCTCGGTCACGCGCATCACCCCGAGCTGGGCGGTGATGGACGACCCGGAACGGCCGGCCACCAGGATCGCGGCCAGCAGCGGCCCGAGCTCGCGGATCACGCTCATGCCCAGGATGTTGACCAGGTAGATGTCGCCTCCGAACATGCGCAGCTGCTGCGACGACAGGTAAGACAGCACCACGCCGATCAGGAAGCCGACCATGGCGGTGATGCCGAGGGCCTGGAAGCCGGAGTGGTAGATGTTGGCCGAGATTTCGCGCCAGGGACCGGTGCGCGGGCTGCGGATGAAGCGGCCGATGTCCTGCACCACCAGGCCGATCAGGCCGACGAAGCCCTTGGCGTGCTCGAAGAAGTTGAGGATGCCGGCGCCCAGCACGATGATCCACTGCAGGGGGCTGGTGCGCTGGCGCGTCAGTTTGAGGCCGCTGGCCTTTTCGATGCGGCCGAACAGCTCTTCCTGGCGCGGGTCGAGGGTCAGTTGCGCGGGGCGTTTCTTGCCCCAGGCGTTCCAGAACATCTGGGCGCCGATGTGGTCCAGGCGCTCGATGCCGGACAGGTCCCAGGCCATCGTGTCCTTGTGCTTGAGCGCCGCCAGCGTGCGGGTGATGCCCTTCAGGACCCCGCGCCGCGATAGCGTATGAACCTGCCATACGCCGCTCGCCACGACCGATTGGCCCGCGCCATGGGCGCTACCGCTACCTGCGTCGGCATGCTGGATGGTTAATATTGGCGCATTTTCAATCTGCATTGCGCCAGTGTAAAAGAGAATCGTTAACGTTGCTACACGCTTGCTACACGGCTATTCGGGCAGGTCAGGCGGCCAGGTGGCGCACCTGGCGCACCGGGGCCACGGGCGCGGCCTGGGTCGCCGGCCTGGGCGCCGCAGGGGTGTCGACCTTGCCGGCGTAGTCGCTGGCGAGCAGCGCCGCCGCTTCTTCGCGCGACATGCCGCGCAGCTGCAGCCATTCCTGCACCAGTTTCGCCAGCTTTTCGAGGGCGATGCGGTGGGTGGCGTCCGTCTTGGTATAGATCCAGTCCGAGAACGCCATGAAGTTGTCGAACGGCGTCTCGCCCAGCAGCACCCGGGTAGTATGGGCGAAGCGGCCGGAGTTGGCGACCAGGTCCCAGTAGCGGGCAAAGCGCACCAGGCGCTGCATGGTCGGGAAGTCGATCCGGTTCGTCGCCAGCACGGTGTAGGGCGGGTAGGGATCGAAGACCATGCCGAAGGGTTCGGTATGGCGGATGATCGGGGTGCCGCGCAGGCGCTTGAGGATGCCGAACTGGATCTCCTGGGCGCCCAGTCCCACCAGTTGGTCGAATCCACGCGCGAAGCTGGCCACGTCCTCGCCCGGCAGGCCGGCGATCAGGTCCACGTGCAGGTGGGTCGTCGAGTGCTCGGTCAGCCAGCGGATGTTGTCGGCGGCCTTGGCATTGTCCTGGCGCCGGCTGACCAATGCCTGCACCTCCGGGTTGAAGCTCTGGATGCCGATCTCGAACTGCAGCGCCCCCGGCGGGAACTTGGCGATCGATTCCTTCAGCGCCTCCGGCAGGTGGTCGGGGACCAGTTCGAAGTGGGCGTAGACCGGGTCGTCCGGATTTTGTTCCAGCTTGTCGAGGAAGAACTGCATGATGCGCAGGCTGGTCTTGACGTTCAGGTTGAAGGTGCGGTCGACGAACTTGAACAGGCGCGCGCCGCGCGCATACAGCGATTCCATCTCGGCCAGGAAGGCGTCGAGCGGGAAGGGCCAGGCGGTCTTGTCCAGCGAGGACAGGCAGAACTCGCACTTGAAGGGGCAGCCGCGCGAGGCTTCCACGTACAGGGTGCGGTGGGCGATGTCCTCGTCGCTATATAAAGAGTAGGGGAGCTGGATCTCGGCCATCGGCGGCTGCACCCCGGCGTGCACCTTCATCAGGGGCTTGGGGCCGTTCAGGATCTCGCCGCACAGCTTGGGGAAGGTGACGTCGCCCCAACCGGTGACGACGTAATCGGCCAGCTTGACGATCTCCTGCTCGCCCGTCTCGTGCGAGACCTCGGGGCCGCCCAGCACGATCGTGACCTGCGGCGCGACGCGCTTGAGCAGCGCCACCAGGCGGGTGGTCTCCTCGACGTTCCATATATAGACGCCGAAGCCGACGATGCGCGGGGCGTGCGCCAGGATGCGCTCGACCAGGTCGGTGGTCTTGGCCCCGATCACGAATTCCTGGATCCGGGTCTGCGCTTGCAGGGGGCCCATGTTCGCCAGCAGGTAGCGCAGGCCGAGCGAGGCGTGCGTGTAGCGGGCGTTGAGGGTGGACAGCAGGATGGTCATGACGGGAGGCGGGAGCGGAAAAGCAGCCATTGTAAGTGCTGCCGCGCCGGAAAGCGCTGGCATTCTGCCAAGCCCACCCCTGCATTTTATGAGGTACGGATAGCGTGCGCGCACTGCTTCAGGTTTAAAGTAGAGCAATATTTCTTTACATCATTCGCGGCCACGGCCGCAGAAAGGCCCCTCATGCAAGGACCTGCCCGCGCAGTCCACCTCCCCACCCGGCTCCTGCTGGCATCGGCGCTCGCGCTGGCGCTGGGCGCCTGCAGCAGCGACCACGATGACGACGAAGCGGCCCCGCCTCCGCAGACCGCCTCGCGCATCCAGGTCGAGGTGTCGCGCACCGCCCACGGCGTGCCGCACGTGCGGGCCGAGAACTTCCGCAGCCTGGCATATGGCCTGGCCCACGCCTACGCCCAGGACAACCTGTGCATGTTCGCCGACTCGGTGGTGACGGTGCGCGGCGAGCGTGCGCTGTTCTTCGGCGGCCAGGCCCGTCCGCGCCAGCGTGCCGGCGACGAGTACGGCGGCGGCAGCAACTTCATGGACCTGAACAACGAGGAGAGCGACTTCTTCTTCAAGGGCTACCTCGACATCGAACAGCTGCGCGCCAACTATGCCGCCGGCCCCGCCGAGCCGCGCGAGCTGCTCGAAGGCTTCGTCGAGGGCTACAACCGCTACATCAAGGACAACGCCGGCAAGCTGCCCGCCGCCTGTGCGGACGCCAAGTGGGTGCGTCCGATCACGCTCGACGATATGTACATGGTGGTGGCGGAAAAGGCGCTGCACGCCTCGGGCCAGGCCTTCGCCAAGGATTTCGTCAGCGCAGGCCGGGTTCCCGGCGCCGCGGTGAGCCTGGCCAAGGCGGCGCCGCGCAAGATCGACGCCTCGGCCCTGGTGGCGCAGCTCGACAAGTCCAGCCGCCTGGGCCTGGGCAGCAATGCGCTCGCCGTCGGCAAGGACCTGTCGGCCAGCGGCCGCGGCCTCCTGTTCGGCAACCCGCACTATCCGTGGACCACCACGGACCGTTTCTACCAGGCGCACCTGACCGTGCCGGGGCGCTACGACGCGATGGGCGTGATCATCGGCGGCGTGCCGGCGGTCGTCATCGGCTTCAACCGCGACGTCGCCTGGAGCCATACCGTCACCACCGCCTATCACTTCACCACATTCCGGCTGGCGCTGGACCCGACCGACCCGACCGGCACCACGTATTTATATGACGGCGAGCGGCGCAAGATGACGTCGAAGACGGTCAGCGTCGAGTCGCTGCAGCCGGACGGCCAGGTCGTCCGGAGCAGCAAGACCTTCTGGTTCAGCCACCAGGGCGCCGTCATCGTCCGCCCGGCGGCAGGCATGACCTGGACCGCGAGCGCCGCCTACGTGCTGGCCGACCCGAACCGCTACAACACCCGCATGCTCGCTCAGTGGCTGGGTATCGGCACCGCCGGCAGCGTGCGCGCGCTGAAGGATTCGCTCGACAAGGTGGTGGGCCTGCCGTGGGTGAACACGGTGGCGGCCGACCGCGAGGGCAACACCCTGTATGCGGACGCCAGCGTGGTGCCGCACATGAATGCGGACAAATTCGTCAACGGCTGCCTGCTGCTGCAGGCGGCGCTGCTGTTCGACGGCTCGCGCAGCAGCTGCGGCTGGGGCCAGGACGAGGGAGCCCCTGCGGGGATCTATTCGCCGGCCAAGGCGCCGTGGCTGATGCGCACCGACTACGTCGGCAACTCGAACGACAGCTATTGGCTGAGCAATCCGAAGTCGTTGCTGGTCGGCCCGGCGCCGCTCGGCTTCTCGCCGCTGTATGGACGCACCGGCGCCGAGCAGTCGCTGCGCACCCGGATCGGCTTCCGCCAGCTCGAGGACCTGCTGGCCCAGAAAAACAAGCTGACCCAGGCCGACATGCAGGCGCTGGCCTTCTCGAACCGCGTCCATGCGGCCGAGCTGGTGCTGCCGGAACTGCTGCCTGCCTGTGCCGCCACCGGCAATGAACTGACGACCCGTGCGTGCACGGTGCTGCAGGCCTGGGACCGCCGCGCCAATGTCGACAGCCGCGGCGAGGTGCTGTTCCGCGAGTTCTGGACCACGGCCTCGGCCATCCCGAACAAGTGGGCCGTGCCCTTCGATCCGGCCGACCCGGTGAACACGCCCCGCGGCGTGGCGCCGGCGGCGCTGCCCGCCATGCTAGCGGCGCTGCGCGGCGCGGCCGAGAAGCTGCAGTCGCTTGGCATCCCGCTCGACGGCCGCCTGGGCGACTACCAGGTCGAGCCACGCAACGGCGTGAAGATTCCGCTCCACGGCGGCAACGGCAACCAGGAAGGCACTTATAGCGCGCTGACCATGCGCACCGGCCTCACCTCGGAGGGCTACGTCGGCGTGCATCATGGGCAGAGCTACATCCAGACCGTCACTTTCGACGACCAAGGGCCAGTGGCGCAGGCGATGCTGACCTATGGCCAGTCGACCGATCCGAAGTCGCCCTGGTATGCGGACCAGACCCAGGTCTACTCGCGCAAGGAATGGCCGCTGCTGCCGTTCACGCAGGAGAAGATCAAGGCGGACCCTGCCTACACGACGGTGACCCTGCGCGAGTGACGGCGGGCTGAGCGATCCGGCGCCGCAGGCGCCGGATCGTTGTTGAATCCGAGGCACACTGGAAATTTAGGTGTTGACGAAGCTCAGCGGGAAGCGCATAATCTCATTCCTCTGCTGCTGACGAACACAACGCTTCGCAGCGATAGCAAG
>DAMCRY010000187.1:0-1360 GCA_032115075.1 Massilia sp.
GCCCCCGGCCGCCGCAGCCGACGGTGCGATCCCGGCGCCGAAGGCCTCGACCGCCCTCCCCGGCGTCAGCCTGCTGGGCGAGCCGGTCGCCATGCCCGGCCTGGAGCGCAAGCGCCAGTTGCGCCTCTACCTGCCGCCCGGCTATGCCACCTCGAACAAGCGCTACCCGGTCCTCTACATGCACGACGGCCAGAACCTGTTCGACGCCGCCACCGCCCATGCGGGCGAGTGGAAGGTCGACGAGACGCTGGACGCGCTGGCAAGGGAGGGCAAGCTGGAACTGATCGTGGTCGGCATCGACAACGGCGCCGCGAAGCGCATGACGGAACTGAACGCCTGGGACTACGCCCCGGCCGGCAAGGGCGAAGGCCGCGAATACACGGACTTCATCGTCAAGACCGTCAAGCCGATGATCGACAGCCGCTACCGCACCCTGCCCGACCGCGCCAACACGGCCATCATGGGCAGCTCGATGGGCGGCCTGGCCTCGCACTACGCACTGGTGCGGTATCCGCAGGTGTTTTCCAGGGCGGGCGTGTTCTCGCCGGCCTACTGGACGGCGCAGCCCGCGTTCGCCTTCGTCGCGGCGAACCCGGTGCCGAAGGACGCGCGCGTGTACCTCCTGATGGGCGAGAAGGAAGGACCGGAGATGAATGCGGACGTCAGGAAAATGGCCGAGGTGGTGCGCAGGAGCGGACATCCGGCGGCGAACACGGTGCTCAGGATCGTGCCGGGGGCGGAGCACAACGAGGCGTTCTGGGCAAGCGAGCTGCGCGAAGCCTTGCTGTGGATGTTCGCGCCGGATAAATCGTAAAACGCAGGGTGGGCGGGGGCGCCCAGCCGGGTTCCGCCCACCCTGCGGGTCAGCCTTTACGGTGCGGCTTCTTGGCGCCGTCCTTCTTGAAGAACTTCTTCTTCGGCGCCGCGGCGATCGGCGCTTCCAGCCCGTCGCGCGTCATGTTCAGCTGCTGCCCCGCCACCCACACCGTCTTGAGGTGGTCGACCAGGTCCTGCGGCATGTCGTCCGGCAGGTCGATGGTGCTGTAGTCGTCGTAGATCTCGATGCGGCCCATGTACTTGGCCGGCATATTGGCTTCGTTGGCGATCGCGCCGACGATGTTGCCCGGCTTGACGCCGTGCTGGTGGCCGACTTCGATGCGGAAGGTGGCCATGCCCGGCTCGGCCTCGCGCACCACGCGCTCCTTCTTGAAGGCCGGTTCGCGCGGCGCGCGTGCCGGGCGGTCTTCCCAGCCGCCCTGCTCGCGCGGCGCAAAATCAGGACGCGCCTGCTCGGGACGCGGCTCGCGGTCCGGCTTGTCCAGCAGCAGCGGCTGGTCGCCGCGCGCCAGCTTGGCCAGGG
>DAMCRY010000187.1:1570-7673 GCA_032115075.1 Massilia sp.
TCTTCGATCAGCGAGCGGAACACTTCCAGTCCGCCTTCGGCCAGGGTAGCGGCGATCTGCTCCTTGAATTTCGCGATGCGCACCTCGTTGACCGCCTTCACGGTCGGCAGCTGCAGCGGCGCGACCGGCTGGCGGGTGGCGCGCTCGATCGCCTTCAGCAGGCCGCGCTCGCGCGGGGTGATGAACAGGATCGCGTCGCCGCTGCGGCCGGCGCGGCCGGTGCGGCCGATGCGGTGGGTGTAGCTTTCCGGATCGGACGGCACGTCGTAGTTGATCACGTGGCTGATGCGCTCCACGTCCAGGCCGCGGGCGGCGACGTCGGTCGCCACCAGGATGTCGATCTTGCCGGTCTTGAGCTGGTCGATGGTGCGTTCGCGCGCCTGCTGGGCCATGTCGCCGTTGATGGCCACCGCCGCGAAGCCGCGTGCCTGCAGCTTGGTCGCCAGTTCCTCGGTGCCGAGCTTGGTGCGCGCGAAGATGATCATGCCGTCGAAGGGCTCGGCTTCCAGGATGCGGGTCAGCGCGTCGAGCTTCTGCATGCCCGCCACGAGCCAGTAGCGCTGGGTGATGTTCTCGGCGGTGCCGGTCTTGGCCGCCACGGTCACCTCGGCCGGATCGCGCAGGTAGGTCTTGGCGATGCGCTTGATCGCCGGCGGCATGGTGGCCGAGAACAGCGTGGTCTGGCGCTCCGGCGGGGTCTGCTGCAGGATGTGCTCGACGTCGTCGATGAAGCCCATGCGCAGCATCTCGTCCGCCTCGTCCAGCACGAGCGTCTTGAGCTGCGAGAGGTCGAGCGAGCCTTTTTCGATGTGGTCGATCACGCGGCCCGGGGTGGCCACCACCACGTGCACGCCGCGGCGCAGCGCCGACAGTTGCGGGCCGTAGCTCTGGCCGCCGTAGATCGGCAGCACGTGGAAACCCTTGATGTGGGCGGCGTAGCTCTGGAAGGCCTCGGCGACCTGGATCGCCAGCTCGCGCGTCGGCGCCAGCACCAGCGCCTGGGGCGTGGCCTGCTTGATGTCGATGCGCGACAGGATTGGCAGGGCAAACGCGGCGGTCTTGCCGGTGCCGGTCTGGGCCTGCCCCAGCACGTCGCGGTTGGCCAGGAGCAGCGGAATGGTGGCGGCCTGGATCGGCGACGGCGTTTCGTAGCCGACCTCCTTCAGCGCCTTCAGGACGGGCGCGGAAATATCAAGGTCGGCAAACGACGGGATAGGGGTGTCAGACATGGGGGAGATGCTCATAAAGTTAATGCGAAGGCGCCAGTTTACACTGTCGCCCGGAAGCCCGGCGCAAACTGCCGGACGTTGTCCTGCGGTAAAAAAAGAAAAATCCCTTGCAGGCATCGCTGCCTGCAAGGGTTGCGGCACGCCCCGAGGGGCGGGCGGGGTCGATTACAGCTTGTAGTTCAGGCCGAACAGCATCTGGCGGCCGTACTTGCTGTAGCCGCGCGGGCGGTCTTCGGTGCCGGCGTAGCTGCGGAAGGCGGTGTCGGTCAGGTTGTTCACCTGGAACAGCACCGACAGGCCCGGCACCTGCTTGAAGTCGTAGCCCAGCTGCAGGTCGACGACCTTGTCGGCCTTCACGTAGGTCAGCTCGGTACCGCCGCCGATGCCGCCGATCTCGCCGACGAAGTCGCTTCGGTAACGCTGGCTCACGCGCGCCGAGAAGCCTTCCTTCTCGTAGTAGGCGGTCAGGTTGAACACGCGCTTGGACAGGCCCGGCAGCGGGATGTCCATGCCGCTGAAGCGCTTGTCCTCGATCGTGATCTTGCTGTTGGTGAACGAAGCGTTCGCGGTCACGCCAAAACCGTCCAGCATCGGGTGCACCATGTCCAGCGGGACCGAAGCGGCGAATTCCAGGCCTTCGATGCTGCCGCCTTCGCCATTTTGCGGTCGGGTCATGGTACCGATATTCGAGGTCGCACCGGTCAGGCGATACTCCGAGAAATCATTCGGCGTGGTAATGGTGTAGATGTAGGACGTCAGGTCTTTGTAGAAGCCAGCCGCCGACACGTAACCCTTGTTGCCAAAGTACTTCTCCCACGACAAATCGACCTGCTTGGCGCGCCACGGATCGAGCTGGGCGTTGCCGCCATTACCGAACGGGGTGCCGGTGGTTTCCTGGGTCAGGCCGACTTCCAGGGCGGCGTTCAGCTGGTTCAGCTTGGCGCGCGCGAGGGTCTTGCCGGCGCCGAAGCGGATGAACTGCTGGCCAGGCAGGCTCCATGCCAGGTTGATGCTCGGCAGGTAGTCGGTGTACTTCTTGCCGTCGGTCAGCGGCACCAGGTCGGCGAACGGCCACTTGCGCAGCGTGTTGGCGGTCGAGCTCTGGTCGGTCTCGACGACCTGGATGCCGATGTTGCCGCGCAGGGGCATCGACATCAGGTCGGTGTCGATGTTCAGCTTGGCGTAGCCGGTCTTGACCTTCTCTTCGATGAACCAGTTCTTGGTCGCGCCCCACGGCACCAGGATGGCCGGGGTGTACGGGCCGAAATTCTGGCCCAGCACGCCCGGGATGTCCCAGCTCAGGGTGTTCGGCAGGCCGTACAGGTCTTGCGAGCCGTTGATCACGCCCGGCGCGAAGCTGCCGTCGCCGATCTTCGAGAAGCCGGTTTCCAGGTGCTGCTTTTCCTTCTCGCGCTTGGAGACGTTGAAGCCCAGTTCCAGGCTGCTGAAGTAGACGTTGTCGAACTTGCGCTCGACGCTGGCGCGTACCGAGGTCATCTTGTCGGTCATGTGCGGCGCATTGACGTAGCCTTCGCCGAACTGACTGCCGATGCGCAGCAGCGACGGGTCGTCGTAGACGCCGCTCAGGCCGAGCGTAGGAATCGTACCGCCGTTGTAGGCAAAGTTCAGGGTCTGGCGCGTCGCGAGGCTGGAGTTGATCTCGACCAGCTCTTCGCGGTGATCGGCCTTCGAACGGCTGACGTCGACGATACCGACCCAATCGCCCGAGGTGAAACGGTTGTTCCAGCCGAAAGCGGTCAGCTTGTCGTCGCGCTTCATGCGGTTGTTACGCACGATCGGGTTGACGTTGTTGGCGGTGCCTTCGACCATGACGCCATTGACGACGCGGGTGTTCGAAAAAGTGACGTTACCGTCCTTTTTTACTTCCATTTCCATGCCGCGGCGAATCTCCTCCTGGTCGAAACGCGAGTGGTACACGTCGATGGTCGAGCTGAAGTTGCGGTTCGGGCGGAATTCGAGCACACCCATCAGGCCATCGCGGACCTGGTCGCCGGTCGTGGCGATGGCCTTGATACCTTCCGGCGCCTTCACATTCGGGATGCCCGAATCGACCCAGTCCCAGGTCTCGAACTGCTCGTGCACGTTCGGCTTGTCCTGGCGTGCGTAGCCGATCGCGATACCGATGGTGCGGTTGGCGAACTGGTCGATGTAGGAAGCGCTGATGCGGCTGCCGGTGTCCGGCGAGCCGGCGCTGACCGAACCCTTGGAGTTCTTCTCGCCGCGCACGTTGACGCTGATGGTGCGCTCGCGCAGCGACAGCGGCTTGATGGTCTGCAGGTCGACCGTGCCCGACAGGCCCTGGCCGACGACGCCCGCGTCCGAGGTCTTGTACACGGTGACGGCGTTGATCAGTTCCGACGGGTACTGGTCGTATTCGACGGTACGGTCCGAGCTGGTGGTGACCTGCTCGCGGCCGTTGAGCAGCGCGGTCGACAGGTCGCCCGAGGTGCCGCGGATGCTGATCGATTGTGCCTGGCCGTTGACGCGCTGGGCCGACAGGCCCGGCAGGCGGGCCAGCGACTCGGCGATCGAGACGTCCGGCAGCTTGCCGATGTCTTCGGCGGAGATGGCTTCGACGATGCCGGTCGATTCGCGCTTGACGGCGATCGCGTCTTCGATGGCGCGGCGGATGCCGGTCACGGTCACGGTGGTCACCGGACCGTCGACGGTCGGCGTGGTGCTGGTGCCGGTGCCCGAGGTCTGCGCGCTGGCGTTGCCGGCCAGGGCCGCAACGAAGATGGCGCAGCCGGTGGCCACAGGGCTCAGCTGGAAAGCACGTTTGCTGGCAAGAATATTCATTTGTCCCCTCAGATAGACGTCGTAATTTCCCGAAACAGCTGCAGAGCCACGGCCGGGATCCTTATATGGTGGCACTTTGCTGGCAATTCTGTATTAAAACTAGATGCACTGTCAACGCGAGTTGCTTGTCACTACGATAATGGCATGTTTTTAGGGAAAACGCCGGACATTTACCGTGTTTGCGTTGTATTTGGGCTACAAAGTGGTGCACGGGGAGCTGTAGTCACACTACAAATGCCGAAAAATTAAGCAAGATTCCTCAAAAATGCACCATGCTGGTGCATCCTGCGTCCCCAGAGCCGGAATGCGACGCAGAAGGTGGCAGGCGGACGATATCGAAGTTGTACTTTGACTAGATCGTTGTTCTTTTGCATGGTGTCGCTTTCGTAGTATTCTCGGGCAACACAACACGAAACGGCCCACCCTGCTGTTTATCGGCGAGAACTAAAACTGTAGTTCGACTACGGATTGTTCGCGCCTCGCAGCCGAGGCGCCGACATACCATGAGACATTTCCTTGCCAGCCTCCTGCTCGGCAGCGCCGCCTGCGCTTCCCTGTCCGCCCAAGCCCAGTCCCCCGCCATCGCCCACATGGAGCCGCCGTTCTGGTGGGCCGGCATGCAGCACAAGGGCCTGCAACTGATGGTGCACGGCGAACGCATCGCCGAGCTCGAGCCCGCGCTGTCCTATCCCGGCGTGCGGATCGCCTCCGTCACCCGCGTCCCCAGCAAGAATTACCTGTTCGTCGACCTGGCGATCGAGCCGGATGCCCGGCCGGGCAGCTTCGACATCGTGTTCCGGGGCGCCGGCCGCGAGACGCGCTACGCCTACCGGCTGCTGGCGCGCGAGGCGGGGTCGGCCCAGCGCATCGGCTTCGACAGCAGCGACGCGATCTACCAGGTCATGCCGGACCGCTTCGCCAACGGCGACCCCGCCAACGACAGCACCCCGGACACGCGGGAAAAGGCGAACCGCGCCAGCCCCTCGGGCCGCCACGGCGGCGACATCCAGGGCATCATCGACCGCCTCGACTACGTGCGCGACCTCGGCTTCACGCAGCTGTGGCCGACGCCGCTGGTCGAGAACGACATGCCGGCCTGGTCCTATCACGGCTACGCGGCCACCGACCACTACCGCATCGACCCGCGCTACGGCAGCAACGAGGACTTCCGGCGCCTGTCCGTGGAAGCGAAGAAGCGCGGCATCGGCCTGATCCAGGACGTGGTGCTGTCGCACATCGGCGCGGCGCACTGGTGGATGCGGGACCTGCCGACGCCGGACTGGATCAACTACGGCGGCAGGTTCGTGCCGACCCACCACCACCGCACCGCGGTGCAGGATCCCTACGCCTCGAAGGAGGATGCCGAGAACTTCACGCGCGGCTGGTTCGTCGAGGGCATGCCCGACCTGAACCAGCGCAATCCGCTGGTGGCGAACTACCTCATCCAGAACAATATCTGGTGGATCGAGTACGCCGGCCTGTCGGGCCTGCGCATCGACACCTTCGGCTATTCGGACGGCACCTTCCTGTCCGAGTACACGCGCCGCCTGATGCAGGAGTACCCGAAGCTGAACCTGGTCGGCGAGGAGTGGAGCAAGCTGCCGCCGGTGGTGGCGCGCTGGCAGCGCGGCAAGGACAATCCCGACGGCTACCGCGCCTTCACCCCGAGCATGATGGACTTCCCGCTGGCGGAGAGCATGCGCACGGCGCTGGCCGACAGGAAGGGAGGCAACGTGTTCCACGACGTCTACGAGACGCTCTCGCTCGACTACCTGTATCCGGAACCGGGCAAGCTGGTGCTGTTCGAGGCCAACCACGACGTGTCGCGCATCTGGAGCGTGGTCGGCGAGGACTTCGACCGCTACCGGATGATGATGGTGTTCCTGATGACGATGCCGCGCATTCCCCAGCTCTATACGGGCGACGAGATCCTGATGACCAGCGCCACCGGCGAACGCGACGACGCCAGCTACCGCCGCGACTTCCCGGGCGGCTGGGCGGGCGACCGGGTCGACGCCTTCACGGGGCGCGGCCTGGGCGCGCGGCAGCGCGCG
>DAMCRY010000188.1:0-7639 GCA_032115075.1 Massilia sp.
CGTCCGGCCCCGCAGCGCCGCGCCGGCCCTGCGCAGCGCTGCGGCCGTCAGGTCCGACAGGCGCTGCTCCAGGTAATGGTGGACGGCCGCGCCGACCGACAGCGCGAGCGCCGTGACCAGGATCAGGTGGCTCCAGCCGTGCACATCGCCCTCGATGGCTTCGACGCCGCGGTTGACCAGCAACAGCACGGTGGTGTGGGTCAGGTAGAGCGAGTAGGAGATCGTGCCCAGCCAGACCAGCACGGCCGGCGGCGCGAGTTCGACCGTCTTGGCGGCGAGCGCCAGGGCCAGCACCGTCAGCGCGACCACGGCGCCCCACTGGGTCGGTCCGTGGAAATTCGCCAGCCAGCCGTTCCAGATGCCCCAGACCGCGCCGCACACCGCCAGCAGCACCAGGTGCCGGGCCGCGGCCTGCGAGCGCAGCACGAACCAGTCCTGCAGGTAGAGCCAGCCGATGGCCGCGCCGGCCAGGAACTCGAGGATGATCGGGCTGGTCACCAGGTTCAGGTAGGCGAGCGAGAAGCGGAAATTGGTCAGCACGTCGAGCGTCAGTCCGCGCTTGAGGGCGGGGATGGCGAGCACCGTCAGCGCGATCCAGCCGGCCAGCAGGAGCAGGCGCTGGCGGCGCGCCAGCAGGCACAGGCCGAACACGAGGTAAAAATACATCTCGAAGTTCAGGGTCCAGCCCAGCGGCAGGGTGACGTCGAAGAAGGGCGGATGTTCCAGGTTGACCGGCTGGAAGCACAGGCTCAGCAGCAGGTTCTTCAGTTGCGGCCAGTCCGTAAGCCAGGCTAATCCTTTATTCGTTACCGTAAGATAAATTAATGTAACCACGGCATACAGCGGCCAGATGCGCGCGAAGCGTCGCACCAGGAAGTCCAGGGCCTCCCCCGGGGTGCCGGCCAGGCGGCGGGTCGTGTAGACCATGATGAAGCCGCTGATGACGAAGAACAGGTCCACGCCCATGGCGCCGGGACGCAGCAGCTGCTCGGCCAGCGGCCAGGTTGGGGTATCGGAGAAGGAGTAACGCGCGTGGGTCAGGACGACGAGGAACACGGCAATGCCGCGCAGGGCCTGGATCCATGCGAGTTTCGGCCGGGTGTCGGTCGAAGGCGCCATGATGGGGAAGACAGCTGGTGATCGATCCAGCATGATACGGATGGAAAGTGCGCATATTTTCACACATTCTCACCAAGCAATGTATTGCAGCAGCTTTTCTCCTTAAAGGCGGGCGAAACCCTGCGGCTGCGGGCGGTGCACCCAAGGCGGCACGATCAAGCCGGGCTCGGGCATCGCGTGGCCGGCGCTCACGAAGCGGTGCAGCGAGGACCAGGGCCAGTCTTGCGGGCGCACGCAATGGCCATGACGCACCGCATCGGTATGGGCGAGATCGACCAGCGCCGCGTATTCGGCATCGTCGCCGACCCGGTAGTGCTGGTAGTGGCGCTCCCAGATCGCGCCGTCGTTGGTGTCCGGCACGGCGGCCTTGCGCAGCGCCTTCGAAAACGCGATCTTGACGGCGCGCCAGCGGCTGGCGCAGTCGTGGTCGCCCGGCGGCAGCGTCCACATCGCGTGCGCATGGTCGGGCATCACCACCCAGGCATCGACGTGGAAGGGCTTGCGCACGCGCGCCAGGCGCATCGCTTCACCGAAGGCGGAAATATGGTCTGTCAGCAGGGTGCTGCCGCGATCGAGCAGGCGCACCGTGAAAAAAAACGTCCCGCCCGGGACGCGGTTGTCGCGGTAATCAGTCATGGGCTCCGTCAGTCCGCACCTTGCAAAGGTCATGGACATCGCAGGCCATCCGGCCCTATCGCTGAAGATTCTACACACGACTTTCCATGAGCCGCGTTCGTTTCCGGGTATAAAAAACCCCCGACGAGCGGGGGCTTTCCTTAAGAAACAAGCACTTAGCGATTTGCCAATGCTATCCTCAGGTCGTCAGCGGCTTGTAGCGGATCCGCTTCGGCTTGGCGCCTTCCTCACCCAGGCGCTTCTTCTTGTCGGCCTCGTATTCCTGGTAGTTACCGTCGAAGAAGGTCACCTGCGAGTTGCCTTCGAAGGCCAGGATGTGGGTCGCGATGCGGTCCAGGAACCAGCGGTCGTGCGAGATCACCATCACGCTGCCGGCGAATTCCAGCAGGGCGTCTTCCAACGCGCGCAGGGTTTCCACGTCGAGGTCGTTCGACGGTTCGTCCAGCAGGAGGACGTTGCCGCCCTGCAGCAGGGTCTTGGCCAGGTGCAGGCGGCCCCGTTCGCCGCCCGACAGGTTGCCGACCACCTTCTGCTGGTCCGATCCCTTGAAGTTGAAGCGGCCGAGGTAGGCGCGCGACGGCATCTCGAAGCGGCCCACGCTCAGCATGTCGGCGCCGCCGGTGACGTCCTCGAACACGGTCTTGTTGTTGGCCAGCTCGTCGCGGCTCTGGTCGACCAGCGAGACCTTGGCGGTCTTGCCGATCACGACTTCGCCGCTGTCAGGCTGCTCTTTACCGGCGATCATCTTGAACAGGGTCGACTTACCGGCGCCGTTCGGGCCGATGATGCCGACGATCGCGCCCGGCGGCACGGTGAAGGACAGGTTGTCGATCAGCAGGCGGTCGCCAAAGGCCTTGGAGACGTTCTTGAACTCGATGACTTCGTTGCCCAGGCGCTCGGCCACGGGGATGAAGATCTCCTGGGTCTCGTTGCGCTTCTGGTATTCGTATTCGCTCAGCTCGTTGAAGCGGGCCAGGCGGGCCTTCGACTTGGCTTGTCTCGCCTTCGGATTCTGGCGCGCCCATTCGAGTTCCTTGGCCAGTGCCTTCTGGCGCGCCGATTCGGTGGCTTCTTCCTGCTTCAGGCGCGCTTCCTTCTGCTCCAGCCAGGACGAGTAATTGCCCTTCCAGGGGATGCCGTGGCCGCGGTCCAGTTCCAGGATCCATTCGGCGGCGTTGTCGAGGAAGTAGCGGTCGTGGGTGATGCCCACCACGGTGCCCGGGAAGCGCAGCAGGAACTGCTCCAGCCACTCGACCGATTCGGCGTCCAGGTGGTTGGTCGGCTCGTCCAGCAACAGCATGTCCGGTTTGCTCAGCAGCAGCTTGCACAGCGCCACACGGCGCTTCTCGCCGCCCGACAGCACGCCGATCTTCTGGTCCCAGGGCGGCAGGCGCAGCGCGTCGGCGGCCATTTCCATCTGCAGGTTCAGGTTGCCGCCGTCGGCCGCGGCGATGATCGATTCCAGGCGCTCCTGCTCTTTCGCGAGGGCGTCGAAGTCCGCGTCTTCTTCCGCGTAGGCGGCGTACACGGCTTCCAGCTTGGCTTGCGCCTCGAAGGCCTCACCGAGGCCCGATTCGACTTCCTGGCGCACGGTCTTTTCCGGGTCGAGCTGCGGTTCCTGCGGCAGGTAGCCGATGTTCAGGCCCGGCATCGGGCGTGCTTCGCCCTGGATGTCGGTGTCGATGCCGGCCATGATCTTCAGCAGGGTCGATTTACCGGAGCCGTTCAGGCCCAGCACGCCGATCTTCGCACCCGGGAAGAAGGACAGCGAAATATCTTTCAGGATTTGACGTTTTGGCGGGACGATTTTGCCCACGCGATTCATGGTATAGACGTAATTGGCCATGCTTTAACTCTGGTGTTGTTTAAGGTGCACAGGATACGACAGAACCCGCGCCGGAACGAGCTTTTTGCGTTCGGCGCGGGCTCGATCAGGTTTTGTTGGCCACGCGGCTGCGGCGCAGGCCTTCGACCGCGAACAGGACCAGCGCGGCCCAGATCATCAGGAAGCCGACCAGGCGGTCGCTGCTGAAGGCTTCGTGGAACAGCCACACGCCGAGCAGGAACTGGATGGTCGGCGACAGGTATTGCAGCAGGCCCAGGATGGACAGCGGAATCTTGCGCGCGCCGGTGGCGAACAGCAGCAGCGGGACCGCCGTGATCGGGCCGGCCGCGATCAGGAGGATGCGGGTGGTGTCGAGCGGCGCGTTGATGAAGGCGTTGTCGCCGTTCACCGTCAGCCAGCCGACGTAGGCGGCCGCGAAGGGGAACAGCACCATGGTCTCGAACGACAGGCCCTCGAGCGCGCCCAGCGCCGCGGTCTTGCGCAGCAGGCCGTAGGCGCCGAAGGTGGTTGCCAGGAGCAGGGCGATCCAGGGCACCGAGCCCGACTGCCAGGTGAGCCAGCCCACGCCCAGCGCGGCGATCGCGATCGCGCCCCACTGGGCCGGGCGCATGCGCTCCTTCAGCAGCAGATAGCCGAACATGATGTTCACCAGCGGATTGATGAAGTAGCCCAGGCTGGCCTCGATCACGTGGCCGTTCTTCACCGCCCAGATATAGACGAGCCAGTTGGCCGACAGCAGGAAGGCCGAGGCGGCGAAGCTCCAGAACACGCGCGGCTGGCGTACCTGGGCCAGCCATTTCCACTGGCGCCGCAAGGCCAGCACAACCAGCAGGAAACCGAGCGACCACAGCACCCGGTGCGCCAGGATCTGCACCGGCGGCACGTCGCCGATGGCATGGAAATAAATGGGGAACAGGCCCCAGCACAGGAAGGCGAGGGCCGCGGACAGGATACCGGAACGCATGGGAAGAAGGGGGGCGAATTGCAGAGTCGACATTATCCCTGATGCGCAGTTTCTCTGCTGGCGCGGGCGCTTTTTGCGCACGTGTATGATGAAGACGAATTCTTCTTGCAATTTCCTTGTCTTTATTCTATGGTGCGCTGCACCAAAACAGCACAATGGTGCAACCTTGAGTTCCGAAAACAAGAAGAGCAGCGTCGCGGCGCTGACGCTGGCAGCCATCGGCATCGTCTACGGCGACATCGGCACCAGCCCGCTGTATACCCTGCGGGCGATCTTCGACGAGGAGCACGGCCTCCCGCTCACCACCCCCAACATCCTCGGCGTCGTTTCCCTGATCTTCTGGAGCCTGACCATCATCGTCTCGCTCAAGTACGTCACCCTGGTGCTGCGCGCCGATAACCGCGGCGAGGGCGGCATCATGGCCCTGATGGCGCTGGCCACCAACTCCGTCACCAAGGCTTCGCGCTGGCACTTTCCGCTGCTCGTGATCGGCGTGCTCGGCGCCACCATGTTCTACGGCGACAGCGTGATCACGCCGGCGATCTCGGTGCTCGGCGCGATCGAGGGCCTGGAAGTGGCGGCGCCCGGCATGGCGCACTACGTGGTGCCGCTGGCGGTGGTCGTGCTGGTGCTGCTGTACAGCGTGCAGCGCCACGGCACCGCCGGCATCGGCCGCTTCTTCGGCCCCGTCATGCTGGTATGGTTCAGCGCCCTGGCCGTGATGGGCGTGATCAACATCATCGAGGCGCCGGTGATCCTGAACGCGCTGAATCCCTACCACGCGCTGCACTTCATGCTGGACAACAAGCTGCTGGCCTTCGTGGCGCTGGGCGCCGTGGTGCTGGCGATTACCGGCGCCGAAGCGCTGTACGCCGACATGGGCCACTTCGGCCGCAAGCCGATCCGCCTGGCCTGGTTCATGATCGCCTTCCCGGCGCTGGTGCTGAACTACCTGGGCCAGGGCGGCCTCCTGATCAACGACCCGAGCGCGGTCGAGAATCCCTTCTTCCACCAGCTCGGCACCTGGAGCGTGATCCCGCTGGTGATCCTGTCGACCATGGCGGCCGTGATCGCCTCGCAGGCGACCATCTCGGGCACCTATTCGATGACCAAGCAGGCGATCGCGCTCGGCCTGCTGCCGCGCATGCGCATCCTGCACACCTCGGAAAGCGAGATCGGCCAGATCTACATCCCGGCCGTGAACTGGCTGCAGCTGGCCGTGGTCCTGATCGCCGTGGTCGGCTTCGGCTCCTCGGACAACCTGGCCGGCGCCTACGGCATCGCCGTCACCGCCACCATGATGGCCACCACCATCCTGACCTTCTTCGTCACCCGCTACCGCTGGCGCCTGCCGCTGGTCGTGTGCCTGGGCGCGACCGGCTTCTTCCTGGTGATCGACGTCATGCTGTTCTCGGCCACCACGCTGAAACTGCTGCACGGCGGCTGGTTCCCGCTGCTGCTGGGCACGGTACTGCTGACCCTGATGCTGACCTGGAAGCGCGGCCGCGAACTGGTGTTCGAGAACCTGGAAAAGCACGCGATCCCGCTGGAGGCCTTCATGGATTCGCTGTTCGTGGCGCCGCCGGCGCGGGTGCCGGGCACCGCCCTGTTCATGCGCGGCGAGAGCGATGGCGTGCCGCATGCGCTGCTGCACAATCTTTCGCACAACAAGGTCCTGCACGAACGCGTGGTCTTCCTGACCGTGCACATCCGGGAAGAGCCGTGGGTGGCGCCGGCCGAGCAGGTCGAGGTGGTCGAGCTCGGACACAACTGCTTCCAGCTCAATGTGCAGTACGGTTTCAAGGACGAGCCCGATATCCCGGGCATCCTGCGCCAGTGCGCCGGCCTCGGTCTCACCTTCGAGATGATGGAGACCTCGTTCTTCATCGCGCGCCAGACCGTGATCTCGGCCCCGGGCGGCGGCATGGCGCCGTGGCGCGAACACCTGTTCGTCATGCTGTCGCGGAATGCCCGCGCGGCGGCCGACTATTACCAGATTCCGCCCAACCGGGTCATCGAGCTCGGCACCCAGGTGGAAATCTGAAAGGGGTCGCCGCCAGCGGCGACCCATTACAAAAAAATACAAAGGCCGTACACACGCATACGGATGGCTGAGGTAAGGTGCGAGGTTTCGTTGTGTTAACTTTCTCGCAGTTATTTCCCGCACCTACCTCGCAAGGATCCGTTCCATGAAGCTGAAGCTCCCCCTGATCGCCGCATTCGTTGCTATCCTGAGCCTGACCGCCTGCGGCGGTGGCGGCGACGACGATTCCGCCGGCGGCAACGTCTCCGTCAGCAGCCCTGCCACCCTGGTCAAGACCGACAACACGGTCGGCACCGGCGCCGAAGCGGTGAGCGGCAAGACCGTTACGCTGAACTACACCTTGTGGCTGTACGACGCCAGCAAGAGCGACCACAAGGGCGCTCAGGTGCAAGCGGGTCCATACACCTACAAGATGGGCACCAATGCCGTGATCCCGGGCTTCGAACAAGGCATGACCGGCATGAAGGTCGGCGGCAAGCGCACCATCGAAATCCCGTCGAGCCTGGCTTATGGCGTGGCCGGCAGCCCCCCGCTGATTCCGGGTAATTCGGGCGTGGTTTACGAGATCACTCTGAACAGCGTCCAGTAAGCGGACCGCTTGCAGGAACCGGGGCCCCGCCCCGGTTTTTTTTCGCGCGCACGCCTGCGCTGGCGCAGGTGCGAGTCCAGCCGCATGGCCGATGCTGCAGGTCCCGACGATCCCGCACCCGACCATGCGCGCCATGCTTCTCCCCCTCGATTTCTCCGCCACCGCACAGCCGGCGCCAGCCGCGACCATCGCCCAGTGCCCGCAGCCGGCCCTGCAGCGTCCGGCCTATGCCGAGCCGGACGGCTGGCTCTTGCTCTCCGCCATCGTCGTCTGTGCGGCCGGCCGGCTCGCCACGCGAAGACGCACCTGAAGCCTGCACACCGCTGAGCTGGCGCAGAGTATGGCGGCGCGCTTTGCGACATCGTGATGATTCTGCTAACACGCCGGAGTCTTTCATGTCGCTAAGCAAGTATGTTTCCGCTTTCTGTTTCCTGCTGGCCG
>DAMCRY010000189.1:0-4774 GCA_032115075.1 Massilia sp.
GGCCGCAAGCGCCGAAGTGGTGGAAGGCGCCGCCTGCTACCTGCGTCCGGGCGACGCCGGCTTCGACGAGTGCGAAGCCTGCCAATAAGCACAAACGACGGTTCAAGTGAGCTGCAACTCGCTTGAACCGCTAACTTATAGACCGTCATTCCCGCGCAGGCGGGAATCCAAGTCCGTCGCATATCGCTACTGCTTGGTTCCTGAGAGAAGGCGGGCACACAACGAATGAATCCGCTTCGTCCGCCCCGCGCGGACGCAGCCATGACAGAAGGAACCACACCATGCTCTCTTGGGACGACGAACCAAGCACCGCGCCAGCACCGCGCGCCCCGCAAACCACCGGCGACGCCGCCCCCCCCGCCGCCGAAGTCGCCAAGCGCGTCAACGCCGACGACAAGCGCATCATCAACGGCCAGACCGACGTCAACCAGCTGGTGCCGTTCAAGTACAAGTGGGCATGGGACAAGTACCTCGCCGGCTGCGCGAACCACTGGATGCCGCAGGAAGTGAACATGCAGCGCGACATCGAGCTGTGGAAGAGCCCGAACGGCCTGTCGGAAGACGAGCGCCGCCTGGTCAAGCGCAACCTCGGCTTCTTCGTCACCGCCGACTCGCTGGCCGCCAACAACATCGTGCTGGGCACCTACCGCCACATCACCGCCCCGGAATGCCGCCAGTACCTGCTGCGCCAGGCCTTCGAAGAGGCGATCCACACCCACGCCTACCAGTACATCGTCGAGTCGCTGGGCCTGGACGAGCGCGAGATCTTCAACGCCTACAACGAGATCGAGTCGATCCACGACAAGGACCAGTTCCTGATCCCGTTCATCAACGTCCTGACCGACCCCGATTTCAAGACCGGCACCCTGGAAAACGACCAGAAGCTGCTGAAGTCGATCATCGTGTTCGCCTGCCTGATGGAAGGCCTGTTCTTCTACGTCGGCTTCACCCAGATCCTGGCGCTGGGCCGCCAGAACAAGATGACCGGCGCCGCCGAGCAGTACCAGTACATCCTGCGCGACGAATCGATGCACGTGAACTTCGGCATCGACCTGATCAACACGATCAAGATGGAAAACCCGCAGCTGTGGACCCCGGCCTTCCGTGAAGAGCTGAAGGCCCTGTTCCTGCAGGCCGTCGACCTCGAGTACCGCTACGCCGAAGACACCATGCCGCGCGGCGTGCTGGGCCTGAACGCCCCGATGTTCAAGGGCTACCTGCGCTTCATCGCCAACCGCCGCGCCGTGCAGATCGGCCTGGACCCGCTGTTCCCGAACGAAGAGAACCCGTTCCCGTGGATGAGCGAGATGATTGACCTGAAGAAGGAGCGTAACTTCTTCGAGACGCGCGTGACCGAGTACCAGACTGGCGGGACGCTGAGCTGGGATTGATAATGCATGTTACTCGTGGCGAGTATTGTATTCAACATGGCAAGTCCTGATAAATAGTCCTTGTTTTCCTGAGTGTGAACACATATGGTCTGCGCTCAGGCTCTCTTATAAGGAAAACTCTTGGCTTACGATCTCGACAAACGTTTAGTTGTTGGTGTGGCATCAAGTGCAGTCTTCGACTTGTGCGACTCACATGCCGTTTTTGAGCGCGCTGGGGAAGCCGAGTATCGGAAGTACCAGCGCGAACATCTGAACGAGCATTTTCCAAAAGGTATCGCTTTTCCATTTATCAAGCGGCTCTTGTCGTTGAACGATTTGAGTGCGCCTAACAATCCGCTTGTCGAGGTCGTTCTGCTATCCCGTAACGATCCAGATACTGGTTTGAGGGCAATGAAGACCATCAAGCACTACGGTCTTGGAATAACAAGAGCGATTTTTACTCAAGGACGTTCGCCATATGAGTACATTCCAGCATTAAATATCGCGCTGTTTCTTTCTGGTAACAAGATTGATGTTGATGCGGCAATTCTTGCAAACTATCCAGCGGGGCAAGTGCTTGAGTCGAATTACGTCGATGATGAGAATGACGCAGCATTGCGAATCGCCTTCGACTTCGATGGTGTGCTAGCTGGCGACGAATCAGAATCCGTGTTCCAAGCAGGAGGAATATCCGAGTTCCATGCCCACGAAGTCCGCAATGTCATGGAACCGCACAACCCTGGTCCGTTAAAAGAATTCCTAGTGAAAATTTCGAAGATTCAAGCAGTTGAAGAAGAGTACAAAGCGAATAATCCTGGCTACGAGAATCGACTGCGAGTATCAATCGTGACTGCACGTAACGCCCCATCACATGAGAGGGCACTCAAAACGCTTGAGAGTTGGGGTGTATATGCCAATGATGCGTTCTTCTTGGGAGGAATCGACAAAGGCAAGGTATTAGGTGTATTAAAGCCACACATTTTCTTTGATGATCAAGATACGCACTTGAAGTCCGCAAGTACCGTAGCACCTTCGGTTCATATCCCATTTGGCGTTACTAATGCCATTCCTGCGCAAGTTGCAAGTGCTGATGCTTTTACGCCAACACTAATGATCGCTGAGACCTGAATATCGCTGCACGTCCCGGCGCAGCTTGGACAATCAGGCGCGACCTTGACACTATGCATGTATTGAAGACTCTGTTAAAGCAGGGTATGTTTAATTTCAGACATGATTCTAGATGCGTGTTCGCTGCTGAGTTTTGCCTGATTCAATTCGGGACATTTTCTTATTTAAGACCTTCCTTTGTAATAAGAAGAACTGGGCTTGATTGACCGGATTATCTACAGTGGTAGGAGTAATGCCATGAATTCTGACTTTCAATCGATAACCAAAATTGAGGCAGCAGAACGGCAGCTCGCTCAAGCAATTCGTATGTTTTTCCGAGGTGAAGATGCTGTTTCAATACACACTCTTGCGGCAGCGGCATATCAGATTTTTACCGACATTTGCAGGGCAAAAGACATTCCTCGGGAGATAGAAGACTCGGTCGTACTTGAAGAGCTAGGAGTAAAGAAAGACTTCATGAACTCACTTCGTGCTCCACAAAATTTTTTCAAGCATGCACATGATGGCGAGCCAGAACAGGAAGTGCGGTTCAAGCCTCTGCTTTCTGCATATATGATGGTTTCTGCCGCACAGTACCATCAGCACATCACGAAGCGGCAACTACGAGAATGCATCGTCCTGAAGATTTGGTTCTATTCTCGTCATCCCGATCGCGCGCCTGAAGCCTTGCGACCAACTCTTGCTATTGCCGAGTTTGATCCGTGTGACTTAGAGTTTTTCGCCAATATGTTGGGCAACTCAACCAACCGGCTACCAGAACCAGCGACAGTGTAGGGCAACTCCGGCAACGAGCGCCAAAGCAGCGTAGCATGGTCGGTCCTCCCTGACGAACAGAAAGGACAGCCATGCCCGACTTACTCAACCAGCAGATCCTGCTCGCCTCGCGCCCGCAAGGCATGCCGACGCCGGACAACTTCCGCATCGTGCAAACGCCGGCGCCGGAACCCGCGGACGGCCAGCTCCTGCTCGAGATCCTCTACCTGTCGCTCGACCCCTATATGCGCGGCCGGATGGACGATGCGAAGTCCTACGCCAAGCCGGTCGAGATTGGCGCCGTGATGGAAGGCGGCACGGTCGCGCGCGTGGTGAGCTCGAAGCACGCCGGTTTCGCGCCCGGCGACGTCGTGCTCTCGCACTCGGGCTGGCAGCGTTACGCGCTGTCCGACGGCGAGAACCTGCGCAAACTCGATCCTCAGCTGGCCCCATCCAGCACCGCGCTCGGCGTGCTCGGCATGCCCGGCTTCACCGCCTGGGCCGGCCTGCTGCAGATCGGCCAGCCCAGGCCCGGGGAGACCGTCGTGGTGGCGGCCGCCAGCGGCGCGGTCGGCTCGGCGGTCGGGCAGATCGCGCGCATCCATGGCGCCCGTGCGGTCGGCATCGCGGGCGGCCCGGAAAAATGCGCGTTCGTGCGCGATGAACTGGGATTCGACGCCGTCATCGACCACCGCGCGCCCGACTTCGCGTGGCAGCTGGCGCAAGCCTGTCCGAATGGGATCGACGTGTATTTCGAAAACGTCGGCGGCAACGTATGGGATGCGGTGTTCCCGCTGCTGAACGACTTCGCCCGGGTTCCGGTGTGCGGCCTGATCGCCCAGTACAACGGCATCCCGCAGGCCGCGCCCGGGCCTGACCGGCTGGCGCTCCTGATGGGCGACGTGCTCAAGAAAAGCCTGACCGTGCGCGGCTTCATCCAGCGCGAGTTCGCCGAACTGCGCCCCGCCTTCTACCAGGAGGCGGGGCGGTGGATCGCCGAGGGCAGGCTGCGCTACCGGGAAGACGTCGTCGATGGCCTGGAAAACGCGCCGGCCGCCTTCATCGACCTGCTGCAGGGACGGAATTTCGGCAAGCTGGTGGTGAAGGTGGCGGTTTAGGCGGTGTCCGGCCCGCGCGCCTGCGCGACCAGTGCGAGCAAGGACGGCACCGCGACCGGCTTGACGAGGTGGTGGTCGAAGCCGGCGGCCAGCGTGCTTCGGCGGTCCTGGTCCTGGCCGTAACCGGTCACGGCGATGAGCAGCGCGCCCGCGGCCGATGGCTGGGCGCGCAGCCGGCGCGCCAGTTCGTAGCCGTCCATCTCCGGCAGGCCGATATCTAGGATGCAGACCTCGAACGTCGCGCCGCGCGCCCGTTCGAGCGCTGCCACGGGCGTATGCTCGACGACGACCTCGTGCCCGGCCATTTGCAGGCACATGCCCAGCATCTGGGCCGCGTCGACGTTGTCGTCGACGACCAGGACGCGCCGCGGCGGCGCGGGCACGGATGGCTTGCGGCCTTCCTCC